>DATIFQ010000093.1:0-2588 GCA_035455185.1 Bryobacteraceae bacterium | reverse complement strand
GGACGCCACCCTGCATGACAAGGAACGCGCCGGTTCCGGCCCAGGCCATGCACTTCAGAAACCCCCGCCGGTCGAATCCGTCGTTGCTGTGATCGTGCAGGAGCTCGTCACCTTTCATCTCAGACATCCTCGTCCTCCCTCGTCTGCTACTTCGTTCTTCAAGTCCCGTTCGCCGCATGCCGCCAGCCTGCGCGGTGCGAGCTGTCAATATGGTTTGCGCTCGGGATCTACACAATGGACGGGAAGTCCTCTCTGCTGGAACGTGGGTCCCCTCGTAATCATCACTGGGCAAGAGGCTTACCGGGCCCAGTCCCTTCCAGCGGTCGGGCAGACGTGTGGTACCCTTCAACCTCGTCATATGGAAGGGGACGCGCTGGTTGGCCGGCGCCTCTGTTTTGGGGTATTCGAGCTGGATCTTCGTGCCGGCGAATTGCGCAAGCGCGGCCTGCGAGTCCGGCTTCAGCAACAGCCCTTTCAAGTCCTGGCCATGCTGCTGGAGCACGCCGGAGAGGTCGTCCTTCGGGAGGAGCTTCAGAAGGCACTCTGGCCCGGCGACACGTTCGTGGATTTCGACCACGGGCTCAACAAAGCGATCAACAAGATTCGTGAGGCCCTCGGGGACTCCGCCGAGAGTCCGCGGTTCGTCGAGACTGTTGCGCGCCGCGGCTACCGCTTCATCGCTGACGTTACGGTCGCCGATGTGGCCCCTGTTCGCAGCCCGGAACCCGTACCTGAGCCTCCTCCCGCGTCAGACCTTCGTGATCGCCGGGATCCCGCCGGGAGTTTCGCGAAGATCACACATCGGCTGACGCCGCGAGTATGGACGGCATCGACGTTCGTGCTGATCGTCCTGCTGGCCTCTTTCGCCGCCTGGAAGCTTCATTTCAGCAACCCTCCGTCATCGGTCATTCGGTCCCTGGCTGTGCTGCCATTGGAGAGCCTCTCGAGCGATGCGTCCCAGGACTACTTTGCCGATGGGATGACTGACCAGTTGATTACGGACCTCGGCCAGATTAGCGCGTTGCGCGTGATCTCGCGCACCTCGGTGATGGCTTACAAACACACGCGGAAGTCTCTGCCGCAGATCGCTCGTGAACTGAACGTGGACGCCGTGGTCGAAGGCACTGTCCTGCGTTCCGGCGACCAGGTCCGAATCACGGCGCAGTTGATCGAGGGTTCGGCAGACAGGCACCTGTGGTCCCAGAGCTACCAGGGTGAGTTGCGGGACACGCTGGCGCTCCAGAACACCGTGGCGAGAGCCATTGCCGATCAGATTCGGATCAACGTGAACCCTCAGGAGCAAGCGGCGCTCAGAACCGTCGCAGTTGTGAATCCTGCCGCGTACACGTCTTATCTCAAGGGACGCTACTTCTGGAACAAGCGAACGGCGGATGGTTTGAGAGTGGCGCTGGAATATTTCAACCAGGCGATCGACGAGGACTCGAAATACGCACGAGCGTACTCTGGCTTGGCCGACACCTACGCGTTGTTGGGCGACTGGCAGTACGCGGTGATGACCCCCAGGGAGGCTCTCCCGAAAGCCAAGACCGCTGCGATCAAGGCCCTGGAACTGGACGACAGCCTTGGCGAAGCCCACAACTCGCTCGCGTTCTGCCTGGATGGCTTCGACTGGGACTTTGACGCTGCCGGGAAGGAATTCCGCCGGGCTATCGAACTGAACCCGGGTTACGCCACCGCGCACCATTGGTATGCGTGGCATCTGGCTCTGTTGCGCCGCTACGACGAAGCGATCGTGGAGATGAGAAAAGCCGCGAACGTGGATCCGCTGTCTCTGGTCATTAACGCCGATCTGGCAGAGCTGCTCGCCCTTGCGCATTTCTACGACGAGTCGATACGGCAAAGCCTCAAGACGCTCGAAATGGATCCCAATTTCGGCCTCGCCCACAATCACCTGGGCCAGGCCTACCTCCAGAAACACATGAACGATAAGGCTGTGGCAGAACTGCAGGAAGCGGTCAGGTTGACTGGCGGCAGCGCGACCTGCGTCGCCAATCTCGCTCGCGCCTACACGGCCTCCGGCAAGCGGAGCGAAGCGGAAAGGCTGCTGAGCGACTTGACGAAGCGGTCAAACCCCGGCCAGTCGTATGCTCCAGAAATTGCCGCCATCTACGTCGCGCTCGGTGATGCGGATCACGCGATGAGTTGGCTCGAAAAAGGCTACGAAGAGCGGTTTAACCCCGGCGTCCTGATCCGACCAGGCTTCGATCCTCTTCGTTCGGACCCCCGATTCCAGGACCTCGTACGCCGTACCGGCTTCCGTTATTGAACACGCTCTTCGTTCCGTGTGGAAGACGTGCAAGCGCACGCACTCCAACTGGTCGCTCGAGTCGATCTCATCGGCAAATGTCTCGGTCAGGACGACTCTCCACGTATCGAAGCCGTGCACAACGAGATGCCGCCTCACTTCTCGAGGGCGCGTGTCCAATTGAGAATGACACGCAGCGGCACGGCAGCCCCCGGTTGCGCGGTACGGGGCGGAGCTTTGAACGGAACCATGCTTTCGCTTTTGCTTAGCGGTAAGTATAATATCGGATCATGAATGCCGCGGAAATGGCAAGAGCATTGGG
>DATIFQ010000092.1:0-3178 GCA_035455185.1 Bryobacteraceae bacterium | reverse complement strand
GGAGACGTGGTCCCCGGCACCGGCGCGACACCCGCTTCCAGCGCCAGGCGTCTCGACGCGGTCTTCGATCCCATCGCACGGATGGCGCCGGACGAAGGCCCGATGAAGGTAATCCCCGCGTCCTCGCACGCTGCGGCAAAGTCGGCGTTCTCGCTCAGAAATCCGTAGCCCGGATGAATCGCTTCCGCGCCACGCGTCCGCGCGGCGTCGAGAATCCGGTCAATGCGCAAGTAACTCTCGGCCGACGGCGCCGGCCCGATGTGCACGGCCTCATCCGCCATTCGCACGTGCAGAGACGCGCGGTCGGCGTCGGAATACACGGCCACGCTGGCGATCCGCAGCTCCCGCAGCGCGCGGATCACCCGCACCGCGATCTCTCCCCGGTTCGCCACCAGCACCTTCCGAAACATGCAGGGCAATTGTAGCAAGTCCGATCGTGGGTTCCGTTCGAATTCGTGTGGCGGCGGCCGGGCGGCGTTCCTCCGGGGAGAGCCCGGACAGGCTCTACTGGCTTACGAAACGAAAACGGTGTATCCTTTCGTAAGGAACCGTCTAACGAAAAGATTCCGTCTTCATGGGTACAGAGCAGGATCCGAATCCGCGCCTGGGTCGCTACGTCGTGAAGATGCACAATTCGGAGACTGTTCGGGCGTATGTGCCGCCGCCACTCCCCCCCAATCCTCCCATCCGCATGGAGGCGCTCCAGCTCCAGCTCGAGCAGGCAAACCAGTCTCTTGGCCGGCTGGACGGGCTGGCGTCGGTCCTTCCCAACCTGCCACTGTTCATTTACGCATACGTACGCAAGGAGGCGGTGCTCTCCTCTCAGATCGAAGGGACGCAGTCGTCATTGTCAGACCTCTTGCTCTTCGAAAATGACCAAGCGCCCGGCGTGCCGTTGCACGACGTCCAAGAAGTATCCAACTATGTGGCTGCCATGAACCACGGTCTCGATCGGCTGCGCGAGGGTTTCCCGCTGTCACTGCGGCTGATCCGCGAGATCCACGGGATTCTCCTGTCGAAGGGCCGGGGCAGCCACAAAATGCCGGGAGAGCTCCGCCGCAGCCAGAACTGGATCGGCGGAACCCGCCCCGGCAATGCGGTCTTTGTTCCACCGCCGCCCGAGCTCGTTCCCGACTGCATGAGCGCGCTTGAGTTATTTCTCCACGAGAAGAGGCCGGTTCTCCCGGCGCTCATTAAGGCAGGCCTCGTCCATGTCCAGTTTGAGACGATCCACCCGTTTCTTGACGGCAACGGGCGGCTCGGCCGCCTGCTGATCACCTTCCTGCTCTGTGCGGCAGGCGTTCTCAGGGAGCCGATCCTCTACCTGAGTCTCTACTTCAAGCAGCACCGGCCGGTGTACTACGACCTGCTGGACCGGGTCCGGACCCACGGGGACTGGGAAACCTGGCTGGATTTCTTTCTCACCGGCGTGAGGGACACCGCCGAGCAGGCGGCTGCTGCCGCGCGTCGGATTCTGGCCCTTTTTGAGGATCACCGCCGCAGGATTGAGACTCTTGGCCGCCCCGCAGCCTCGGTGCTGCGCGTCTTCGAACACATCCAGCGCAACCCGATCCTGTCGATCCCATCCGCCGCTGAGAAAATCGGCATGTCCGCGCCCACCGTCGCGAAATCGCTGGAGCACATGCGCCGCCTGGGTATCCTTCGCGAGATCACCGGGCGCCGGCGCCACCGCCTGTTCGCCTACGACACCTACCTCGCAATCCTCAGCGAGGGGACGGAGCCGATCCGGTAGTGGTGCTATGCGATCAAACTCTCAGTGAGTCCGCCCAAGAAGCGGTAACCCTTGCGAGGTCACGCAGGACATCGGCGTCCGTTGTGCCGGAGCGCTTCAGGACGTGGAAAGAGTGGTCAGCATCATCCACGATGTGCAACGTCGCACGAGGCGCGAGCCCCTCACACAACGGGCGCACGAGGGACAGGTCGGCCAGCGCATCGCGCGTGCCTTGCAGAAATAGCATCGGCACGGTCACACGACTTAGGTGGTCAGCCCGCTTCGTGTCCGGCCGGCCTGGTTGATGTAGCGGAAACCCGAAGAACACCAGGCCGATCACTCGCGCGACGGCGTCTGTTGCACCAGCGCGCGGCAGTTCGGAGAATACGTGGGAGGTCATGCGGCCTCCAAGGGACTTTCCGCCCGCAAGCAACGGCAAATCCGGTGTTGTTTCTACCGCTGCACCGATCGCGGAACGTACAGTGGCCGTAAGCACCGCCGGCGGGTCCGGTCTTCCGCGTCGATGCTGCATGTACGGGAATTGGTAGCGCAGCGTGGCTATACCAGCGTTCGCGAGTTCGCTCGCCAGATTTTCCATGAAGGCATGGCGCATCCCAGCACCGGCGCCGTGCGCAAGCACGAGTAGCCAGCGCGCTTGGTGCGGCCGCTCGAGCAGAGCTGATACCTCGCCCGCTGATTCGGAGACGCGAAATGTGAGTTCCCTGGTCACAAGACTTCCCTAGAGCTTCGTCGTTGAGAGCCTCAACTCGTTTGGTTCCGCCCGTAGTAGAGCAGGATGTCGAAGTTGCCGGGTACTTGGTCGAGCGAGCGAAGGAGGAGAGAAACCTGGCCGCGATGGTGAATTCCGTGAATCGCGGCGTGGTGCATCAGGTCACCAAGCCGGTTTGCGTACTTCTGCCCGCTGCCTAAGGAGAACGTCACGATCCTGCTGAGGTCTTCGTCACTCAGACTTGAGAGGAACTCTCGTACGTAAGCCTCGACTTGCCGCCACCGGTCGACGAGCGCAGTCACGGTGGGATAGTCAGTTGCAACTAACGCCGGGCCGCGTTTCACACCACCACAACGGTCGAGCCATCCCCACTCAGCGCTCAAAACGTGAACCAGCGTGTTCCGCACAGAACCGTAGCTCCCCCCTACCGACTGAGTGAACTGCTCCGGCGTAAGTTGTGCTACGACGTCGAGGAGCTTCTCGTTTGCCCAATAGCAGTAGTCGTAAAGGGCCTGAAGATCCTTCGCGCTGGTCATCTCAACTATCGTACATCCGGCGGTAATGACCGATCCGGCGCCGGCGTTTGACTCATCCGCTTTTCGCCTACAAGAGAGACGGATCGGTATACACTACGTTAAGACTCGGGAGTCCAACATAGGAATCCCGGATGGGAGGTGCGGTGTGACCGCCAGAGTCGATGAGATTGCGCCGGACGT
>DATIFQ010000091.1:0-19792 GCA_035455185.1 Bryobacteraceae bacterium | reverse complement strand
ATGCCCAGGCCGGGAGGCCGGAGATCCGGGGTCCGATTCGGCGTATCGCATCCGAAGTGCAGTGTTCGGAGTCCGTTGCGCTCATCGACGATCTCCACTCCAATTGTATTGCCGGTAGCAAGGATTGAAGAACGGGGTGTGTTGCCGCCGGAGGCGGTCCCAGCAACTACATTCTGTCCGCATCCTCAGATCAGACAGGACAACCGCAGCGTAGATCTTCTCGTCGCTCCCAACCATGGATTGCGAGTGAGTCGTCGGCAAAGAGGAAGTGAAAAGCCGATTGTTCGACCGGGCCGGCCCCTGTTCATCCGTTGACCGTCACGATCGCCTCCTTCGTGTCCTGCGCATGTCGGTCGGACTCAGAAACAAATCGTCTGATTCGGGAGCCAGGAATCAGGAGTCAGGGGTGGCTTTCGCGGACAACTGCCAGCCCGGGCCCAGCTACGGCTCGCGGCGCTTATCCACCAAGCGGTACTGGCCCCAGGAACCCGCCCATGTCCGCATCATCACGACGCCCTCGCCGTCGATCTGGCGCACGACCGCCTCGAGCGCCTCGTTCACGGTCTTGCCCCCTACATCGATGGTAACCTTCCGACCGCCTTCGTCCTTCCAGGGCCGAAGTTTGAGCCCGGCAGCCTTTGCGATGGTGTCGAGCACGTCCTTCAACGGCGTGCCGTCGAAGTGCATACCCGTGGGCAGCCGGCTCATGAGTTTCCTGGAGTGGTCTTCCATTAGGGCCATCTGGCGCCTCCGGCTGGCGGAGAGCGGTTTGACAAAGATGTTCTTGCCGTCGAACCGGTACTCGCACTTGATGCTCTGGCAGACCATACTGAGAATGTCGGTGGCCGGCATGTCCACGACCCGTAGCGTCAACGGTTTCTTCACGGCCGGGTCGACCGTAATCGTGCAGTCCAGCGAGCGGGCGAGCAACTCGAAGACCTTCTGCGGCGCGACCTCGGTAACGTCGATCGTGACGCGTGTCCCCAGGTTCGTTTGGGCTGAGGTGGGGGGAGGGGCGGCGATGACGAGGGTGAGGCATGCCACCACTGCGTACGCGCGGTTCATTTGGCGCCTCCTTCATTGATGGGTTGCTTTGTTTGAGAATCAGTTCATAGCGTCTGCATTTCCTTAATACGATTTGCAGTCCATTCGAGTTCCCTCTACCGGGAGATCCCTGCCCAGGAAGCTGTCCCCGATGCCTGGAAAGTTCCCGTCGGGGGAGGGGAGGAGGTCTCGGTCCTCGAGAGACTGGAGGGCCGCTGGGCCATAGCCGAGAAAGGTCTCTACTTCCGCGGTCGAGCAAAAGGTGCCGCTCCCGGAGTTAAGTGGTTCATCCAGTTCTTTGACATCGCCACCAAGCAGGCTCTTGCGAAGGAGTCATACTTCCCGAGGCCGCCAGCCGTCTCGCTCGATGGTCGAACGATTCTCTACACGCAAATTGACGACACCGGCTCCGACGTGATGCTGGTGGAGAACTTCCGGTGTAGCTAAATAGCTAGACAAAGCGCCCGTAGTCTTCCCCAATCTCCTCCCGCGAACATAAGCCCACACCAGATCGGGGGTCGAAAAAATTGTTGATGTGTGTCGGAAGCGCGCCCTCCTGCGCTGCTCGTTGAACGCCTGCGACCGGTGCTGCGCGCCGTGGAGTCTCCACCTCCGGCTCGCAGGGTGCCGCCTCCGTCCGGGCGCGGTGCGGCAAGGGAAAGCGATCGCCGGCGCCCGGCCGCCCTGGCGGCGATCAGCGATCCCGAGCGGTGGCGTCAGGCCGCCGCCGCGCGACACATGCGTATGCGCCGGGAACTTCAGCGTGCAGGCAGGTGTCCAACGGTTAGACCATGCACCTACTCGCGATTGCTTTACTCGCCCAGGCAACGATGGCGACCGCCGCGGAGCTGCGATGGCCCGTCGTGCTACCCATGCTGATGGAGAAGAATCTCCCGTTGGTGCAGGTCACAGTAAATGGAGCCCAGACCCTCACGTTCATTTTGGATTCCGCTGCCGCGAATTGCGTTGTCGACCGCGCGCGTGCCGCTGCCCTTGGTCTGAACGAGTCCGGCAGCGCTATCAGTTCCGGAAGCGGCGGCGCGCAGCAGGTCGGCTTGCTTGTTGGCGTGCATCTGAACCTTGGTGAGTTGGAAATCCGGCCACCCCGTTCCATCACCTTCGACATGAAGTCGCTGGCCTTCCAGAGCCCTGTGGCTGGAATCCTGGGCTTCCCCCTGTTCGGCAAGTACATTGTCGAAATTGACTACCCCGGCTCCCGCGTGCGCATCTTCCAGCCAGGTTCATACCAGCCATCACCGACGGCTGACATGCTCCCCATCCGCATGACCATTGGGCCCGTCGTGCGTGGCAGCATACGCGTGCGCGGCCAGAGACCCATCGAGGCTGACATGCAACTCGATACCGGCAGCGCACACGTTCTGACCATATGCTCGCCCTTCGTCGACCGCCATCAACTGCTTGACTCAGCCGATGAAGTGGCCCCAGGGACCACCCGCGGGTTCGGGGGCGCCACAGTTGACATGGTCGGGCGCATCGAGGAAGTCCGCATCGGACGCTTCGCGGCGGATAAGCCAGTCGTACGTTTCTCGCGGCAGACCACCGGAACTCTCGGCTCTGAGCAGCACTACTCTGCGAATCTCGGCGGAGAGTTCATGAAGAACTACAAAGTGACTTTCGATATCCCAGGCTCGCGGTTGTTCCTGGAATGATGCGGCGACCCTGACGTCACACCTCGCCACAGAGGAGCCCGCCGCGTGGCTATAACGTGCGAACTGCAAGAGTGGCCGCTCCCGATCCGGTAGATTCGGGACGATTGGTCCTATCCGGAAGTTGGCAGGATTAGGAACGACAAGGCGGCATCGCGTCGCCCAACCCCCGGACACGCTGTCATCCGTCCGGAAGTTTAGCGCGCCCGTCAGTAAACGCTGGGCGACTACCAGCGGCTGATTATCGGCCAGTCGGCGGTCGCAGGCACTTCCACGAGTCGGCGACTTGATCGGCATAGGGGCGGCGGTCGCCCACCGACCTCTGCCACACCACCGTGCGTACGGGTCCGTACACGGCGGTTCGAGTCGGTTACGCTAACACCCATCGATCAGCGTCGGAAGTCCGAGCGATTTGAAGTACGCATTCGAAAGCCCAACGGACAGCGCCTTGGCCCGGGCGAGGTACCAAGGGCCGCGCCCGCTGCCAGCCGTATTGCTGGCCAGCCGCGGGAGAACCCCAAGGGGTAGTGCGCTAAATCTGTGTGGCCCTGGTGGCGGCCTCGGCAGGGCGGGCCGCCACACTTTTAGCGCACTACCTCTTGCGGAGGAGAGCCAATCTGGAGTAGGATCACAAGCACAAATGCGAGTCGTCGCCAATCTGAAAGAGGCAATTCCTGATCCGGGTACTACGGGTACCAAAGTGGCATTCAAATCCCATAGCTGACCGCGCCCACCGCAAACGCCAGCGGCTTCCTTCAAGTCTCCTTATCGAAAACGTCTCGGCCCAGCTCATCGGGCTTCGCCCGGGCCTCCTTCTGCCGAGACATTTCCGATCAAGGCTAGCGACTATACGCTCATGTGGATAGCTCCCGGATTGCCGACCATCCGGCAGTTGAGCAACTTTGTTCTACACTACGCCGTGGAAGACGTCCTAACTGAAATAGTTGGCGCTAGCTCGCGGGTTTGAAATTCATATCTGAAGCGAGGGTAGCAGGCGTGGATCTACTGACGGTCCCACACCACCGTAGTTTGAAACGGGCGCTGCTGAGCATCGATACCGCGTACCGTTGCTGTCAGTGTTGCTCCGTCGGCGGATACAACGTAGCTGCCCTCGCCGACCGTGCGATCGCCGCTTCGTGCCGCTGCGCGGATGGTGTTCGGGTCCGGGCGAGTCGACACGGCGGTTACATCAAGCACGCCGGGAACGGGATGCTCCCTGCCATCCAAGATGAACCTTTGGGGCTGCTCCTCGACGTGTTTACCGTCACAGACGCCCTCCGCCCGCATGAGGTAACCCTCGGATTCACGCTCGAAGCGCATGGTTGCCTCCGAAGGCCGATGATTGGGGTCGAAGTTCGATTTCTGTGGATTCATTTTCCACGTTCCGCTGAAAGGATCTTGTTGGTTCGGCATGTTTCCCTCCTGATAGTGCTCAGAGTAGAGGCAAAGGCGGGAGGGAGTCTTGAAGGATTCCTTAAATTTCGATTAAGCGTTCATCTAAGCTCCCGGACGTCGACGCGAGTGTCGACGCGGCACAGTGAAGCGTGGGATACGATTAAACGAATGGCTGGCCGGGAAGTTTATGAGTTCGGGGAATTCACGCTCGACGTCGGGGAGCGGAGATTGACGAAGCACGGCCAGGCGATCGGGCTAGCACCGAAAGCGTACGACGTGTTGGTAGTGCTGGTTCGAAACGGGGGGCGGCTGGTTCGGAAGGACGAACTGCTTGCGGCGGTGTGGCCGGAATCGTTTGTCGAAGAAGGAATACTGGCGGTCCATATTTCGCACCTGCGCAAGGCGCTGGGGAGGCGACAGTACATCGAAACTGTGGCGCGCTCAGGATATCGATGGGTGAGTGGCGTCGGGATGCGCCCGCTGCTTCCGGTCCATACGTCAGAAGTGTACGAGTTGATCGGGCGCGGGCGAGCGCATTTGCTGGCGGCGTCCATGACCGAGACGCCAAAAGCGGTGGCGGCGTTCCAGGCTGCCGTTGCGTTGGACCCTACCTACGCCGCGGCGCACGCCGGTTTGGCCCTTGCGTGGTGCGCGCAGGCGGAGTTCCGCGTGATGCCGCACGCGGAGGCTTACCATCAGGCGAAAGCTGCGGCGCTCGCGGCGCTGGCTTTGGATGCCTCCTGCGCCGACGCACAGGTTGCGCTGGGAATCGTGCTCTTCCTCAGTGAGTGGAACTGGATTGGCGCGGAGAGGAGCCTGCGGCGCGCGCTCGAGTTGAACCCGAATCACACCGAAGCGTACCTGGTGTGCGGCCGGCTGCTGGAAGCGATCGGCAAACTGGAAGAAGGTCTTCAGTTGAAGCAGAAGGCCCTCGAACGCGACCCGTTCTCGCCGCTAGTGCATCTGCAAATCTCGCTCTCGTACTGGAACCAGCGGCGGTATGACGAATCGATCGAATGGGCGAACAAGGCGCTGGAGTTGGACCCGCGCCACCTGCTCGCTCGCGAGCACCTGGCCGGCGCTTACTGGAAAAAGGGCGACTACGATCGCCACATGGCGGAGGCGATCCGTCACGCCGAAGACT
The DNA here is from genome assembly GCA_035455185.1 of Bryobacteraceae bacterium. Classification (GTDB taxonomy): domain Bacteria; phylum Acidobacteriota; class Terriglobia; order Bryobacterales; family Bryobacteraceae; genus JAEHDI01. The sequence continues at coordinate 14,542 of DATIFQ010000091.1, read as the reverse complement.
GCGGCGCTCCCGGCGAGCTGCTCGACGAACTGAAGCGGGCTTACGCGGAGGGCGGGCGCGCCGCGGTGGTGACGTACAGCCTTAGCCGCATGGCGAGCGGCGGGGACCTCGTCCCGGCTATCCAACTGGCGGTCCTCTACGGGGAAGCCGGCGATCTGGACGCGGCGTTTCATCATCTAGGGCGAGCGCTGGAGGGCCGCGACCCGTGCCTGGTACATCTGGCCGTCGCGCCGCAGTGGGATTGTCTGCGCGCCGATCCGCGGTTCAATAACTGCCTGGCGCGGATGGGCCTACCCCAGCCCACGGTCGCGATGGCCGAGCACAAATTCGTCATTCGTTAACTGCGGACAGGCGACGCTCCGAGGCAGGAGCACGGGCGACGAGTGCGAGGTGAACGCGCCAGGCGACAGTCTTGAGGTAGACACAGCCCGCTCCGTCTTCGGCCCGCTAAGCGTCGGCGGAGCTCAGTATGATCTCTCGCCCTCTTCGGTCCACAAGTCGCCCAGCGTTTACCGTTGTGCCTGCTCCGGCCGGTTGACGCGCAAACCGGAAGTTGAGATGCGTGGCGCCGCCCATCAGGTCAACTTCCGGTTTGGCGACCACCCGGAATAGATGAATTCCGGTGAGGCGACTCTTCGGCGACTACTGCCTCGGCCCCGTGCTATTCGAGATAAAGCGTGCTATAAGGTTGCAATGCAAATTTGCGCAGCGCTGGTCACCGTATGCATCGCATTCGCGCAGGGAGTTTCGTCGACACGTCAGAGTCCAGTGCCGGAATTTCCCCGCCGAGTCATTCTTGACACCGACCCGGGAATCGACGATGCGATGGCGGTCCTGCTGGCTTTGCGGTCGCCAGAACTGAAGGTCGAGGCAATTACGACTGTCGCCGGAAATGTCCCGGTGGAACTGGGAACAGAAAATGCTCGCAAACTGGTGGAACTGGCGCGGCGGACGGATGTGATCGTGGCAAAAGGCGCCGCACGGCCCCTGCAGCGGAAACTGAGCACAGCCGAAGCGATTCATGGCGAAAACGGACTGGGCGGGGTAGTCTTACCGAAGCCGAACATCGGACTTGACCCCCGGCACGCCGTACAGGTAATCCACGATTTGATCGAAGCCAATCCAGGGCAGATCACGCTTGTGCCTGTCGGACCGCTTACCAATATCGCAATGGCGTTCCTGCAGTATCCGGACTTGGCGGCGAAAACACGGGAGATCATCCTTATGGGGGGAACTGTCGGAGCGGGGAATGTGACGCCGGCGGCGGAAGCCAACATTTACCACGATGCCGAGGCTGCAAAGATCGTGTTTGAGTCGGGCGTCCCCTTGCTGATGGTGGATCTGACGGCCTGCGCACAGGCACGTCTCACCCGCAACGATGCGGCACAATTGCGAGGGAGCACTGATCCAGTAGCCAGATTTGTCGGGGCCATCGCTGAGCCGTACCTCAGCTTTTCGGAGAGATTCGGTCCCGGCGGCGCGGCCATTCACGACGCACTCGCGGTTGGCATTGCGATCGACCCGCAGGTGGCCAGGACCGTGAAGCCCGTTCACGTGGACATCGAGACCAAAGGCGAATTCGCCTACGGCGCGACCGTCACCAATCAACTCCTCACAGCCGAGCACTCAGAGTGGCGCGGCGACCGGTTTGTGATCGTCGGATTCCCTCGAGTGCCCGCAAATGCCGCATACCCGGCTGTCGTGGATGGCGAAAGATTCGTCCGTATGTTCTCGGAACGAATGATGCGGGCACCCGCGCGCAGAAATTGACGGGTACTCATCGGTAGGATCGGTGGCCGATGTTGCCGGCTTTGATCAGCTTGGAAAGACGCGGAAACGGCCAGTTGTGGAAGGCGTGTGTCGGCATCGGTTGGCTACTCACTTGGCTCTCTATCTTAGGGTGTACTCGGGGACTCATCCAAAGCGCTCCGCCCAGGCTCTTGCCCTTGCGATGACCTGCAAAGTGTCGCCGACTGCCTGTTGTGCCTGGGCTCCGGCAATTCCGGACTTCGGTAGAACCGCTCCGCCGTTCGCGGTCGGATCACGCGCTACTCGGAAACAAGCGCGCCAAAACCCTCCTCCCGGCTAGGACCTCGATTGACGTTGCATAGAAAGAGATCCGCCGCTCTGGATCGCGCGCCACAACCGGAACGTTTCCGGGATCGAACGCCCACTCCGGCACCGCACTTTCATCCGTCAAGGGATGCAACGTTTACAGCACCTTCAGCCAGCAGAATCTCTCGAATATCTCCAAGACCGGCCACATGGGCCTGCGATGGACGATCGGCGAAGGGCAGCCGACCGGAAGTGTCAAAATTACTGCGAACCCGTACGACGACGGCAACAAGCAGTCGTACCTGAGGGTGAACTACACCCTGCCGGGCAGGTCCACGCTGATCGTGGTCTCGCAGTAAACTGGCCATGCATTTCGACGGCACACTTTTCCGACGAGTCGCTGTTCGACGCCGGCAAGCTCGCCCTCGTCTCCGGAGTCGCCTCCGGTCGCGGGGAGAGCTCCAGAACCGCCAGAGCAGCGTACGCCCACTCCGCGTCGGCCCAAGGGCAAGCGTCACCGCCCGGGGGCGCTCTTCCGGCTGCTTTTTACCGCCCCGGGCTGGCGGCCACCGCAGCTGCGGCGTCAGGCGTCACGGTGCGCGTTCTGGCTACGGCCCGGAACGTAGATTTCTTCTTGATCGTCGTTCAGTCGAAGACGTTTCTCTCCGAGTTGCTCCCGCAGTACTCAGTTCGTTCTCTTCGTGAAGGTAATCGATCGCGTTACGCTGCTCCTGGCTCAACCAACCGGCGATGGAAACCAACAACAGTCGAAACGGGTCGAAGGTCCGGCGCATTGGCACCAGGATAGCAGGCGTGACGTCCGCCACGTCCGCGCAGGATGGGGCACTGCAAGTCATGCGATTTCAAACAGATCGAGTATTTGGACGGTACGCGGTCTTGAGCAGTTCACAAAAACCAACGGCGGGCTTTCCAGCAGCCCGCCGTCACAACATTAAGATTCTCTGGGGTTGCCGCGTCGCCGCGGTGGCTCAGTTGACGTTCACCTTGATCGCCCGAGGCTTGGCAAGCTCCTTCTTGGGCAGCGTGATCGTCAGCACGCCATGGGTATAGTCGGCGCGCACGCCCTCGGGATCGACCGTGTTAGGCAGCGTGAAAGAACGCGCGAAAGCACCGTAGCTGCGTTCGATGCGATGGTAGCCCTTTACCTTGTCGTCCTTCTCGAACTTCCGCTCGCCCTTGAGCGTCATTGTTCCGTTCTCGAGCTGGACATCGATGTCCTCCAGGCTCATACCCGCCGCATCGACCTTGAAGAATAGCTCAGTCTCGGTCTCGAAGATGTCGACGGCTGGGCTCCAGGGCCTGACCTGGTTCTCATCGTTGAGGAGGCGGTTGATGGCGTCGTGGAAGAGCTGCATTCCTGTGGGGAAATCATTGTAAGCGTTGAACCTTGCTAGTTCCATTTGGTCTCTGGTCTCTTTCTTCTTAGGTACAACTAAATTATATAATATGAGCGTAATATTGTCAACTAAAATCGCACCTAAGTAGTAATATTTTGGTCGCTGACAGCACGAACCAGTCTCGCCGCTCTTCAACTCCTAACTCACCCATCCTCCGTGCATCGCACCCACTCACTTCGGCAGACATGAGTTCGCCGGACACTCACCGTACACCTACCTTTTCTGTCCCCTCGAAGCTCTTTAGTATCGCCGGGACTGAGGATGCCCGTGAAAACACGCAGACCATCTAGGGCTCGCGCTGGAGCAGGCGGGAGATCGAGCGGCGAGGGTGATGTATTGAGGCGGGAGCGAGTGACAGCAGAACCGCCGCCCGGTGTACAGGGAGCGGATTTTGAGGATAGCAGCGATGACCGCCGTAACGGGTTCTGCAAGCTGATAACCTGTGAAAAGGCGCAAGCGGTGGTCGAGTAGGCTTGGACGAACGCCTACAGCCCGGCGGCCACGCGGAGGGCCGTAGCGTCGATGGAGGATGAGCCGACCTCGGATCCAAAAACTCGCTCCGCCTCGGGTCGTGCAGGCGGAGAATTACTCCGCGCTCGCATTCTCTGACGATCTTGATGGACGACAACAAAGTGGATGACCACGATGATGATGGCGATCGTGGCTACGTTGAGAGTACTCCACCTCCAGACTGGTGTACACGCCAGGAGTCCGAATCGGAGATTTCGGCTTAGTAGTCCATGTCGGGGCCGTGGCCGCCGGGCATGGGCTCCTTCTTCTCCGGAATCTCGCAGATCATCGCTTCGGTCGTCAGCATCAGCGAGGCAATCGAGGCCGCGTTCTGCAACGCGGTGCGGGTCACCTTCGTCGGGTCGATCACGCCCGACTTCACCAGGTCCTCGTATTGTTCGGTCTCGGCGTTGAAGCCGAAGTTCACGTTGTCGTTGACGCGAACCTTTTCGGCCACCACGGCTCCCTCAAAGCCGGCGTTCTGGCAGATCTGACGCAGCGGCTCCTCGCAAGCCCGCTTGACGATATCGACGCCGATCTGTTCTTCAGATTCGACTTTTAGCATCTCGAGCGCGCCGGCACTCCGAAACAGAGCCACGCCGCCGCCGGGAACGATTCCTTCCTCGACCGCGGCACGAGTCGCGTGCAGAGCGTCTTCGACGCGAGCTTTCTTCTCCTTCATCTCGGTCTCGGTGGCTGCACCGACCTTGATCAGCGCGACGCCGCCGGCAAGCTTCGCCAGCCGCTCCTGAAGCTTCTCGCGGTCGTAGTCCGACGTCGTCTCCTCGATCTGAGCACGCAACTGCTTGATGCGGCCCTCGATGGCATTGTGGCTGCCCGCGCCCTCGACGATGGTCGTGTTGTCCTTATCGATGGTGACGCGCTTCGCGCGGCCAAGGTCATCCAGCCGTACGCCCTCGAGCTTGATGCCGGTCTCTTCCATAATCGTCTTGCCGCCGGTGAGGATTCCGATATCCTCGAGCATGGCTTTCCGGCGGTCGCCGAATCCGGGCGCTTTCACCGCGCAGGCGTTCAGGGTGCCGCGCAGTTTGTTGACTACCAGTGTCGCCAGCGCCTCGCCTTCCACATCTTCAGAGACCACCAACATCGGCTTGCCGGAACGGGCGACCTGTTCGAGCAACGGCAGCAGGTCCTTCATGTTGCTGATCTTCTTCTCGTGGATCAGAATGTACGGATCCTCGAGCACGCACTCCATGCGCTCGGCGTCGGTCACGAAGTAGGGCGACAGATAGCCGCGGTCGAACTGCATGCCCTCGACCATGTCGGTTGTGGTTTCCATGGTCTTGGACTCTTCGACGGTGATGACGCCGTCCTTGCCCACCTTCTTCATTGACTCGGCGATCCTGTCGCCGATGGTCGTGTCGCCGTTGGCCGAGATGGTCCCCACCTGGGCGATCATCGCGCCGGAAACGGGCTTGCTGTATTTCTTGATCTGTTCGACAACCGCCTGAACGGCCCGCTCGATGCCGCGCTTCATAGCCATCGGGTTGGCGCCGGCGGCGACGCTCTTCACGCCCTGGCGGAAGATCGACTGCGCCAGGATCGTCGCGGTGGTGGTGCCGTCACCGGCGACGTCCGAGGTCTTCGACGCCACCTCTCGCACCATCTGCGCACCCATGTTCTCGAGCGGATCTTTCAGCTCGATTTCCTTGGCTACCGTGACGCCGTCCTTGGTGATCGCCGGCCCGCCGAACTTCTTGTCCAGAACGACATTGCGGCCCTTCGGACCGAGGGTCACCTTTACGACGTCGGCCAGTTGGTTGACGCCGCGCAGAATCGCTTGTCTTGAGTTTTCGCTGTAGATAATCAGTTTTGCCGCCATAGAAATCTCTCCCGATGTCTAGGCCCCGGTCTTCTTCGGGGTTTTCCCGATGATTCCAAGGACCTCGTCCTCTCGCATGATCAAGTACTCGTCGCCACCCAACTCGATGTCGCTGCCAGAGTACTTGCCGAACAGAATGCGGTCGCCAACCTGAACGTCCAGGGGCACCATCTTGCCGTCTTCCAGGCGCTTGCCCTTTCCCACCGCCACCACTTCGCCCTCCTGAGGCTTCTCTTTGGCGGTGTCCGGGATGATGATGCCACCCTTCACGGTCTCTTGCTCTTCGATACGTTTGACCACGATGCGGTCATAGAGCGGTCGAATCTTCATACAAGAATCTCCTTGAACTCCAAGTCTTCAGCACTCAGCTCGGCCTTCGCTTACGCCGCCAGGCGGGCGCCCATGTGCCCCGGTGCTCCACCCTCGTCTTCCCATGCGGCAACCGCTTCTTCCGTAAACAAGGGCTCTTCGGTGATTTCGCTCCGCTGGCGTCGGATGCGGGGGTCTGCCGCCGGTAGTCGAACGGTTCGATCGCGCTGCCGTGGCCGGAGAAACACCACACCCTCCTGGATATGCCGCGCGTGGGCGGAGACAGTCACATAGGGCACTCTCAGGAAAGACTTCATCGCCACTTGGCTGATTTCCAGACAATTACACTTCTGCGACTTCACACTTGCGATGATTCGCTGCACGGCCTCACGTACCGCCCGGCGCCTGTCAAAACCGAAGGCGGTCGCCCTGATCTCACCGGCCATGAAAAAGAAAGTCCAGCCGGTTTTGGTAAGTTCTCGATCAAGTCCGCGAAGATCCAGGTTTCTGAGTGATCCCCAACCACTCGAATAGGGCTCGCTTTCCAGCAGTAGAGAATCCGGCACGGGTGTGCCTTCCTCGATCAGAATGGTTCCCGTTTTAATGGTGTCTGTCATGGCGCCTCCGCTCGCGACGGGCAAAAACTCGGCTTGTTCACCCGGCACGTCAATCCTCTGGTTCCCCGGTTTAGCCTGACACATTCTTCCCCGGTGGGTCTGCGTGTTGCAGCCATACGACAGGGTGGCACCGGACCGTGCCGTTGCGTTCCCTGATCTCCGCCCAGTTCACGTCGGGCCTTAGCCGGATGAATACACCAGTGGCGCCCTGGTATGTGCCTTCGGCCAATACCACGTTGTCACTCTCCTTGAACTTGGTCGTTCTTGCTGGATGAGCGTTGAACATTATGGTGTCCTCCTCAGTGAGACTCGATGGAGCCGACGGTGTCGCCGCGGCTTTCGGAGACTGTTGATCGGCCGGGACCTGCGAACTTGTCCAGAAGACGCCCCAGCGACGAAATCATGTCGATGGGGAGGGGGAATACGACGGTGGTATTCTTCTCCGTCCCGATCTCCACCAGGGTTTGCAGGTACCGCAACTGGATCGCCGCCGGCTGGCGTTGGATGACTTCAGCCGCCATGCCCAGTTTTTCCGCGGCCATATACTCACCCTCGGCGTGGATCACCTTCGCGCGCCGTTCCCGTTCGGCTTCGGCCTGTCGCGCGATCGCACGGATCATCTGCTCGGCCAACTCTACCTGCTTCACCTCGACCAGCGTCACCTTCATGCCCCATGACGACGTGTGCTGATCCAAGATCGACTGCAACCGGATATTCAATTTGCCCCGCTGGCTCAGCAATTCGTCGAGTTCCGCTTCCCCTAGGACGCTGCGCAGGGTAGTCTGCGCCAGTTGCGAAGTCGCATACAGGAAATTGGAGACCTCCAGAACGGCCAAACGCGGATCAATCACGCGGAAGAAGATCACCGCATTCACCTTCACGGTCACGTTGTCGCGCGTGACCACGTCCTGCGCCGGCACCTCCAGAGCTTCAATTCGCAATGAGATCCGCGTCATGCGATCAATCGGCGCGAATACCAAGATGATTCCGGGACCTTTGGCCCTGGGCAGCACGCGACCGAGGCGGAAGATGACGCCCCGCTCGTACTCCTTGAGAATTTTGATGGATGACAACAGGTAAATGGCCACGATGATGATGGTGATCGTCGTCACGTTGATAGACAGTACGCTACTCATTTCGACCTCCAGGTTGGCCTAAGCGCTGCAAGCCTTCGGCTCTCGATCGCGAGTTCTGCCGGGCACCGAAGGTCACCCGCAAAACCTCCTCCGTTTCAAAAGGTGTCATCAGCACGTCGAAGCCACCCAGACTCAGCACTTCCGCCCAGAGGCGGTCGTCAGCCAAACGGGACGACACGATGAGGCTTGGAGCAGCAGAGCGTTTTGCCATGCTGTTCAGTAGTTCTCTCCAATTGCCATCGGGCAGTTCTGCTTCAGAAAGAACCACGGAGATACGGTTCTTGTCGAGGAACTCGAGAGCCTCCTGGCAATTCCTGGTCCCGTGCAACTGCCAGTCGGATTCCCGGAGAATCGCGCCGAGAGAAAGGCCATCGCCTTCCGCTGCGCCGACGAACAAAAGGGTCCCCGTTTTGATCGTGTCTGTCATGGCGCCGGTGCTCGCGCGTGCGGCGTTCAAGGGCGAAAACCCGGCTTGTTCGCCAGCCTGGCCTTCTCTTGCAGCACTCGATTCTCCTCCGCTTGTTTCTCCTGGCGTTCGATCTCTCTCTGGGGAGCCTGTTCCTTCTCCAACCGGACCGCTTCGGCGACCGCCACCCCCGCCAGTGAATCCAGCCGCTTCGAAAAGACGACCAATGCAAAAGTTGGCTGGTATGAGGAACGCACCAGGTTCATCGAATAGCTCGAATCCTCCCAGCACGCGATGACTTTCACGTTTTCGTTGGCGTCGTAGACGGACTGCAGGGTGATCCCAGCGGCATTCGTCGTCGCAGTTCCATACGTTGCTGAAATCGCCTCGATGAGGTCCTCAGCCGTCAATCCTTCCGTGTTGTACCGGTCGTAATTGACCACGATTCGGTACAGTTCGCCGTTGTAGAAGCTGAAGACAACCTTGTCCGCCGATTCCACCCGGGTCGATGGCCCGAGGGGCTGGGGGCGCCACTCGAGCACTTGGATTAGGGCCGGAAGACGATGGACCACCTTCGCCTCAGATGGGTCCATCCGCGCCTGCCCGGCGATTGTCGGGAGGTCCGCTCCGAGTTGAAAGCTGCGGTATCTGGAGAGATCTCCGGCGTACAGCAGCGGCGAAGCGAGCACAACCCACGAAAGCGAAACTGCAAAGATGCGAAAGCTTGTCATTTGGTATGTCCTTCAGGTTGGGCGCCCTTTGCGCGCCCGCCCAACCCTCACTCTTAGCTCTACAGTGATTCACTTCCCGGATTCCGGTCTGTGATCGATGGGATCGACAGCAGTGGCTGGGTCCTCAGCGTTATCAATGAGACCGCGAACGGCACGAGGGTGAGCAAAACCAGCCAGCGCCCCCACTCGCCACCGAACGGAAAGACCGGCACGAGGGGGTTGAAGAGCAGAGCGATGGCAGTAAATCCACCAGCCCAGACGAACTTCTTCACCCGGCCGGCTTGCAGCACTACGACGCTCGCGCCCAAACAAACGACGAAGCCCAGCAGGAATTGCGGAACCTGCGAGTTCGCGGCGGAGCGCCACAGGATTGCCGCTGCGACTAACGCCCCGATAGTGATCCACTTCATTGTCTTCGTAAGCACTTGGAAATCTCCTTTTCCTCTATGTGTGCATTGCTCTTTGCCAGACGACACTGAGGGTGGACTTGGCTCTCAGCGAGAACCCGCTCAGCTTCGGGCAAAGACCGGAACGGCGATCTTGTGGAACGTCGAATTCGAAACCGCATAAGTGCGAACCTCGGAATCTCCCTCAATCACGTTCTCAAAGGCCTTCCGCAACTTCGCGGTGGCCTTGCGGCCATAGGCGTCCGCGTCCTCTCTCCGGTCCCACAGACTGATCTCGACGGCTTCGCTTCCGCCTGGGATGAAGAAGGTGATTTCGTCCTGGAACCCTTTTTGTTTTCGAAGCAGGGGAATGGTCTCGTTCTCGATTACCCGGCTGAACTCCACAATTCCGTTTGGTTTCAGGCGGATGGAGACGGTGCGAGCGAACATATCGACCTCCCCGGTCGGGTTGGCTAAGAGGGGAAACTGCAGAGGACCTGCTTAGTTCAGACGATCTGCAGATTGGGCGGATGTGCTCAGTCATTAACTAGTTTAGGTGAAATTATTCCTCTTGTCAAGCGGAAGTATGCGATACTCTCGCTGTAGACTTAAATATTTTTGGTTAATGGAAAGCGCAAAGGAAACATTGTGGACCTGGCCTTGGTGATTCGGCGCCGGTTGAAGGAATTGGGGGTCGGTCAGAGAGATCTGGCCGCTGCTGCTCAGGTGACCGACTCCTACATCTCGCAATTGCTGGGAGGGAAGAAAACGCCGCCGGCACCGAACCGGACCGACATCTACGACAAGATGGGAGAGTTCTTGAGGCTCCCGAGCGGTGAGCTTGCGAGGTTGGCCGACCTCCAACGGAGGGAAGCCTTGAAGAAGAAGCTGGCGGAACCTCCCCGCCCTTTGTTTCAGGGGTTTCGAGAGTTGATGCTTCGCAAATGCGCGCCTGCCAAGCAGGACCAGGTCCGCGCGATCTTTGGGAAGGAGCCCTTCGGCGAACTCGAACGGCTGGTAACGCAGAAGCTCTTGGACGTTGCCAAGCGAGTTGCCAAAGAAGAACTGGAGAGTGAAAACTGGCTCCGCCTGGTGGCTCGTCTCAGCGGCCGGACCTATGAACAGATGCGTGTCACGATTCTCGAGTTCCTGGAAACGGATGTCTTTCACGTCTCGGTTGAAAACTGGGTCTCCTTCCTCGATCCGCTGATCGAATCCTGGGACGTCGATCTGATGACGTTTGGGGTGGAGATTGTCCTCAACCGTAGACTGGCGCTTGGCCCGCTGAAGAGATTCGAGTTTGTCGAAAGGGAGCCTGAACAGCCGTTCGAGATGGAGCCCGGTCTGGAGGAGTTTCTCAAGAATAGCGCCCTCAGCGGCGATGCCTCGGAAGAGGAGATCGAGTTTCTGAAGAGGCTGAAGTTCAAAGCACGGCACCCCGCTGCCCTCTATTACTACCGAGAGCTGCAAAACCTCAGAGACCCTCTTCATTTCCCAACTCCGCAATCCGAGGGTGGGGGCACATAGGACAAGAACGTCTCCTGAACACCTCTTGCCGATCGAGTAACGTTACTTGTGCTCATCTGCCAGGCCAGGGGGCGCAAGTTAATGGCAACGAGGTCGAACTGTTCAAGGAGGTCTGATATGCGATTTTCAGTACAACTGACTGCGCGATCGCTGCTGGCGCACCGAGGCAGAAGATCAAGACCAGAAGTATTCTCATCTGCGACCTCCTTCCTGTCCCGCCGCTGGAAATGGAGAGAGCGTGCTCCTGGCAGTGAGATCCGGGATTTTCTCACGGAGGTTCCGGAACCGAGTACTGTGGCACTCTTCGCCGGAGCGTTAGCTGCACTTTCGGTTTACCACTGGCGTAAAAAATCGGCCTGACACTTTGCCGGCGACAGACCACGCTGGAATCACGTCCTACAAGCCGCAGGTTTGTTCGACATGAGAACTGGGACCGTGGAGCACGTGCTTCAGCTCAGAACTCGGCGTCACCGCCGCGTTCACGCTTCGAGCACGGAGTCTTCGATTCTGACGATGCTAGACTTGCACGAATGGAACCATCATTTATCACCGTCGGCGAGTACCGAATCAACCCGGCCTATGTCAGCTATATTGTTTTGCGTACCGAGGAACTGGAGGGACGTTTTGCAGGCAAACAACAGGAGGGGGCGGAGATTCATTTTGTGGGCGTACAAGAACCTCTCTGGCTAGAGGGACAGCAGGGGCAAGACTTCCTACTCCTGTACGAGAAGCATCTTCCCCGCCTGAGCAGCTGACTGTTGCTCTTCAGTGATTCAGCACCTTTGATGGTCGAACAACGGCAACCTGCCGCCGGTCGATGCCCACCTTCTCCCGCACCAATCGCTGCACCCGTATTCCTACCGCTCCGGCGATTCATCGTCGGTGAGTTCCTTTTCAGGCCGCTCGCGGATTGAGTCTTTTATTTCCTGCTCCAGGCCCCAGGCGGTCTTGCCCTCGAAGTCCCAAGCGCATTCCAACTTCAGCAGGTACGGGAAAATCTCCCGTAAGCCGCTTTCGAACAACTCAGGCATTTCAGAAGGTTCTCAGCCAGAAGCCAACCGGGGCGGAAGTGGCAGCCAGGCAGATGCAAAACAAGGGCAACTTGGTTGTTTTCACGATGCCCGAACAGATCAACTGTGCGGGAGCCCGGCGGGGCGGAGAGTAAACGGCTGATGCCAGCCACCGGAGACCGGGAACTCCGCGGATCGCCCCAGCGTGTATGGGTTCAGCACCCCGAAACCGATGGTGTTAGGCGCGGCTTCAGCAGGAACAACGACGCAGCAAACGCGGTGATGCTGGCGATCACGAGGAAGAAAGCCACGCGGCCAGTGAGTGCAAACAGAGGGAAGACCGGATTGTAAAGCAGGGCCATGCCAATGAACAGGCTTGCCCAATCGTACCTGCGCACGGCGGCTGCCAGGAATGCGACCCGGACGGCGCCCGCGCACACTACGAACCCCAGTACCGCCTGGTAGTCCGCCGCGTAGCTCCAGAACACCACGGCCAGAAGCAACACCACGATGGAAGCATACTTCGTCAGCTTCGCGCGCAGGGCCACACGGTGCAGATCCTGGAGATGGTTCCTCTCCTGCCAGTCGCGCCAAGAAAGGCCTTGTTTTTCGTTGGTTACTGTTCCTATCGTATTCATAGCGTTCAGACCTCAAAATGCGCGTTCCTATAATCTCGAGCCGGGGGTGGCAAGACTCAACTCCGTTGTTAAACCAAAGGTTCCTCCATGCCGCTTTCACGCAGGGCCGGGGGCGCATCGGATGCCGGCCCTGCGTGTTTGAAATCCCAGACGGGCTTACTTAGCCGCGATAGGCGAGCCGATCGCCGCACCAATGATGTCACCGGAGATAACCAGTTCCACCCGCCGATTCTGTTGTCGGCCTGCGGCGGTGTCATTTGAAGCCACTGGCTGAGTCTTTCCGAAGCCCCTTGTCGTAACCGAACTCACCGGCATTCCCTGCTGGATCAGGTAGCCGCGCACTGACTCGCCGCGTTGTTCGGAGAGCCGCTGATTGTAGTCATCGCCGCCCACGCTGTCGGTATGACCTTCTACGTCCAGTCTCAGACCCGGGTGCCCCGAGACGATGCCGGCCACCTTGGCCAGCTTCTCACGCGCCAGAGGGCGCAGCGAAAACTTAGCCGTGTCGAAAAGGACATCCGACATATTTACGATCAAGCCGCGGGCTGTATCCCGAGTCTGGAGAATCGCGTTGAATTGTGCCAATAGCTGGGCTCGCAGGGCCGTTTTTTCAGCCTCCGCTTGTGCCCTCTCTCTGGCCGCGCGATCCAGGTCCGCCTGGGCAGTAGCTCTTTGGGCGTCGTTTTCCCGTCTCAAACGATCAGCTTCATTCTGCGCAGCCGCTGCTTGGGCCTCGTTTTCCCGCTTCAAACGATCAGCGTCTGCCTGGGCAGCAGCTCTTTGGGCGTCGTTTTCCCGTCTCAGACGATCAGCTTCATTCTGCGCGGCCGCAGTTCGCGCGTCATTGTCCTGCCTTAAGCGCTCAGCTTCGGCCTGTGCGGTGACCCGCGCTTTCTCCGCTTCCCGTGCGACTCGCTCGGTCTCAGACTGCGCGGCAGCCCGGTCGTTCTCCGCGCGCATTTCGCGGTCCACTCCCGCCTGGCGCTCGTTCGCCAACTTGTCTTCCTGTATCCTCTTGACAGTGATAATTCGGGCATCTTCTGCCATTTGAACGGCCTCGCGCGCCGCCGTCACAATCGGTTTCGTGCCCGCCTTACGCGTCAAATAGCCCTCCGCGTTCTGAAGCCCCTCGACGGCCTTTTGGTAGGTCTCAGAAGCATACTGTTGAGCGCCCGTCCAACGTGCAATCTGAACGGCGTTTCGCGCTTCGTAGAGCTCCAATGGCACCTTCCGATCCAGTCGCACAGGCTTGATTTCGGCCGGGTTCACGTTGAAAACGTACTGCCCCCTCTGCAGCAGTTCGTACTTCGCGGCGACCTCTTCAATAGTCCCGCTCGTATCTTGCCTGATCACGTTTTCCATCACCACGACATCGCTGGGTTGTGTGACCGCGAAATACGGTTCCGCCGTCATGATCATGCCGAACGACTGCAGCTCGGTAGTCACGTTCAGCTTGCTTTTGGTTCCGTTCAGGAGTACTTCGCCGAGGTTGGATGTGCGGCCTTCCGGGGTGATGGCCCACAACACGTACGTGAGGTACTCTGCCCCGTACCCGGTCGCAGGCTTAAGATCATCAAATTCCACTTCGATCTCGATGTAACCCTGTTTGCTTTCCACCTTGGCCTCGCCGCGGGCCTGCGGCAGAAGGGGGGTGCCTTGGAAATCGATCTTTGTAGCTCCACCGCGGTGATGGTAATTGACTGCTTTTGTAGTCCGCTCAATCACGGTGACGCGATAGATGGGCATCGACCCAGCGGCCATCCTTGCCTCATTCTCGGTTGGAGTCGATCGTTGAGTCGGGTTCGGAGCTTGCGGCGCCTGGGCCGCCAGACACCCGCATACGGTCAGTAATGCAGTGATCATTTTCATTTTTCTGCCTCAGTTCTTCTTTGCACTTCGTGATTTCGACGTCTGGCCAACTTCTTTGCCTTCCCGCGAGGAAATACGGTTCAGTTG
>DATIFQ010000090.1:0-7175 GCA_035455185.1 Bryobacteraceae bacterium | reverse complement strand
ATCCAAGTGGACCACGTGCACCTGGTGGCGGTGATTCCGCCCAAGTACGCGGTCTCCGCGATTGTCGCGAAGATCAAGGCGAACACCAGCCGGGAGATCCGCCAGCGGTTCCCCTGGATCAAGAAGGTGTACTGGCGCAATGAATTCTGGTCCGTCGGCTTCTTCTCGTCACCTGTCGGGATCGATGAAGCAGTGATCAAGCGCTACGTCGAGTTCCAGGAGAAGATCGACAGGGGCCAACTGAAGCTCCAGTTGGACTTCGGGTTCTGATCCGCAGTGCCACGGGCGTAAGCCCGTGGGTATCTACGCCGGAGGCCGGCCAGCATAGCGAGCCCGCTGGCGGAGTTCTGGAATTACCGCAACCGGATCAACGACGAGGAGTTCCGGTTCGTAGGTCACGCATCTTCTCGGCAGGCTAGCCCGCAAGCCTGTCAGCTTCCGGTAGACTATACAGTTCTGCATACTTGTAGTTAGCCAGCACATGAAATCATCACGGCTAAGGCTTGGCGGTGTACTGGCGTTCGGCCTGTTCGCTCCAATATGGTGGACTTGGGCAGTGGGCAATCTCACCTACCTCATATACGTCTGGAGCGGCGCACGTGAACGCGCGACGAAGACGCTGTTGTGGGCTTCGATCTATTTGTCGTCATTCGCCCTTGGTTTGGTAGCAGGGGCCATTGTTGCTCTCGTGCTGGTGGAGGCACCGCTGAAGGGATAGCTGGCGTTTTTCGGTTCACTGGTGCTCGGCGCGCTTGTCTTGGGCGCGGTCTTGGGTGCGCCATCCGAACACATTTACACGATGTTTGAGTCTGTGGATATCTGGTTTTTCTCCATCGGCTCGGCAATTTTGCCTGTCGCTGCATGGGGTAAGAAGCGTGCCGGCTAACAACGCGTTCGAAGACGGACGTTCGCAAGCGTCGCCGTGCTCCCTTGCTCGCGCCGTTCAACGCGGACGTTAGCCAGCTAGTCGGACACCCTCTAGACATGTCGACGCCATCAGCATCTGATCCGGTCATTCAGGAACTCACGTCACTGGACGCGGAGATAGTGCCGGTTCTGAACGACCGCGCTTCGGCCTCTCGACTGCTTGAACTCCTACCGTCGAAGTACTCGCCGTCCACGGTCGTGGGCCCGAACGGGGCCAGGGTGTGGGAGCTAGCGGCACTGTGGTTCCTGAACTCAAATCGGGTGCACGAGGCACTCGGCCTGTTCTGGCGGCTCTATCAGCAGATGGTTGAAGGGCAACAGGCAGCCTGGGCGCACAAGGGGATGCCTCTCGTGTGGCTGAGTGAGTGTTACGCGAGACTTGGGTTTGCCCTCCACGCGAAGCGCTACCTCATGCTCACGCTCTGCGAAGACGCGTTGCGTGGGAATGGATCAGTCTCTCCAAATACTTCTGGTGTCTACTTCCGTTTGGTCTGGCGGCAAGGGTTATCGGACTACGAACTACGACGATACGCCGCCCAGTTCTTCTGGCTGTCGCAGCAGATGCCCGAGGAGGCGAAGTACCCAGAGGCCCTACTCCAGAGAGTCGATGACCGCTGGCTGACCGAGGCGCCGGCGCCAGCCGAGTCGGGCAGCTATGTCGTGAATGCCGCGTACGTACGCCACTTGCTCGGGAAGCTCCGCGATAAATCAGGTCACACGCTAGAGCTACTCGCCGAGTACTTGATGGCTTCCATGCCTGGCTGCAGAGCGAAACGTCGACAACGCAGCGGATCGACCGACTACGACGTCGTCTGCTCAATGGAGGGTTTCGACGTCGATTTTCGCTCGGAGCTAGGACGTTACTTCGTGTGCGAGTGCAAGGACTGGAGCTCGCCTGCCGACTTCACAGTGATGGCCAAGTTCTGCCGGGTGCTCGATTCGACCAAATCACGGTTCGGTGTTCTGTTTTCAAGGAGCGGAATCTCCGGAACGGGGGAAACCGCATTTGCCGCTCTGGAGCAATTAAAGGTGTTCCAGGATCGCGGCGTTATCATCGTCGTACTTGATCTCGAGGATCTTGAAGCAGTAGCCTCCGGGGCGAATCTTACGCAGCTGCTGCGGGAGAAGTACGAAGCTGTGCGTCTTGATCTGCGAGGTTCCGGGCACGCTGGCTAACACGCGATGGAGCCGGCGGCTGAACGGCGCCGCGGCTCATCGCGAGAGCGTTAGACGGAGTTCCCCCAGTGACTGAAGAACAAGCAGACTACAATAGGGGCAAAAGTTGGAGGTAAACACTATGGATCGTGACCTCGTCAATGCCATTCATTTTATGTACCGCCATGGCCCACTCGATTGGAATTATATTTGGTGTAGCCCTGACACAAAGCCGGATATCGAGAAATTTTTCGACCCAACCAGTCCTGGTACACTCCCGAATCAGCTCATCGCGTTTCTGAAGGCAGTTGAAGAGCAAATGAGCACCCTACCTAAACCCGACTTCGCATTCGGATATCCACTCAAGGTCCCCGTACGCAAACTTGGCGACCGTCGGCCCTGCTACGCCGTTATGCCGTACAGCATGCCTTGGTCCCTGCCCGTTAAGACCGCGATAATCACCGCAGCTGCTAATTGCGGTTTTGATTGTGAAGTGACAGGAGATTTGCCTACGCCAGGTAAGATTGTTGACCAGATCTGGCAAGGGATTCGCAAGGCGGACGCCGTAATTGTCGATATTACGGGCAACAACCCGAATGTCTTCTATGAGCTAGGGTTGGCGCACGCGCTGGGTAAGGAAGTAATCCTCCTGGCTCAAGGATCACAGGATTTGCCGTTTGATATAAAGACCACGAGATATCTTACCTACGACCCGGCGAATCTCAAGGATCTTGAGAGGTCGATCGAGAACGCCCTAAAGTTGGTCTCGGCCCGTTATCCGCACGAAGGTCCCGAGCCGAGATTTTGAGACATGACTCCGTCTAACCAAAGTGTGGAACGGATGGCTTTCAGCCACGCGCTCACGCTCCCGTTGGGCGGCGAAGCCGCATCGCAGGATTTTGCGGACCTCGCCGCATTAGAGGAGAGAATCAATGGCGCGAATCTTCTTTGCGTACGACGCACGCGACCGGGACCTTGCGCGAGGTCTAGAGAAAGGCCTTGAGGCGAAGGGCCATCAAAGCGTGTGGGGCGTCGACGAACTAATTGCAGGTAGGGGCTGGGGCGAGCTGATGCCCCGCCGGCTCGCGAGCGCCAATGCGGTTGTCGCGATTTTGACACCGAACTCTGAGCGATCCCCGTCCGTGTGGTGCGAGATCGGCGCCGCTCGTGCGCTTGCGAACAGCGAGAAGCGGACTGCCCTTCTGCCGGTCATCATTGGACTTGACCAGGCGCCAAGCTATACGAAGGATACGCTGGTGCTTTGGGCGAATAGTTCAGAGGGAAACGACAAGCCCACTCTCGTCGCCGAAATCGATACAGCTATTAAGGCGCACTTGGCGGCCATCGACGCCGAGGCAGCGCGAGTCTCGTCACCGAAGATCTTCATTAGCCACCGCCATAAGGATCAGAAGATAGCCGCTGCGCTAACAGAGACGATCCGCACGGCATTTGAAGTGCAGCAGAGCGAGATCCGTTGCACCTCTGTGCAACCGTATCGCCTTCCATTCGGTAAGAACACGGGTGAGCGCCTGCGCGACGAGATTGCAAGGGCGCAGGTGGTTCTCGGAATCCTCACGCCTGACACAACCGAGTCCTCCTACGTCATGTTCGAGCTCGGTGCCGCCTGGTCGCAACGCATCTATACGTGTCCGCTTCTTTCGAAAGGAGCTGAATACAACGACATACCGGGTCCGATCTTCGACCTCGCGCCGGCCCGCCTTTGGAGAGCGTCCGATTGTCATCAGCTCCTCGACAATCTCGAGGCGGAGCTTCATTTGACCCGAAGGAAGGACACACAGGGGGCGGTTTCCGACAGAATCACGGCCCTCACGGAAGCCGCCTCGGTTGCGCAGGGCCCAGCCGGCGCCTAGTGAGCTGAAGTGACGATGAGGTTAAGGTCTGTACGATCACGAGGTGCTGAATCCGCTCAACCACAGTGTGGCCCGCGCGCTGCGAGATCCGAAGTGCAACCCATGGCCGCGCCGCCCAACAAATAGGTGCACCGGACGTGGCAGAACGGCGCACCACGCCGGTGACCATCGTGTTCTGCGGCCTTCGGGACAGTGCAGAAGTCAGTGCGCCAAGACACAGCCTGCCCGGGCAGCGGTCTTGGGTGAAGGAGGGCAGGACGATGGCGCGACCGAATGAGTTTTCTCTAGCCACCCAGCAACTAGCCCTTGCCCGGCAGAAGTTTCGCTGCGCAAGCTGCGGAACGCATATCTCGGGTCTTGGCCAGGCTGGGCGGGCAGACCACCGGTACGGCGAAGGAGCGCAAGCCCATCACGTGCGCCACGTTAAGCTTGGCGGCCGGGACTCCCTGGATAACTGCGTCATCTTATGCCAGGCCTGTCACTACTCCGCCCACGAGGGCGGCAACTATCGATTCGGCACGGTCACCGGGCGTGAGACTGATTACCCGTATTTTCGCGGATAGCCTTGGAGCGGAGGGAATGCTCCGAAACCCCCGTGCCGGACATGCCACATAACAGCACGTTGGACCGGACCGCTGGCTCGGGTTCGCTCGCCGCGGCCGGCAACGTGGGCGTTAGACCCTTCCCGCAGGCAGGGTTTGATGGAGCTTGTCGCCGCGAATGACTTCTTGCGGTGGGCCGCGAAAGGCGGCATCGTGCCCGACCCACGTGAGCGGGACGGGCAAGCTCCGCTAACGTTTCGTGGTACCTCACCATCCGTGCGTCGGTGAATCGCCCCGGAGACACCATTCAATCTGCCGGGGTTTGCCTCGTGCCTGCTCGGTTGCACAGCGCAGCAGGCGTCCGTGCACTTGTTCATCAAGGGCGGAGCGCCTTGGTTCACGGGCTGTGATCCCGCCACGGGGCCCGAGTGGGAACACCTGCGCGATTGAATTGTCGGCACGTTGCCCATCCTGAGAGACTTCCGTGGCGCCTTGAAGATGGGTTTCAGTGAGAGTGACGACGTGGTCTTGCTGATGGTGACCTTTCTGGTCTATGCATGGTGTGTCGCCGATGATCTGCAGGTCGTACCTGAGCAGCGAGACGTCATCATGCAGACATCCCATCATGGAGAAGCGATCGTCTGCTGCTCGAATCCCGGGAGACTCGAAGAGTTCGTGTCCTCGATGGTGGAACGGGGCTTTCCACCTCACCGAGAGAAGAACGCGTGACTCTTCGAGGTGTGGGCCTAGCCAATGCATCCAGCCGCTGCGCTTCGCGCCCGGCTGATGCTTGTCGTCGGGCCGCGTCATGGGAGCCCAAGTCACCCCTCCACCCCGAAGGGTGATGACAATGTCGTCAGCTCACCCGCCGATCTGGAAGTCCGTCATCGTCGCATCGCTGGTCTGCTTCGGCATTCA
This sequence comes from Bryobacteraceae bacterium, assembly GCA_035455185.1. Lineage (GTDB taxonomy): Bacteria > Acidobacteriota > Terriglobia > Bryobacterales > Bryobacteraceae > JAEHDI01. The sequence continues at coordinate 1,762 of DATIFQ010000090.1, read as the reverse complement.
GGGCTGTGGCGTTCTCCTGTGGTCGAACGTCAAGCCCGTGCCGATCGACGAAGTCGATGCGCACGGTATCAGCCTTGACCGTGTCCAGAAGCTCAGGCGCGGCGATCGAGCGGAATCCGTAGGACTCGTTCTCGGTGAACCTGCGGATCGACAGCCAAGTTGCTTGCCCGGTGAAGTCATATGGCGATATCCCATTCGGGCTTGGAACGACATGGCCAGCCGCCGAGAAATCGTTCCGGCAGTCCTTCTCCGCATCAGCTTTGACGGGTCGGATACGCTGACAGATTGGGAATTTATCGATCCTCGAACCGGGCATTCCTTGCCGGTCCTGGAAAACTCAGATGAGGCGTCCCACTGGTTCCAGTCACTCTCACACGCACCGCCACCGATCCCACCGCGTGTCGAGTTCGACGAGGTGCTGATCCGAGGGAGAACCACGCAGCTCGAGGTCGAGCGGATACTCGGCCAGTGGCGACCAGACCTCCATTGCGGATACGGAGGTCCCGTGCCGGTGGTCAGGAAGGGCACGACCGACTCTGGCTCGGTTTGGGATTGGTACGCCGATCGGCCCAGCCCCCTGTTTGTTCCGCCGCGCTATCTAGTCGTCTCCTTCGACGACAGAGGCGCCTTGATCGTCTGGCACTTCGAGCAGACCTACCCAGGCGGAAGGAAATGACGCGGCCTAACAAGACGCTCCATCTGCCGAGGCACAGCGCGCTCCGATCGGCCCGTGATACCGTCTGGCGTCTGAGTCAGGCGCTTCGAGCGAGCTGCAGAGGCGCAGTGGCTCGCAGCTGAGCGTCGAACCGTCCGACCAGGCGACAAGATGACGGACGTCGACGACTTCATCGCGTTGGTCAGGGAGTACCTTCACCTCGTTGAACGGGCAGGTGGTACCCAAGCCCATGCTCTTCTCCAAGCCTGCGCGCGGGTACTTCCACGCATCTACGCGACGGGGCTTGCCCTGCCGAACGTCGAACCGGGAAACGACGACGCAGCACCGGTCGTCGTCTCGCCGCTGGCGCGGCTCCGGAGTTTTCTCGGACGGTACGACAGCTACTGGGAGGTTTTCGATCCATATGTCGATGAAGCACCTGTTGTCGGGTCGCTGGCCGACGACCTGGCGGGCATATACCTGGACCTTGCGACGCCACTCGCAGCTTTTGATGCTGGCCGTACCGCCGACGCCGTTTGGGAGTGGAGCTTCAACCTCCGCGGGCACTGCGGCGATCACGTGGTCGACGCCATGCGCGCGATCCATCGAGCCGTGAACGATCACATGCCGCCGGAATACGTCGCCGGCAGCGATACAGCCGGATAACCTGGCGTTGCACCCGGGGGGGGCGGCAGGATGCCAATCGAGCGTGGCTCGCTGCGCTTGCCGCCCGCGGGTGAACGCCATCAGGTTAGGTTGCAGATCAGGTCAAAAGGCGCATCGTGGCCCTACTCGTCGGAGCAGTTCTGGCATTCGCGGTGGGGCTGTTGGCCAGAGGTTGCGACCTGGATCGTGATCGTGCCTTTTATCCAACAGTAATGATTGTCATCGCGTCCTACTATGTCTTGTTCGCAGTCATGGAGGCGTCCACCCACGTGCTCGTACTGGAGTCGCTGGTTGGTGCAATCTTTCTGGCCCTTGCGGTATCGGGTTTCAGGTCATCGCTATGGGTGGTCGTGGTCGCGCTTGCGGCACATGGCATCTTCGATCTCGTCCATGGCCAAGCAATATCCAACCCGGGCGTTCCAGGTTGGTGGCCGCAGTTCT
>DATIFQ010000089.1:0-2506 GCA_035455185.1 Bryobacteraceae bacterium | reverse complement strand
GCGCCGATGCCGGGTAAGGTTGTGCGCGTGCTGGCGGCCGAGGGGGATCTGGTGGAAGCCGGCCAGGGCCTGCTGGTTGTGGAAGCGATGAAGATGCAGAACGAAGTGAAAGCACCGAAGGCGGGACGGGTGGCGGCGCTGGCGGCGCGGGAGGGCGGGACGGTCGCGGCCGGCGATGTGCTCGCGGTTATCGAGTAGCGGATAATAGTGCTCAACATGGCCGATACGGTGTGCGCGAAGTGTGGAGGCAGCGGCTGGATTATCGTCGAACAGGACGGCATTTCCGGGGCGGAGCGCTGCGACTGCGTAGCCGCGGAGCGTGCCGGAAGGATCGAGGACAACGCAGGGATTCCGCCGCTCTACCGGAACGCTTCCTTCGACAATTTCGCGCTGCCGCAGGACAATCCCATCGCGAACCGCGGGCTTGCCGCGGTGCTGAACACGGTGCGCGCGTACACCCGGGAATATCCGGTGCTGCCGAAGCCGGGACTGCTGTTCATCGGCGATCCCGGGACCGGAAAGACACACCTCGCGGTGGCCGCGCTGCGGAAACTGATCGCCCGGGGGTTCGAAGGGCTCTTCTACGACTATCAGAATCTTTTTGACCGCATCCGCGCGAGCTACGACGCCACATCGGGCGCGGCGGACAAAGAAGCCTACCGGTCGGCGTTGGACGCCGAGATCCTCTTACTCGACGACCTCGGCGCGCACCGCGTGACGGACTGGGTGGAGGACACGATCACGTCGATCGTGACCTACCGCTGTAACCACCGGAGGGCGCTGATCGCGACGACGAACCTGCCGGATCCGGACGCTGGCGACGCGCTGGTGGAACGCTCCGCTGATGTGCAGGGGGTGAGGTATCGCACGTCTCTGGCGGACCGGATCGGCTCACGGGCGCGCTCGCGGCTGTTCGAAATGTGCAAAGTCGTCCACATGCCGCTGGTGGAAGACTACCGCCTGAGGAAGACGGTCAGGTGAGCAACGGTGGCTGGCTACGCTGACCCAAGCGTTGTCTGGGAAAACGGTGGCTGGCTTCGCTGTCCCAAGCGTTTCTTGCGCGTGGCAGCGTAGCCTGTCACCGTTTTTAAGCTCCTAAACTAACAGCCGTCTTCGTTACGCCCCTTCCGGCATCTGAAACGGCTCGTCGGCGCTGCCGCCGTAAATGCTCGGCACCTTGCCTCCCATCGGCCGGATGTAGGCGGAGAGTTGGCCGCGATGGTGCACGGAGTGCAGCGTGAGAAAACTCAGATACGTCACCGCCGGATAGTTGAAAATCCCGTAGAACGACAGGGTCTCGGCCAGCTTTTCGGGCGGCATCGCCTTGACCTTTTCGATGCCGGCGGCGAGGTTTTTCTCGTACCAGGCCACAAGGTCGGCCGGCGTCTTGAGTTCGGCGGGACGGCCGGGGTCCCCCTCGGCAAACTTGCCGGCTGCGATTCCCTCGAGAAACCAGGGCTCGGCGGATACGATGTGCCAGGCCAGTTCGTCGGCGGTTTTCGATTTGGGATCGGGACGATAGTCCCCTTTTCCCTCGGGAATGGCGGCGATCACCTTCTTGGTAGTTTCCGCTTCGCTCTCCACGGTGGGGAGAAGGACGTTCAATAGAAAAACTGCTTGGTCGGTTTGCATGAGATTCCTCAGAGATTGGCCGATTTTCCCACGTGCGCAGTGTGCGGTCAAGCGCGGTTTCGAGGCATAATTCACAGGAACGGGAAAACGGGAGAAAGGAATCTCATGTTTCGAATCCTGATGGTGGTCGTCTTCACGGCGCTGCTGAATGCGGCCCCGCTGACGCTCGTCCGCGACGGGAGGTCTTCTTATTCAATTTGTATCTCGCGGGATGCGTCGCCGTCGGAGAAGCGCGGCGCGGCGGAGTTGCAGCGGTTCGTCGAGGAGATGTCGGGCGCTCGGCTGCCTATCGTTACGGACGCCGGCAATCCGCGCGGAGCGCTGGTGCTGTTGGGCCGCAGCGCGGTCACCGACGGCCTGAAGCTCGGCATCCCGTACGAGTCGCTCGGCCCGGAGGGCTTTGCGCTGAAGACCGCCGGAGAACATCTCGTGATTGCCGGGGGACGCCAGCGCGGCACGATGTACGGCGTGTACACGTTTCTCGAAAAGCTTGGCTGCCGCTGGTTCGCGCGCGATGCCAGCCGGATTCCGAAACTGCGCACGATTGTCGTGCCGGCGCTCGACGAGACGCAGAAGCCCGCATTCGAATACCGCGAGCCGTTCTTTACGGAGGCCTTCGACAAGGACTGGGCGGCCCGGAACAAGACGAACGGCGATCACTCGGAGCTGGACGACTCGACCGGTGGGAAGGTGAAGTACTTCCCGTTCGTTCACAGCTTCTATGCGATGATCCCGCCGGAGAAGCACTTCCAGGAGCACCCCGAGTACTTCTCGCTAATCGACGGAAAGCGAAGGGTGGAGCGTGGGCAGTTGTGCCTGACGAACCCGGATGTGCTGCGTCTGGGGATCGAGGCCGTGGAGCGATGGATCCGGG
>DATIFQ010000088.1:0-14843 GCA_035455185.1 Bryobacteraceae bacterium | reverse complement strand
CCGGCCGCGAACGTAGGCGTCCGCTCTATCGTTTCGAGGCTCCGCGCGTCAGCTCACCAGCATTTCCAGTTCCGACGCGCGCGGGTGCAGGATATCGTTTTCCAGCCGGATGTGCCTGCACAGGTCTTCCTCTAAAACGCGCAGAGCCTCGAACAGCATCCGGTGGGTTTCGCACGCTCCCTCAGGAACGGCGTAATTGCTAGTGATGCGCCGCATCTCCTCCAGCGCCCGCTCGGCGGAGGCGTGCTCGTGCTCCATCACCCGGATCGGGTTGTTCACCGAGCCGCAGTGCGCCGGCGGCGCTTTGACTCCCGCGGTGGCGGCAGCCTCCATATTCCGGATAAGCGGGAACAGAACAACCTCTTCCTTCCACATGTGGCTCTCCAGTTCGCTCTTCAGCTCTAGGAACGTGTCGAGGAGCGGAACGAGAGAGGAGTCACCGTATTTCTCGATGCGGGATTTCACCAACCGGCCGGCTTTGTCGGCCAGCCGCGGCAATTCGAGCTTTAGGTACTCGTGATGAATGCCCACGATGTGATCCATCAGCGAGTGCAGCGGGGCCGAGCTCCAGTCGGCCCCTTCCCCCGGCACCGTAGCAGCCGTCTTGTTCTCTGCAAGGTCCATAACGCCCTCCTGCGTCTCCTTCCCAATGCTAGGGGCGATCTCCCCGCCAGGATGTGACACTCGTCACAGGAGACTGAAGGAAATGCGCTTAGGCTGGGAGCATGAGGAGTTTCGACGAGGCGCCCTTCGTGGTGATCTGGGAGGTCACCCAGGCTTGCGACCTGGCCTGCCTTCACTGCCGCGCATCGGCTATCGCCTGCCGCAACCCGTTGGAACTCGCAACCAACGAGGGTTTCCGTCTGCTCGAAGAGATCCGCACTTTCGGCGATCCCCTGATGGTGTTCACGGGCGGCGATCCTCTTAAACGGCCCGACCTTTTCGACCTGTTACGGCACAGCGTCTCACTCGGTCTGCGCACCACCGTGACGCCGAGCGCGACGCCGCTCCTCACCGCGGAAGCGATTCAGGGCTTCCGTGACTGCGGCGTGGCCCGCATGGCCGTCAGTCTCGACGGTCCCGACGCCGCCTTGCATGACGGCTTCCGGCGAGTGGACGGCTCGTTCGAGCGGACGATCTTCGCGCTCGAGCACGCCCGGCGGGCTGGACTCCCGACACAGATCAACACCACCGTTACCCGCCATAATTTTGGCCAACTCGAAGAAATCGCCACACTGGTGGCCCACTGGGATGCACGCCTCTGGAGCGTGTTCTTCCTGGTTGTCACCGGCCGCGCGATGCGCTCCGACGATCTAACGCCGGAAGAGTACGAAGACGTGTTCCGGTTCCTCTACGAGCTTTCGAAAACCGCGCCATTCGACATCAAAACCACCGAGGCACAGCACTATCGCCGCTATGTCGCACAGAGGCGGAAGGCGGAGGGTGGCGCCGCTAACCGCTCAACGGCTGGGGACGTTATCCAGCGGCAGGCGGGCATCAACGACGGCAAGGGATTCGTCTTCGTGTCCCACACCGGCGAGATTTTCCCGAGCGGATTCCTGCCACTGGCCGCGGGCAATGTGCGCCGGGACTCGATCGCCGAAGTTTACCGTAACTCGGCGCTCTTCCGCTCCCTGCGCAACAGCGACAACCTTTTAGGCAAGTGCGGAGACTGCGAATACCGGAATCTCTGCGGCGGCTCCCGCTCCCGCGCCTACGCGCTGACGGGAAACTACCTCGAATCCGACCCCAACTGCGTGTACCAGCCGCGGCTGGCCACAGTCGCCTGACACGCCGTCTCCGCGACCCTCTGGGAGCAGTGCGGCCATCCATTGGCGCTCCCGGCGTACAATGTCACGGAGAATGAGAACCGACTTCGAGCAACTGTACTCCGAGCGACTGAACCGCTACGTCACCGCCATGCGCAACGGGATGCCGGATCGTGTCCCGCTTCGTCCCTTCGCCGCCGAGATCACCGCCCGGCACGCGGGTTTCACCTGCCAGGAGGTCACGCACGACTACAACAAGGCGTTTGAGGCGGTCATCCGTTGCTGTAAGGACTACAACTGGGACGCCGTCGTTCCCAACATGGTTTACGTCTGGACCGGCCTTACCCAGGCGATCGGCCTGCGCTACTACGGCGTGCCCGGGATCGATGTCGGCCCCGACGTCGGTTTCCAGTACCGCGAGCCATCCGAGCGGGAAGCCTTCATGAAGCGTGAGGAGTACGACGACCTGATCGAAGACCCGACGCGATTTCTGTACGAAACCTGGTTGCCGCGTGTCACGGGCGAGGTTAGCGCAAAGGGCACGCCGGTCACCTACCGCAACAACCTTTCCTTCGTGAAGGGCGGGATGTCGATGCTGAGCTACTTCGCGGCTTTCGGGCCCCAGGTCGAGCGAATGCGGCGCGAAACGGGCACCGTCTCCTCGATTTGCGGCATGCTGAAGGCGCCGCTCGACATTCTCGCCGACAAGCTGCGCGGCTACATCGGCCTTGCGTTCGACCTAAAGGAGATTCCTGAAAAGGTTGTGGCGGCCTGCCATGCGCTGATGCCGCACCTCGGCTATCTTGCGCTCAGCAGCGCGGATCCCGGCAAGAGCGTCCCGATCCCCATATGGATGCATCGCGGCTGCGTGCCGTTCATTTCGCGCGAGCACTTCGAGACGATCTACTGGCCGACGCTCAAACCCATTGTCGAGGCGCTCTGGGCTCAGGGCAACCAGGTGCTCTTTTATGCCGAAGGCAAGTGGGACGCCCACCTGGAGCGCTTCGCGGAATTGCCAGCCGGAAGCATCATCTTTCACATCGACCGCGGCGACCCTGACCGCGTTCACCGAGTCCTCGGCCGCAAATTCTGTCTCAGCGGCGGAGTTCCGAACGCGCTATTGACGTTGGGCAAGCCCGAACAGGTGAAGGCGCAATGCCGCAAACTGATTGAAACCATCGGCGCCGAGGGTGGCTACATTATGGATGCGAGCGCCATCATGCAGAACGACGCGACGCTCGAGAACCTGAAGGCAATGACCGACGCAACGCTCGAGTACGGCTGCTACCGCTCGCCGTCTTCGCCGTCGACCAAGGCGCGGGTAGAGCCACGCTGGGAGGCGCCCACGCCTGGCATCCCTGGGTGGGTGACAGCGCCGCCCGTCCGGCCCGGCGTTTGCCTTCCGTGGGAAGAGAAGCTCAAGGAACTGCCACCCATGTGCGGCGATCCGTCGCTCGTCCGCAGTGTCTGGGAGAGCAATGAGGGTTTCGCCTACCTCTACATCTGGCACTTGCTGCTGAGCTTCTGATGGTTCATCGAGCCGGCGGCAGGCCCACTCTATAGCTTGACATCGCTAGCCGGAAGGGCGGCTTGACACTTGTATCGTTACAGTGCAAGCTCCTCGCGGTACGTCATGTCGGTGAGCTTGAATTTCGTCTTGACCTCCAGCGGCCCCATGGCCATTGTGAATGTCACCTCCTTGTCTTCAGGGTGGAGGACCAGGGTCTCCCTCGAGAATCCAAAAAGGAGGCTTGCGCCTCCCGCGCTGGGTTGCCGCTCGACGACACCGGGCTGGACGGATTCCTTGCCCTTGGGCTGGAGGAAAGTCGTCTCTTTCAGACGCTCGAGCATATTGCGTGGCGCCCGGGAAGTGTCCTCGCTCCCTTCATCCTCCCGTCTACGGCCGCTCCCGGGCATCATCGGCAGCCCGTTGACACTGATTACGTAACGGTCGGCAAGCGAATCCGGCAGCGGTGTTTTCAGGGCCTCCCTTATCGGTTTAGCGCTTTCCCAGCGAACCGTCACCTTCCGCCTTTCCATTCCGCCCGAAGGCCTGCCGTCGCGTCCTCCGCCACCCAAGGGTGGTATGCCCATCCCACCACCGCCGATGGGCGGCATACCCATTCCGCCACGGCGGGTGGTTGGCCCGCCCATCCCGCCGCCTGGGACGCCCATTCCACCGCCTCGTCCGCCACGCTCGGGCTGGTTGAACTCGGCGGTCACCTCCTTCGCCCAAGGTGACTTCGTAACAAGTCGCTCAATTTCGTCGCTCGACCAGTCTTCCGGCTTCTTCCTATTCCAAAAGTCGGAATTTGCCGCGAAGAGGCGGTTCCACAGTGACGCACTGGCCGCAGCCGTAAATGTCAGGACAGCCCGTCGAGTCAGCCTCGCCGAACCGCAAAGATACTGCATGGGTACCTCCGTAACCATATTTGACGCGGATTGCGCTGGGGGGTTTACGCGCGCCTACAGCGGCGCGGCGGGCAAAAGCATGAGCGGCGTCCGGCGGAAGGCAAACTTGCGCCCCGCTTCGTCAATGACGTTGAGCTGGCAAACGTAGCGGCCGGTCTCAAGGTTGGCCAGCGGGATTTCGAATTCCACCGGCAAGAAATATCGATTCCCCTGCCCTTCACTGACCCGGATGGCCTCAGATTCGAAGACCTTTGCCTGTGCACGGTACAGGCTGACGTTGGCCGTCAGATTGGCTGTCTTCTCGCCGTTAACAACTCCGGGATTATAAACCTCGAAAAAGACTCGCAGTGTCTGGTCCTTGCGGAAGACTTTGGTGATGCTGGGAATGAGTTTCTCCCTGTCTCGTACCAGTGGATCGTTCTTGACCAGCCTCTTGTCCCTCTTCACTCCCCCGACCGCCTCGGACATCGGCTCCCGCTGGTTCGACCAGACGACCGAACTGAGCTTCAGATAGGACTTTTCGGAGTCCAAGTTTGGAATTTCGAACCGAGTCTCGAACGTGCCCATCTTCCCGGTCTCGTTTTCCCGCACCAGGAACTTCAGCACGTACTCACCAGGCGGCAGCGTGAAGGCGCTGTCGTATTCCAGATTTCGGCGGCTCAACTGCGCGCTGTTCTCACCTCGGAGCGTCACCTGGATGTGATCCCGCACAGTCCCCATCAGAAAGCCGCGAATATTGCGTACTTGGCCGATGAAGTCCAGTCGCGTCGTCTCGGCGCCGCTCTTCTGAGCCAGGCGAATCTGAGAACCGGGGATTTTCACCGCTAACGGAACGATATAGCGGTCCCGGTCGCGACGAAAGTAATCGACCTCGAGCGCAAGGTTCAGGTCGGTGATCGGGTCCTCAAGTAGCAGCGCTTCTTCGAGCTGGCGCTCTCTCTCCGACGCGCTGAAGTCTTCGAAGCGTTTAGCGGCGAAATAGCCGGAGCGGTAGTCAAGCTTAGCCTTCTCGACTGCCTTCACACGGACCAGAATTCTCCGGTACTTTCCGTCCTCGGCAGTGTTCGTACTGTAATAACCGAGCGTGTAGTAACTGGAGATGTCGCTTTGAGCCTGGACGATGCCTATGCTGAGGTCGTTCGAATCCAGCAGTGCCTTACCGCCGGTGTCGGCAGCGAGCGTGAAAAGCGTCTCTTGCTGATTAAGGAACGTGTCTCGGCGCCCCCGCTGAGCGCCGCCGGAGTACATACTCGACCCGCGATTCCCCCCAGAGCGGGCATCGCCCAATGGAGCCTCGGCCACGAGCCCCCGGGCGTCCACCGAATAGAAGGAGACATTCGCCCGGACCGCTGCATTCACAGTCGCGCGAAGCTGGGACTGATTCTCGACACCGGTCCTTCCGACTCCGCTCGAAAAGTACACGAGCCCCTTCTTCTCAGGCAAGGACGCCAACATCCGGGTGGCTGATTCCAGCGCACTTAGTTTACGGTCCGTGTTGAAGATGTTGAACTCAGTCTCGTCAGCGCTGAAGGCGGCGCCCGTATCCTGGGATTCCTCCGTCTCCCCTGTGGCCGCCTGCCCCGCCAAGTCGCTCGTCTCGCCAATGCGGAGCTCAGCAAGGGTCTGCATCAGCCTGTCTCGGTCGTCGGTAAAATCCTGCAGGACCTTCAGCTCACTCGAGAAGCTCATGATGGCCACCAGGTCCACAGGCGTCATCTCCTCGCGAATGAATTTCTCGGCGGCCGTTCGCGCGCGGATCTGGTCCTCCGCCGGCATCGAGGAGAGATCGAAGTAGAGTACCAGCAGGCGGTGGTCCCGATAGCGGAATTCCCCTGGGGTTGAGGGAGTTATCTCGTTGCGCGACTTCCCGGGGCGCGCCCCGACCGCAGGCGAAGTTGTGCCCGGCTTGGTCTCAAGCCGCTGGTAGTCAAAAACAGCGATCTTTTGAGCCTTGCCGTCTTCAGTTAACTCGAAATCGTCTCGCGTCAAGTTCTCGGCCGGCCTTCCATTGCGGTCCTTGACCTCGACGTTCACCACTACCAGTCGCGTTGTCACTTGGAATCTGGCTGGCTCCTTCGGAGTCTGGCCTGCAGCCAGGAGTGAGACGAGCGCGATGAGTGTCAGCCTTCTCATGGTCAGAACCGGAAGCGCAACTGCGCAGTCACTTTACGCATGGAAGCGGCGGCGGTAGGCCGTCCATAGTCGGAGGCGTTCACCGTTGTCCCGAAACCGCTGAAGCTTACCGAGTTGAGGGGGTTGTTCGCCTCAACCCGGAACTCCGCCGAGCGCCGGTCCGACCACAGCGGGAAAGACCGTCCGAACTCCAAGTTGAGCGAGAAGAGATCAGGGCCAGGAATAGTGTTCCTCCCGGCGTTGCCGTAACGGCCGGACGGCGGGACAGTGAAAGCCTCCCTGTTAAAGAAGCCACTGCCAGCGTCGACCGGCATACCTGAGGCGTCCGCCCGGCCGCTTCCCACTACACCGGTGCCGCCCGTGTCCGAGCGGTTGCCGCGCACTTGAGCGGTCAAAGGCGTCCCCGAGTGGAGAGCCATTCCGCCGCCGAGCGTCCAGTCCTCGAGCAGTCGGCGGCTCAACCCTTCCATGTGAACCGCCGCCGGCCCCCCGCCGAACGGGGAAGTCAGAATGAACGTGGCATCCAGCGAGTGCCGCTGGTCGAAGCTCGACAGTCCCCGCTCGGCGCTGAGGTCGAAGGGATCCTGCGCCACCACGGTACCGCCACTACCGTACGTCGATACATCGTCAATCGACTTTGACCACCTGTAGACGGTGAAGAACGACACCCCTCTCCTGAACCGCCACATCAGCCGCACCTGGCCGGCGTGGTAAATCGAATTCCCGTCCGCACTGTCAAGTGTGAACCGACCGCGTACGGGATGGGCCGCCGATTCTCGGAATTGAGCGGTGAGCCCGTAGCCGCTTGGTTCGGCACCCGCTGCACGTCCAGCCGCGTCCCCTTGGTTCCGGAATAGCCGATCTCCATTGTCAGCGCAAATGGCAGGCTCTTCTCGACGGAGAGATTCCAGGTCTGCGCGTAACCGACCAGATAGCCGCGGTCAACCGCATAAGTGTTCGTGATCCTCGTGTCGGGTATTCCCAGGAAACCCTCGGCGATCGTCAGCGGGTTCTCGATGCTCGTCGTGAACGCATTCGTGTTGGCGAACGGTGGTTGCTGGCCCAGCAACGACGCGATCGTATTGTAGACCGAGCCGTTGTAATAAATGCCGTATCCCGCGCGAACGATCAGCGATTGTTTCGGCCACAGTTTCCATGCAATGCCGGCGCGCGGCGAAAAATTGTTCCTGTCCGGCTCGATCAGCCCTCGTGGAAACAGGCCGGAGTAAGTGCCCGCAGCCGTCGGAGTGACCAAGGCGACGCCCGTGTAGCCCGGCGCGATGTCGAGATTTGCCATCCGGTTGTATTTCTCATACAAAGGTTCCGAATACTCGTATCGCATGCCGATATTGAGCGTGAGGTTGGGGCGAGCGTGCCAGTCGTCAACCACGTGGAAGTTATAGTTCCCAGCGCGGAAGTACATGTCCGAGTTGCCCCAGCGGATCGTGCTCGACTGCGGGCGACCGAGAAGGAAGTCGGCCATGTCGAACCCGGTGTCGGGCAGCGGATTCCCGGAGGTGTCGAAGGCACTGGTAATCAAGCCGCTGAAACTGTACGAGCCACGCCCGTTTTCGTCAGTACGAGTGTTTAACTGGTTGCGGCGGTATTCGAATCCGAAACGAAAGGTGTGATCTCCCCGAACCAACGTAACGCCTTCCGTGAAGCCGGAGGATTGGTTCCGGCGCAGCAGCGGGCTGCCATCTGTCAGAGCGCCAAAGTTCGTAAAGGCTAGGTTCGGAGGGCCGTTGTTGATGGGGTCCCGCGAAGTTCCCTGGATGCCAAGGTCGCCAGCCACATCGACACGGTACGCGAAGTACGGAAGCGCCTCACTCCGATTCCTGCTGAATTGAAATCTGAGATCGTTGATCATTGTGGTCGTGAGGTTATGCGTCCATCCGATATTTACACTTGCCCCACGCCCGTTGGTTTCGTCTTGGAAGCCGAACAACTGCGCTGTCTCCGAATGCCGGTTCTGCAGGTTGAACGAACCGGAGAGCTGGTCTTTCCCAGTAAGGCTATGGTTCAGCCGCAGGCTGAGGTTGTCGGAACTCTGCGGGACAGACGCAACAAACTGATAGTTCTGAACTCGACTGGACAGATTGGGCAGTGGAATGTAAGACAACAGCCCACTCGCCGCCCGGTCAAACCTCGCTGAGGGAATCTGGTTGTCAGGAAAGGGCTGGTTGGTGAGTGGGTCGAAGACCACTACTGAGCCACGGGCCACAGACTGCGAGAAATCACCGAGACGCTCAGCAGGCGAGGGTACCGTCGAGATCCGGTCGAACGCACTCCGGCCTCGGGTGCCGGAGTAATTCACGAAGAAGAACGTCCTGCTGCCGCTGATCAGCTTTGGGATACGGAGTGCTCCGCCCGCACCGATGCCGAAACGCACCTGGTTGTAAGACGGCTTAGCCACCTGCTGGCCTGAAATGGAGTACGGACGCGCATCCAGCGCCGAGTTGTTGAGCGAAAAGAAGGCATGTCCGCGAATGGCAGACTGATTGGGTGGCCGACGATTGCCAAAGACCGCCACACCGCGCCGCGCCATCCAGTCTGGACGCCTCCCACCGGGAGGACCGCCGCGCATACCACGCATACGACCCATGTCTCCGCCTGGCGGACCGCCTTCCGGCCTGCCTGGTCTGCCCATTCCTCCACCCCCCGGCATTCCGGGACCCATGCCCCCGCCAAACCCGCCGCCCGATCGTCCCCCGCCGAACCCCGGTTCCATACCAGCGGGCGGACCGCCCATTCCTCCCGGCCCAAATACACTCGGTCCGCCGGGCGGCCCCCCGAATCCGAATGGCCACTGCGGTTGCATCCCCAACCCACTGCTTTGGCTCCCGCTGACCAGGAAAGACTCATTCGCTTCCTGAGAAGAAACCGCAAGATCGGCCGTATCAATGCTGGTCATCATCGCCGCCGCGGTGCGATTCATAGGCAGCCGGCGGTTGTCGGCCGGCCGTCCTTGCGGCCCCAGAGCGGCCATCGCGGCCAGAGTGAGATCCCACTCGACCGGTCGTGGGGAGGGAACCGTAACAGTTTGGGTTTTTGGCATGAAGCCGAACATTTGGACCTCTATGCTCCAGGCGCCCGCCGTGAGGTCCGAAAAAGAGTACCTACCTTGTTCATCCGTAACCGTCGTGACGGACTTTTCCCTCTGCGTCGCGGTCACGGTCGCTCCCGGGATGGGCAACCCGCCCGAACGGACGACGCCTTCGTTCTCGGCCCCAATGACGATCCCGCCACACAGCACGGCCCATAGCGCCAAAGAAGAGACGCACCTTCGGTTCATAAACCTGGCCCTAATGATTCAAGACGACGCTACGGCGTCCTGGGATTACACTTGGCGGCGGGATTTCTTGGGTTTCTAATGAATGATTAGTATGCGTTCTGCGCTACTATCTCTCCAAATGGTTCCTGTTCTGGAACTGAGAGGCCTGTCAAAACGTTATCCCGGACACACGGCGGTGGATGGGATCTCGCTGTCGATTCCAAGGGGTGCGTTTTACTCGCTGCTCGGCCCCTCCGGCTGCGGAAAAACCACGACGCTGCGCCTGATCGCCGGCCTCGAAGCGCCCGACTCGGGCGAGATCTACTTGAACGGTGAGTCCATCAGCCACCTGCGTCCGTACGAGCGCAACGTCAACACGGTCTTCCAGAACTACGCTCTGTTCCCGCACCTCACGGTCGAGGGCAACATCGGGTTCGGTCTGCGGCACAAGCGTTCGGACGACATCGGAAGGCGCGTTCGAGAGACCCTGCAACTAGTCCAACTCGAAGGCAAAGAGAACCGCTACCCCTCCGAACTCTCCGGTGGCGAGCGGCAACGGGCAGCGCTCGCCCGCTCGTTGGTCCTCGAGCCGGCGGTGTTGCTCCTGGACGAGCCCCTGGCTGCGCTCGATCAAAAACTGCGCAAGCAGATGCGCGCAGAGCTCAAGAGCCTCCAGCGCCGCGTCGACATCACCTTCCTCTTTGTCACTCACGATCAGGAGGAAGCGCTCTCTCTTTCCGATTGCATCGCCGTCATGAATCAGGGACGGATTGAGCAGATCGGCGCGCCGCAGGAGGTTTACCTGCGGCCCCGGACGCGTTTCGTCGCCGGCTTCCTCGGCGCCGTCAACTGGATTAACGGCGCCGGCGTGCGTCCCGAGACAACCCACATCTCTCGGGTCATCCCGGAAGGTGACGTGCGAGTCTGTCCCGCGACCGTCGAAAGCTCGGTATTCCTCGGGAACTGCTTCCACGTCGAAGCCCGGCTCGCGACCGGCATACCCGTCATAGCCGAGGTTCCGCGTCACGACGACACTTACGAGAGCGGCGAAAGCGTCCACGTCTGGTGGCGCACGTCGGACGAGCTCACCTTCGAGCACGAATCGGAATGACGCGGCTCAGGCTGTACTTCCTCACCCCTGCGGCGCTTTCCCTCACGCTGTTGTTCCTTGCGCCTCTCGCCATCGTGCTCGTCTACAGCCTGATGAACCGTGGCGTTTGGGGAGGGGTGGAACTTCCTTACACCGTCGAGAACTACCGCCGCCTGCTCGACCCGATCTACCTCGGCATCCTGCTGCGTTCCTTTCTGATGGCCGGCGCAGCGACGCTCGCGTGTCTCCTTCTCGGATTTCCCCTCGCGCTGTTCATCGCCCGCGCGGGAAAGCGGCAGAGCCTCTACCTCCACTTGGTTATTGTCCCGTTCTGGACCAGTTTCCTTGTCCGGACGTACGCCTGGATGTTTCTTCTCCGTGACACAGGACTTGTGAACACCGCGCTGCTCGCGCTCGGTTTCATCCGTGAACCCCTGCCCCTGCTCTACAACTCTTTCGCGGTCTTGGTCGGTCTGGTCTACGGCTACCTTCCTTTCATGGTGCTGCCTCTCTATGCCACCCTCGCGAAAATCGACCGCAGCCTGCTCGAAGCGGCGGCCGACCTAGGCGCAAGGCCGTGGCAGAGCCTCCGGCGCGTCATCGTGCCACTGGCAGCGCCAGGCATTCGGGCAGGAGCGGTGCTCGTCTTCATTCCCTGCCTCGGCGCCTATCTGACTCCTGACCTGCTCGGCGGCAGTAAGACGATCATGATCGGCAACGTGATCCAGAACCAGTTCACCTCCTCGCGCGACTGGCCGTTTGGCTCCGCGGTGTCGCTGGCAGTGATGGCGGTGGTGATGGCGCTGCTCCTCGGGTGGCTGCGGCGCGAGAAGGAGCGTTTGCTGTGAAACGCCTGCTCGCGCTTTACGCTGTCATTGCGTATGCCTTTCTGCACCTGCCGCTTCTTATCCTCACGGTCTTTAGTTTCAACGCGTCCCGCTTCACCGTTTGGGAAGGCTTCTCTCTCGACTGGTACGCCGCGGCGGTTCGTGACCCCCAGCTTGTCGAAGCGGCGTTCAACAGCCTCGTGATCGCGGTTGTGGCGACCGTGATCTCCACCGTAATCGGTACGCTCTGCGCATATGGATTGTGGAAACGGGGATCGCGATGGTTCTCCGGGACGCTGTACCTCTCGCTCGTGACGCCCGAGATCGTGATGGGAATCTCTCTGCTGGCCTTCTACCAGTGGCTGTTTCGGTTCTTCGGCGCCCGGCTTGGGATGCACACGGTCATCGGCGCGCACGTCGCGTTCTCGATCGCCTTTGTCGTCGTGGTCGTGATTGCGCGGCTCCGCACGTTCGACGCAACCCTGGAGGAAGCGGCAATGGATCTCGGCGCGACCGAATGGCAGGCCTTTCGCTCGGTGACTCTGCCGGCCCTTGCACCCGCAGTTGGCGCCTCAGCGCTGCTCGCCTTTACCCTTTCCTTCGACGATTACGTCATCACCAGTCTGGTCGCCGGTGTGGACTCCGAAACGCTTCCCATGGTGATCTATGCGATGGCCCGGCGCGGCGCCAATCCGGTAGTGAATGCGGTCTCGGCCTTCATCGTGCTCGGGCTCACGGTGCTGATTCTCGCCGCGGAAAAGCTGAGGGAGACGTGAAGCGCCGCATCTTTCTGATGGGCCTAGCCGGCTTGGCCGGGTGCACCTCCGGCCGCCGACCGCGCCTTAACGTCTTCAACTGGTCCAACTACGTCGCACCCGACACGATCGCTGATTTCGAGAGTGAGTTTGGCGTGCGGGTCCGCTATGCCGTTTACGAAAGCAACGAGGAGATGCTGGCGAAGGTCATCTCCGGCAACTCGGGCTGGGACGTCGTCTTTCCGAGCAACTATTTCATCCGACCGATGCGGGAGCAGCGATTACTCACGCCGCTCCGCCACGACTGGCTGCCAGAACTCTCCGCGCTTCGCGGAACGTTCCGGTCTCCTTCGTGGGATCCGGTTCTCCAGTGGTGCGTTCCGTACATGTGGGGCGGCACCGGCATTGTGTACAACCGGAAGCTGACGCCTCCGCCCGCGTCCTGGAGTTTTCTCTGGGACGCACGGCTGGCCGGCCGGATCACCATGCTCGACGACCCCTCGGAGGTGCTGGGCGCGGCGCTGAAGAAACTCGGGGTTTCAGTCAACTCGACCGACCCTGCCCAGCTCCGCCGCGCACAACAGGAAGCGCTGGCTCAAAAGCCGCTCCTGCGCGCGTACCTTAACGCCGAAGTGCGTGATCAGCTCGTCGCCGGCGACGTTCTTAGCGCGCAACTCTGGACCAACACCGCGCAGCAGGCCCTGGACGGTTCTCCGGACCTCGGCTTCGTCTTCCCGTCCGAGGGCTTCCCGCTTTACGCCGACAACGCGGCCATCCTCCGTGAGAGCCGACACCCAGAGCTGGCCCACCGCTTCATCAACTACCTGCTGCGGCCACGCGTCTCGGCGTCGATCGCCGGTGCGGCGCGCGCCGCCACCGCCAACGGCGCCGCGCAGGCCCTGCTCCCGGACGCCGTGCGTCAGAACCCGACCCTGTACCCGCCGCCCGAGGTGCTTGCCCGCGGCGAGTGGTGGGAGACGCCGCCCGCCGCCATCCAGCGTCTCCGCGACCGCCTCTGGACCGAAATCAAATCGGCGTGAGTCTCTAGCTATCCCTCCTCCACGAACTTCAATCCCATCAATCCGGTAATGGTTTCGACCTGAACTTTTGCATCACCGTAGACGGTCACGCGGTGCCAGCCGAAATCCCAGTCGTTGAGGAGCTTCCGCGCGTCCGGAACCTCGGCCGCCAGCTTCGTCCGGCAGGCGCGGTCCTCCTCGAGGTTCGCCACCGTTTTGGCCCGGTGAATCACGACCAGCTTCTGGTCCGGCACGATCTTCAACGTCGTCGTCATCTCGCCGAGCGGCATCAGCGAGCGAACCGCCGCGCCCTTCCGGTCTTCGGAGTGGCTCCGAATCTCGTACCGCGTCGACGGCCCGTCCGGCCCGAACACCTTCGTCGGCGCCACGCAGTGCGCATAGATGATCTGGTTGTTCGACGTGTCGATCACCGGATCCGAGATGAAACCGGGCCGTCCCGTCAGGTACGCCAGCATCAGCATTGTTGACGCCGATTGCAGGTCGGCTTCGCAGGCCCCCACCAGCCCGTCGTCGTTGAGTTGCATGAAACCAAGGCATGGGTATGCCGTGATCTTGTGCCCGTAAAACAGCCGCAGGCAGTCCACCGCGATTCCCTGCGCCTTGTACTTTGCCAGCAGATCGCGCATGCCCAGGTACATCGCCGCCGACTTTTCGATCTCCGCCGACGACGGCTCGATCACCCGGTCGGCACGCTCGATCCAGCCCTTGGCCCAACGCCGTACCTCGGCGCGATCGACACCTTCGTACGCTTGGTTCAGCTCTTCCGCGCGGACCTGCCGGACCGTAAGCCCCAGCGTCTGGCCGTACAACGCGATTGCTTTTGCCTGGTCGTTTTCGGCCACCTGAAGCATCGCGGAACTGCGAAGTTTCTTGATGGCTGCGAACGCATTCGCAGCTTCGACAATATCCTCGAACCGACTGGACGAAACGCCAGCCACGGGCATTCCCTTGGCGCGCGCCTTCGGATACGCGCCGAGAAACGAGCCGGTACCTCCGTACAAGTCATCTACCATCAGCGCCGGCCGACTCGAGAATGCGAACACCGGATTGGCCTGGGCAGGGATACCGAACATGTAGATCAGGTAGCCGTCCACCTCCGCATCACGCGAAAGAATGCGTTTTGCGTCGGCCTCGGTGGCTGCGGTGTCGGGAAGAAACTCAATCCCGGGACAACCCTCGAGCAGCTTTGCTGCGTACTTCGCCTTGCGGCTCTCATAGTCGTAGCCCTGATAGGGCCAGCCTTCAAGCTTGGGGTCGGGGTGCGTGAAGACCAGGCGGACTTTCGCCTTGTCCTGTGGCAGGAGCGACGCCGTAGCGGGCGCGGCCATCAACGGACGCCGCAACACGGCGGGACACGCGGCGCATGCGGCCGCTCCGCAGCACTTCGAAAGGAAGCTTCTGCGGCTGGAAGAGGTAAGAACATTAAGCGGTTTCATGGCTTTGCCCGCCGAGTATACATCAGTCGGACAGGTTCCATAGGCTCGGCCAGTCACTCCTGGCGGAGCGCGACCATCGGGTCAACCCGGGTGGCTCGCAGCGCTGG
>DATIFQ010000087.1:0-43929 GCA_035455185.1 Bryobacteraceae bacterium | reverse complement strand
CTTCCTTTTCTCCGCCCGCTGCGTCGGTGGTGTCGAAGAACACTCGGCGGACGATAGGGTGAAAGAAGACCATGTCCTGGTAGGCGGAGGAGTCGAGGTCGAAGCGGCTATAGGCCGCGCGCCGCCAGGGGCCAAGACGCTGGGCCACGGTGGAACTGGCCCGCGTGCGATGCACGGCGATCCACTCGTCCAGACCGTCGATCCAACGAGGGTACTTCGCCCAGAGGTCGCGGTGGTCCTCCAGCACCGCCTGTTTGTCGATAGAGAACGGAAACAGGAAGTAGGTGTGCAGATGGAGGAGATCCGGCGACATCAAGGGGGAATTATAGCTCGGGGGCTGAGTTGAAGGTGGCTGATAGCGGAAACGGGTCACGCGCCCAGCAATAAGGCGTTGAAGAGGAGCTTAAAGGCCTGATAGCTTTGGGCGCGGTACTGCGGGCGCATGCCGAAGAGGATAACGCGGCCTGAACCGATGGGGAGGTCGACGAGCGCAGCTTGGCCGGACAGACGCTTCTCGCCAAGAAGCCAGCCCGAGGCGAGCATGTCCGATTGCGAATAGCGGGCGACGACGGTGGCATCGGGCGCCCGCCAAGCCGGACTGCCCTGAGACCAGATCGCGATGCGTTCGGGCAGGCCGAGAGTGAGCGGGCTCTTCGATTCCAGGGTGACATTGAGCAACGAGCCGGGTGAGTAGTATTCGGTGTTCGGGAGGCCTTCGAGCAGGTCGACGACATCCAGACCGAGATGCGCGCGTGCCCAGGCGGTGGAGTGATTCAGAAAGATGAGCGTGCCGCCGTCTCGGGCGAACGCTCGGAGCGCCTCCGCGCCAGAGTCGCCCAATCCGCCGCAGTATTCGTCGGGCATTTCCCCTTTCCGGAACCCCTCCTCGATTTCGGAGGAAGACTGGTCGGGGAACACGATGACCTCGAAGCGAGGGCGCAGGGAGCTTGCCTCGATATCGGTGTTGCCGACGCTTTCGTAGGCGAATCCGAATTCCTCCAGCAGCCAGCGGGTCCAGCCTTCGTCCATGCTTGGAACGTGGCTGCGATACAAGCCGATGCGCGGGCGATGGAGCTGTATGAGCCCGGGCCTCAGGGCGGTGTAGAAGTCGCCCGTAGCCGGGTCGCGCCAGACCGTGCCGCCGGCGCGCCAGACACGATTCACTTCCCGCCAGGAATCGGTGTCGGACGCCGGAAGAATGGGGCGGTTCTTCGGAGGTGGTTCGAACCGGGAGACGAGATCGAGCGGCGCATCGAACGGACCCTCGACGGAGTCGACAGCGACGCCCATTAGCAGGGGGAGAGTGTGCGCGGTGACGTCATACGGGCGCCTGGGCGGTCCTCCAGGATAGACACGGAGGTCGGGGTATCGCTGGCGCTCGAGTAACGTCTTCGCAAACGAACTGAAGGGCTGCTGCATCCGGATGACGTAGCTGCTTGCGGGGTAGCGTTTGCCGACGGCTTCGAACGCCCCGCGGGCGCGCCCGATTTCCACCAAGCCGAACACCAGCGTTTCGAGCAACTTTCGTGCGGCACCGGGGTCGGACTGCGACGCGGATACGACGAAGGCGTAAGGCGAGGTGCGCGCGGCCGCACGCTGGTTGATGCAATAGAAGTTGCGCAGCAGGGTCTCGCGGCAGGATGCGGCCTGGGTGAGAAGGGACTCCCAGGCGATGGACTGGTAGTCGACGATGTCGCGCAAGCGCCACTCGCCACCAAGCCAAGGCTCGAGATAGTTCCAGCTCGACTCGCGCGGGTTGTAGCCGAGGGCGGTGCGATCGATCTGGTCGGGTCGAACGGTCACGGGCGTGGCAATCCGGGCGGAAGCCGATTCGCTCAGGATCCGGAGACCACCGTGGTAGGCCTGGTAGTGGCGGGCGGGCGTCCAGAAATCGTACAGGGCGTTCACGACTACACCGGTCTTGCCGGCGCCGGTGAGGCCGGCGGCCATTCCCATTCCGAAGAGGTTGCACTCCTGGAGGATGAGCGGATCGATGTTCGGGTCGACGGGATCGAGCCAGGGCGGCACGAACATGCGAGACGCGTTCGGTCCCTGTTGATGAACGTCGTAGACGATGTGCGGATGCCAGGCGTTGTGCAACTGCGAGACGACGAGCCGGGTCTCCTGCTGAGAGAAGATGTACCAGTCACGGTTGTTGTCGTGGCCGGTGTACTTCTGGTAGAGGTGCGGGGGAGACGTGCCTTCGAACGGAGTGCCGAGGGTTTTCCGGTACCAGTCCGCGACGAGATCCATCCCGTCCGGGTTCAGCGACGGCACGAGGATCAAGATGACGTTGTCGAGTATCGCACGTACTTTCGGGCTGTCGTCCGTGAGCAGGCGCCAAGCGAACTCGACGGCGGTGTGGCTGGAGGCGATCTCGGTCGCGTGAATGGAGCAGGTGATCATGACCACTGCCCTGCCCCGGCCGATCAGCGGCTCGGCGTCCGCGCGGCTGGTCTTACGTGGGTCGGCGAGGCGCTTCTGGATGGACCGGAAGCGATCGAGATCGCGGAGCGTCGCTGGGGAGGCGATGAAGGCGGCGAGGAAGGGCCTCCCCTCGGTGCTCTTGCCCAGTTCCTTCACGACGATGCGGTCGCTGGAGCGATCGAGCTCCTGAAAATAGGAGACGACCCGGCTCCAGTCGAGCACGCGCCGGTCGGCGCCCATGCGATGACCGAAGTAGCTCTCGGGCGTGGGGAGCGCCGCACGTAGGACGCAGGCCGCAAAGAGAATGGAGAGGATGAATCGCCGCAAGTTCAGAGATCCTCTGAAGAACGATGAAAGAAAATCATTGTACATGGGGCGGGAAACCTGGGATATAGTTGAAGATTAACGGAGGCAAAACTATGAGCGACACTCCCATGACGCGGCGGGGCTTCTTGGCCGGCGGAGCGGCGGTGGCCGGGGTGGCGGCGGCGAACGCCACGCCGGTGAACACGCGGAGCATCCTGAATTACAACCCGAACATGGAATACCGGAAGCTCGGCAAGACTGGGATGATGGTGTCGGCGGTATGCCTGGGCGGGCATTGGAAGCGCGTGCACACGATGCTCGGCGGGAAGCTGAAGACCAGCGTCGGTTACTCCGAGAACGACATGGAGAACATCCAGGACTCGGACTTCCTGAAGAGCCGGGACGCCGTGGTGAGCCGCTGCATGGAAGTGGGCATCAACTATATCGACGCCTGCGCGGGGCCTGAGATCATGGCGTACAGCCGTGTGCTCCGAGGGCGGCGGCAGAAGATGTACCTGGGCTACTCGTGGCACGTGCGGGAGTCGCGGTACATGGAGTGGCGCGCGGGAACGAAGCTGCTGGCCGGGCTGGACGAGGGCATGAAGGAGGCCAAGCTCGACTACGTGGACATCTGGCGGATCAGCCTGCCGATGGATATGATCCAGAGCCTCGACGAGCTGCTGGGAGTCGAGCAGGGCGCCATGGAGGCGCTGGAAAAGGCGAAGAAACAGGGAAAAGTCCGGTTCACCGGGATTTCGACGCACAACCGGGTGTGGCTGAAGTCGCTCATCGAGCAGTATCCGAAACAGTTGGAGGTGGTGCTGTTCCCGTACACCGCGAATACGAAAGAGCTGCCGGACGACACGGTCTTCGACGCGATCAAGGCGAACAACGTGGGCGTCTTCGGTATCAAGCCGTTTGCCGACAACGCGCTGTTCGTGGGAGACGGGACCCTCAACGGACCGTACGCGAAGGAAGACGATCGCCGGGCGCGCCTGGCGATCCGCTACATCCTCAGCAACCCGGCACTCACGGCGCCGATTCCGGGGATGATCAACACCCACCAGGTGGACAACATGGCGCTGGCGGTACAGGAGCGCCGGAAGCTGGATCTCAAGGAAAAAGCGGAACTCGAGAAAGCTTGCAAGGAGATGTGGGCGAACCTCTCGCCCGACCACACCTGGCTGCGCAACTGGGAGTACGTGTAAAGAATTTCCCACAAAGAGCGCCAATGCCGCGAAGAAGAGGGCGATGAGAACGTTCGACGTGGCGCCGCTCCCTCTCGGTCGCGGTTCTTTGACGGTCCAGACTAGGTCTGGTCAGCGGATTTCAAAGGGCATTTCTGGTGCGGCGATGGCACGTGCTACGACCCGCTCACGATCACGGATGGCTTCAACCGCTACCTGCTATTTGATTGGGATCGTCACCGGAGTGCTCTTATAGGTCCGCGTGAAGAGGGGGTTTCCTGGACACGACCCAAAGAAGCCTCCACAACTGATTCGAACCAACACAAGCTGCGCCATGGCGCTCGGCCGGTCGCTCGGCACCACGAAGTTCAACTGGTAGACGCCCACGAGGCCGGGAGTGAAACCGACAAAAGAAGGCTCTACTCCCAGCGAACTCGTGCCAATGAAGACTTCGTAGTGCTCATATGCGTTGGCGTAACGGTACTGCGGTACAACCGCCAGCGGGTCGAACGGCGCAGGCTCACCGGTCGGCACGGTGGGTTCCGTACCCGGCATGCCGGTCAGGTAAGCGATGATCGCTTCGCTGGGGCGGGCGGGATTTTCAGGAGTCACCACCGAATAGTCACTGGCGTGCTGGAAGATGCCGAGATTGCTTCCCGCAAAGCGAAAGAAGTCTCCGGGGGTCGACAGCCGCAGAGGAACTGTCGCGGTTCCGCTCTGCCCGTTCTGCTCGACCACCACTTCCGCGGCCTCCGCGCCGAACTCGGCTTCATGCGGCACCTGAATGTTGATCTGTTGAAACCCCTGCAACGCCGCTACTGCAAACAGGGGGGCTGGGGCTCCGCCGACCCAGACGCGCACTCCGGCGAGGGTTCTCGGGAGGGGCAGCGAGTCGGCTGCGACGATTCCATCGACTTCGATCCCGGCGCAGAATATGGAGGCGATCGATCCCTTGGCCGGCAGCCCGAGTTCAAAGCTCGCGCCGGACGTCGCCACGACACCTCGGATCTCGGCTTCGACGGTAAAGCACGACGCCAAAATCGTCAGAAAAAGGACTGACCAAGTCCGATCTGAAGTCATTCTCCAATCCTTTGCTTCAAGTCTACATCGAATCACGAAGACTTCGAGAGCCGACGACCTACGGCGCCCCGCTGGCCGCAGCGCGAATCTTGACCGGAATCACGGTGGCCCGACGATCCAAGAAGGCAAATGGCAGACGGATGCGGGGGTCCGGTGGCTTCGGAATTGACAGCCGTAGCGGTGCGGAATAGCCCTGTTCACCGATTGGGTTGTCCGACTGGTCCGCCAGCATGAAGAAGCTGCTGGAGACGTTCAAAGTAAGATCGGTGTCCGGGGGAACCAAGGTGGAATACTCGTAGAGTCGCTCGCTTGCATAGGTAAGAGGAAGCGTTCTCATCTTACCTTGCGTGTCAGTTACAGTTATCCGGATGAAGGCTCCCGGAATAGCTGACGCATCCGGCGAGCTTTTCTTGTACTGAGCCACGAGGTTCTCGGCGTCGCCCACCCGAACCGCCAGGCGGACGCCCTTGCGTACCCTGATGTCCAGTGACGTCGTTCCCGTTGCGATCGTAGCGTTGGTCGCGGGACCCCACTGGCACGGATCAAGGTAGTCGCCAGCCTCGTAAAGACAAAGGAGATAGTCTCCGGAAGGCACGTTTGCGATCGCATAGCTGCCGTCCAATTCCGTCGTTGAACGGAAAATTGCCGGCCCGACTTTCCCAAAGTTTGAGCTCTGCTGCACGGCCACAACGGTCGCCCCTACGATCGGCGCCCCGGTTTCATCCGATAGGATGGCCCCAGAGACGCGCCCACCAGTCTGCGCCGACAGGCAGACCGGAAGAAAGACACATCCTAGAAACAAAGCAAGAAAAGTGCGCATTGAAAACCTCCAAGTTCTTGGTTCCGGAACATTTGCGTGCTTGCCTGAAACTCAGGGATTGATCATGATCGTATACGCCGCCGAGGGCGTGCCGGAGTATCCATTGCGGACGTACAGCGTCCACTGACCTGTAGCCGCCCTCCCATCCAGTGAAGCGTTGATCTGAAAATGGGAGTGGTCCCAGAAATAGTGACCATCTCCGTTATACATCCACACGTCGGGATAACCTGCTCTTGTCAATTGAATCGTGTTGCCACCAGTCAAAGAAAAACCATTGCCCCAGACGATGATGGTGTCGTAAGCGTTGATTGTGTAGGTGTAGTTCTGGTCTGTCGCAGCGTTCACGATCGGACCCAGCCCGATGGTGACGCTGGCCGAGGCGTTCTGCGGAGATCCCCACACGTTGTACCCGGTGAGGGTCACGGTCTGGCTTCCCGTCGACGAGAAGGCCGAAGCATCGGTGTACGCACAACTACCAGCCACGTCACTTGACACTTGACCGGTCTGTTCCGGGCTACAGGAATAACTGGCGCCGTGGCCCCGGTTCAGCGAAAACGATGCCACATCGGCCGCCGTCCACGTGAGCCGAACTGGTTGAGCGACGGTGTAGTAGTTGCTGCTTGAGGTGAGCGAGACAACCGCCGGTGCGTTGCTTTGACCGGGTGAGGGGCAGTTGATGGAGCCGTTCAGGTAGAAAGAGCTCAGAAGGGACCAGGAGGGCTTGTCGCCAGAAGCTTCTGGCTCGAACGAAAGTCCCCAAAAGCCACTCCAAGCGAGATCTTGGCCGGTTACGTACCATGGTGACCCGGTCCACATGGTGTAGGGATCGAACATTGACCAGTATGCATATTTCTGGAGCCCAGCTGAACGGTACGCGCACAACGTGTTGTTCAGCCACTGTGAATGACCGCTTACGGTCGTCGTTGGGGTCTGAGCGTCGCCGTAGTACGGGATGTTGTTCCCGTTGGGAGGACTGTTGAGCGAGGAAGAAGTGGCGAATTCGACCACGAATATTTTAGCGACAGGTGCCGGTATGCCGTTTGCTACATAACCCGAGGATAGTGAGCTCAGGTGCAGAAGCAAGTCGTAGGAGTTCGGATGATAGAGCTGCATCATATAAATGTCAGGGTCCTTTTGGGTCCCGTACGCCGACGTGAGGAGATCTCGCATGGTCTTTGCCATCCTCTGGGCTTCTTGCCAGTTCCACGTGTATCCCTGACTGCGGGGATAGATGAAGCCGTCCCAGGGCTGCCCGTCGGGCCGCAGTTGGTCCATGTACAGGTTTGTACCAATGAGTCCCAACACACTCGGGTGAGGAGAGTACATGCGAGCATAGTCATCGACCTTCTTGTAGGCAAGTTTCCACGTCGTGCTCCAATCGCCCGTTGTGTCACCGGGCACCGGGGCGATGGAGTAGGCCAACCCCCAGAGGAGGACATTGTTGTGGGGATTTGTGGAATTCAGATACCGAATGAACTTCTCGGTCCAGTTGGCAAACTCTGTTGCCACCTGGTCCGGGGTACCGCCTGGGTTGCCTTGCATCCGATGGATGAACCGGCCGCTTGCAAAGTGCAAAGCGACGAAGAGGCCCTTGCTCTCCGCTTTCGTGACAAAATCGTTCAGCGCTCCCCACTGGTTGTTAGGCGATCCGCTCGGGTCGGAGGGGGCCGACAAGAAACCAGCAGGTTCGGCAGCATTGACGCTGCGGAGGAGTTCCTGATCCCACAAGTACAGATGTAACAGGTTGTACCCGTTCTGGCTCAGACGCGTCAGGTCCGCGTCCACCATCTGATGAACGTACTTTCCAGCGGTGCTGTCCCACGAGTACCAATCGTAAAGCATTCGGAAATAGGTGTGCCTCCGCGGCGAGTAGTTTACACCTTTCCACGTAGTCGGCGGAGGATAAGGGACTGCCGCCTGCGCGGTCGAGAGAATCCCGAGAATGACGGCTGCAGCGGCCGCCTCGGCCAGAAGCCCGGCTATCCAAACGGCAGCAGATGTACACCTTTTGTAGGACAAGTCAGCCCTCCTTACGAATCCAATTGACGCAAAAGCGAAGCAACTTTCGAGGGAATTGCTTCTTTAGGCAAGCTGCGTTTTGGTTTGGCATCAGAGATAAACATATCCAAAAATCTCTAATTTGTCTCCTGTCCTGAAGGACAGGTTTGCCGTTTCTTGGCCGCATTTGGTGCCAGTCGGCATGACATCCGTGCACCGCGCCCCTTGGGGCCGCAGCCGAGAAAGGGAAAGAATATGGGCGGACTTGCAAACTTCAGTGGCTGGTGTTCAAAGACATGTTCCGTTCGCGCAGAATCAGTTGAATGCGACTTGAAACGCCATATTTGCGGTAAATATTGCTCACATGGAATTTCGCTGTGCGGAGGCTTATTCCTAGATCGGACGCGATATCTTTATCGGGTTTTCCCAAAATCACAAGATCGTAGACCTGTTTTTCCCTCGGTGTCAGTTCGGGAAGGTTGGCCTTGCCGCCCATATTCCAAGAAGTTCTGGACCTTTTTTCCACTGGCCGAACCAATAACCGTCTCAGTTCGGGTCGATTCCCGGTTATATTGTGCTCCGCGGATCGGTAGCGTTTCACGACGGGTCGGCGAAATATTGGTCTGGCGAAGCCTAACCGCTTCCTGGCGCCGTGCCAAGATGATGGCCCCGATAGAGGTCTATGCAGAGCAGCGCTTGTCCTGGCTTGCTCGTGCAAGAAATGCGCAGTTCACTCAAACACTAGACTAGAACCCATCTCATAAACGCTCGCGGCCCGGATTCATGAGGCCGGTTGGCGCTGACAAGAAAGCCTCATACCAAGCTAACCAGTCTTCTCCGAAGCAGTTGGAGGTGGTGCTGTTCCCGTACACCGCCAACACCAAAGAGCTACCGGACGACACGGTTTTTGACGCGATCAAGGCGAACAACGTAGGCGTCTTCGGCATCAAGCCGTTTGCGGACAACGCGCTCTTCGTGGGAGACGGGACCCTCAACGGCCCGTACGCGAAGGAGGACGACCGGCGGGCGCGCCTCGCGATCAGGTACATCCTCAGCAACCCGGCGATCACGGCGCCGATTCCCGGGATGATCAACTCCCACCAGGTAGACAACATGGCGCTGGCCGTGCAGGAGCACCGCAAGCTGGATCTCAAGGAAAAAGCGGAACTCGAGAAGGCCTGCAAGGAGATGTGGGCGAACCTCTCTCCGGACCATAAGTGGCTGCGTAACTGGGAGTACGTGTAAAGAGTCTCCCGCAAAGAGTGCCAAGGCCGCGAACAACTGGGTGATCGGGACGCGCGGCTGGGCTCCGCTCCCCTCATCTGCCCAGTGTTGAAAAATCCCAGTCTCGACCTGATCGGTGTGTCGAGAAATCTGCCAATATTCTCCGTTACTAATACTTCACGAAAAAAGTATTTAGGGTCTTAAGACCTGTTGATATAATTGGGGCGGTCTCCGGCTACGCTTTGCTTGGGGAATCGGCCGCCGGGGCCACAAGCAGGGTTCCGGCCGGCCAGATCACCCGGTCTGAAAGTGGATCCTGCGGGAGGAGACGGATGTTGGGGACCGCTCCGGTCGAGACCGAACCAACCTGCCAGATTACCCTCGGAAACTTGTACGACACACCTGAAGGCAAGCGGCTGCTGACCTGCATTCAGTGCGGGGTGTGTGCGGGCACGTGTCCTTACGGGGACGTGATGGAGTACCCGCCGCGCAAGATGATTGCGATGCTCCGGGCGAGTTTGCTGGAGAAGGTGTTCACCAGCGAAAGTCTCCTGGCGTGCGTGGCATGCTACGCGTGCATGGCGAAGTGCCCGCGCGACATCCGGCTCACCGAGGTGCTGCTGCCGTTGATGAAGGAGCAGACGCTGGTACACCTGCCGGACCTGCCGGCGGAACTGAAAAAGGCGCTGGAAAACACGCTGCGGTACGGCAACCCAATGGGCGAGTCGTCGCGCAAGAGGGCCGCGTGGGTGAAGACGGCGGACGTACCGATACGGATTCTTTCCGACTACCGGCAACCGGTGGACGTGCTGTGGTTCGTCGAGTGTTATACGTCCTTCTACCCACGTGGGCAGGACAACAGCCGGGCCACCGCCAAGCTCTTTCACGCGATCGGCAGTGACTTCGCCATTCTCGGCAACGAAGAGAAGTGCGCAGGCGAGTGCGGGCGCCTGACGTGGGAGCCGGGCCTGTTCGAGACACTGACCGACTACAACATGGCGGTGTTCCAGAAATACGAATTCAACCGCCTGGTGACCTCGTGTCCGCACGCGCACAACGCATTCATGAACCGTTACCGGAAACTCGGCTTCTGGTGGGAACTGGAGCACACGGTTCCGTACTTAGCGCGCCATCTCGACCGACTGAAGCCGATGCTGAAGCGAAAGCTGAACTACACCGTGACGTATCACGACCCGTGCTGCATGGGCCGCTACAACGACGTCTACGAAGAACCGCGACAACTCTTGATGGCGATCCCGGGCATCAAGCTCGCGGAGATGAAGCACAACCGGATGAACGCAGTGTGCTGCGGCGGGGGTGGCGGCGGCATGTGGCTCGACACCTACTACAAGGCGAAGGGGTACGACCGGCTGTCGGAACGGCGAATCAAGGAAGCCATCGCCACCGGCGCCGATGTTCTGGCGGTGTGTTGTCCGTACGAAGTTTCGCGATTCGAAGATGCACTAAAGGTACTCGGCCACGACAATCGGATGATCGTCAGGGACGTGACGGAACTGCTGGCCGAGTCTTTGGAGGTCTAGAAGAAGATGAAAATCCTTGTTCTTCTCAAGATGGTCCCGGATGTCGTCGAAGAACTGGAGGTCGCCCCGGACGGGAAGGGGCTGGACCTCGAGTTTCTACGGATGATCCTCAGCGAACCGGACGATCACGCCCTCGAAGAGGCGCTGATCTTGAAGGAGCGTTATGGCGGCAGCGTGACGGTGGCGGCTCTCGACGCACCTGACGTTGACGACGTGCTGTACACCGCTCTGGCAAAGGGGGCGGACCGCGTGGTAAAGGTCGCCGACATTGAACCGGGTACAACGACGCGGATGGCCGCGGCAGCGCTTTCGGGCGTCCTCAGAGAGTCTACCGGACTCCTGCCAGCGGACCTGATTCTCACCGGCTCGCAGGCGATCGACGACCTCGACGGGTTGATTGCGCCGCTGCTGGCGCACAGCCTGGAGCTGCCATACGTGGGGATTGTGACGCAAGTGCGGGCCGACGAGGCAGCGAAGACCGCGACGGTGATCAAAGAGTACCCGGGCGGCGTCCGGGGCGAGTTCGAGACGCCCCTGCCGGTGGTGCTCGGAATCCAATCGGCGGAGAAGCCGCCGCGCTACGTGCCGGTGGCAAAAGTACGGGCGGCGATGAAGTCGCAGCCGATCGAGACAGCGGGGGCGCTGACCGCGGCAGACGCCGGGGGACCGCTGGCGGAGCTTGTGGCGATGAACAAGCCAATGGTCACGGGCGCGGCGGAGATGATCGAAGGGAGTCCTGAGGACATTGCCGGACGGCTCTGCGGGATATTCGCCGAGCGGGGCGTGCTGTAGAGAGGAGAGCGAGATGGCCGGAAACATATGGGTTGTGGCAGAGCAGTGGCGAGGAGAGATTTCCGAAGTCAGTTTTGAGCTTCTGGCGCTCGGCCGTGAGGTTGCCGATCAACTGGGTGTGCCCCTCGAAGCAGTGCTGATGGCTGAGGGCCGAAAGGAGTCGGCGGGCGCGCTTGGGAAAGCGGACGTGGTGTTGTATGCAGACCACTCGTCGCTCGCGGAGCCGATCCCGGACGTCTGCGCCGAAGCGCTAGTGCAACTGGCGCAGGAACGGAGGCCGCGGGCCATCCTAGTGGCGCTGACGAACGTGAGCATGGGCATCGGGACGCTGGCCGCGGCGAAGCTGAGCGCGCCGGGCATCAACTTCTGCACTGATCTTAAGGTGGCCGATGGCCGGATCGAGGCGCAGTGTGTTTTGTACGGCGGCAAGATGGAAGCGACCGTCACGGCGCATGGCGAACCGGCGATCCTCGGGATCTGGCCGGGCGCGCGGTCGCCGGAGAAAGGCCGGGCCACGCAAGCGCCCGCAGTCGAAGACGTGACCGTCACACTGCCGGAGCCGCGCGTACGCCTGAAACGCTACCTGGAGCCGGAGGCCGGCGACATCGACATTTCACAGCAAGACGCGCTGGTCGCAGTCGGCCGCGGCATTCAAAGCAAGGACAACGTCGCACTGGCGGAGGAACTGGCGGAGACGCTTGGCGGAGCTATCTGCGGATCGCGCCCGGTGATCGACCAGGGATGGTTGCCGCTCTCGCGGCAGGTGGGCAAGTCGGGGCTGTCGGTGAAACCGCGGCTGTACGTGGCTGCGGGAGTTAGCGGAGCACCCGAGCATGTCGAAGGGATGAAGAACGCCTCGCTGATCGTCGCAATCAACAGCGATCCGCAGGCGCCGATTTTCAACGTGGCCCATTACGGCATCGTCGGGGACGCCATGGACGTGCTGCCGGCGCTGACGGAAGCCGTACGGGCGCGGAAAGGATAAGGGCGGATGGCGGATCCGGCGACGTCGGTCTACTTCGGCGTTCCGGGCTACGCGGTATTGTGGGCCCTGACGCTGGTCTCGTTCTTTCTCTTCGGACGCCGCGTAGAGCGGTACATCGGCGTTCTCCGGAAGGCGCGTCCGGAGGTGCGTTGGAACGAGCCGTGGCGGCGCATGCGGATGTTCGCGATCTACGTGCTCGGCCAGAAGAAGATGTTCGGCGAGCGGGCAATCGGAGCCGCTCATTTCCTGATCTTCTGGTCTTTCGTATTCTATGCGAGCTCGTTCTTCTGGAACCTGATCCGCGGGCTGCTTCCGTTCCTGCCCATTCCCTACACCGACAGCGTGAGGTGGATGGCTGCGGTGCTCGAACTGTTCGGCGTGCTGGGCCTGGTGGCGCTGATCGTCGCGGCGGTCCGGCGGTACGTGTTCACGCCGCCGAGGCTGGAGCGATCGAAAGACGCATCGCTGATTCTGACGCTGATCGCTGTGGTACTGATCACATCGCTTGCGGGGTCGATGACCGAAAGTCCGCAAATCTACGCCGCGATGTGGTGGCTGCACATGGCGACGGTGCTCGGGTTCCTGGCCTATCTGCCGTACTCGAAGCACATGCACCTGCTGGCATCGCCCTTCGGGGTCTTCTTCGGAACTCTCCGAGAAGGAGGCATACCGGCAGCGTCCGAAGGCGCGTCGCGGCGGGAAGAGTTCACGTGGCGGGAGCTGTTTAACGGGCTGGCGTGCGCGGAGTGCGGCCGATGTGACCGCTCCTGTCCGTGTTTCGACGCGGGATTGCCGCTCTCTCCGAAGATGCTGATGCATCACGTGAAGGAACTGGTGCGGAACGGCGGCGGGAACGGCGATTTCGCAGGCGGCGTGGTGAAGGCGGAGGAGATCTGGGCGTGCGCGACCTGCTACTCGTGCATGGAGCGCTGTCCGGTGTTCAACGAGCACATTCCGGTGATCGTCGAGATGCGCCGGCACCTGGTGTCGAAAGGCGAGGTCGAGCCGAGAGTCCAGGAGGCGCTGATGAACTTCACGCGCTACGGAAACTCGTTCGGCACCTCGCCACGGGCGCGGGCAAAGTGGATCCAGGGACTCGACTTCAAGCCGAAAGACGCGCGCAAGGAACCGGTGGAGTACCTGTGGTTCACCGGCGACTACGCCTCCTACGATCCACGGCTTCAGCCAGTGACGCGGTCGGCCGCACGGCTGTTCCGGAAAGGCGGGGTCGATTTCGGCATTCTCTACGAGGAGGAGCAAAACTCGGGCAACGACGCGCGGCGCGTGGGTGAAGAGGGGTTGTTCGAGATGCTCCGCGACAAGAACCTCAAGGCGCTCGGCAAGGCGAAGTTCGAGCGGATCGTGACCACGGACCCGCACACGTACCACGCGCTAAAGAACGAGTACGGCGAGGGCAATGGAGCGGTGTTGCACTACACGGAGCTGATCGACGAGCTGTTGAAGTCCGGCAAATTGCCGCTGGAGCGGCGGCTTGAAGCAGCGGTGACGTACCACGATCCGTGCTATCTCGGCCGGTACAACGGGATCTACGACGCACCGCGCCGGGTTTTGAGCACGCTCGGCGCGAAGCTCGTAGAGATGCCGAGGAATCGAGCGAGGGCGCATTGCTGTGGTGCGGGCGGTGGAAGGATCTGGATGGAAGACACGCCGGGCGTGAAGGAGCGGCCGGCGGAGAACCGCGTCCGCGAGGCCGCAACGACAGACGGCGTGAGCACACTGGCGGTGGCCTGTCCGAAGGACTTGGTGATGTTCCAGGACGCGGTGAAGACCACAGGACTGGAAGGCAGGCTGGCGGTGAGGGATCTGATCGAGCTGGTAGAGGAGTGCACGGCCCAATGATCGACGCAGAATCTCCACGAATCGGAGCATACGTGTGCCACTGCGGAACAAACATCGCAGGCACGATTGACGTGTACGAACTGGCGCGGTACGCGGGCACGCTTCCCGGCGTGACAGTGGCGCGGGAGTACAAGTACATGTGCTCCGACCCGGGGCAGGAACTAATCAAGAACGACATACGCGATCACGGGCTCACGCGCATCGTGGTAGCGGCCTGTTCGCCATGCCTTCATGAGAAGACCTTCCGAAAAGCAACGGCTGAGGGAGGGATCAACCCGTACTTCTTCCAGATGGTGAACGTGCGCGAGCACGCCTCCTGGGTACACGACGACAAATTGGCAGCGACCGAGAAAGCGAAGGACATGGTCCGCGCAGCCGCGGCGCGCGTCGCGCTCCACAGGCCGCTGGAGCGCCGGCAAGTGCCCATCCATCCGGATGTCCTGGTCGTCGGCGGCGGGATCGCGGGGATTCACGCGGCGCTCACGCTGGCCAACGCTGGAAAGCGGGTGTACCTGGTGGAACGGGAGCCCACGATTGGCGGGCATATGGCGATGTTCGACAAGACGTTCCCAACGCTCGACTGCGCCGCCTGCATTCTGACACCGAAGATGACGGCGGTGCGGTCGCACCCGAAGATCACGCTGTGGACGCTATCCGAGGTAGCCGCGGTCGAGGGGTACGTCGGCAACTACAAGGTGACGGTCCGGCGGAAGCCGCGCTACGTGATCGAAGAACTGTGCGTGGGCTGTATGGAGTGTATCGACGCTTGCGTGTACAAGCAGCCGAGATTCGAGGACGAGTTCAATCAGGGGCTGAGCAAGCGGAAGCCAGTCTACATTCCATTCCCGCAAGCGGTGCCGCAAGTCGTGGTCATCGACCCGGATACCTGCATCGAGTTCAAGAGCGGGAAGTGCAAGAAGACGTGTATTGAGGCCTGCGGCGAAAGGAACGGCATCGACTTCCAGCAAAAAGAGCGGCTGGAGACTATCGAAGTGGGCGCCATCATCCTGGCGACGGGGTTCCAGACCTTCGACGCGAAGCGGATTCCGTACTACGGTTACGGAACCTACCCGAACGTGTACACAGCGCTCGAAGTGGAGCGCCTGGTGAACGCTTCCGGGCCGACCGGAGGTGAGGTCATCCTGCGGGACGGGCGGCGGCCGCAATCGGTCGGGATTATTCATTGCATCGGCAGCCGGGACGAGCACACGAACCGTTACTGTTCGCGCGTCTGCTGCATGTACTCTCTGAAACTGGCGCACCTGATCAAGGAACACACCGGGGCCCAGATCTATAACTTCTATATCGATATGCGGACGCCCGGCAAGGCGTTCGAGGAGTTCTACAACCGTGTAGCCGAGGAAGGCGTGCAGTTCATCCGGGGCAAGGTGGGCGACGTGTACCCGGAAGAAAACGGCGCCGGCCGCCTGATCATGCAAGCGGAGGACACGCTGCTCGGGCAGGTCCGAAAGATCCCCGTCGACATGGTGGTGCTGGCGGTGGGATTGGAGGCGCAGCCGGACGCGCAGGAGGTGAGGAGGCGGTTCAACATCACGTGCGCCAATGAGGGCTTCTTCCTCGAGCGTCACCCGAAGCTGGCCCCGGTGAATACTTTCACCGACGGCGTGTTCCTGGCGGGATGCTGTCAGGGTCCGAAGGACATTCCCGACACCGTGGCGCAGGCGGGAGCGGCCGCGGCCGAAGCGTTTTCGCTGATCGACGCCGGTTTCATTGAAGTGGAGCCGAACACTGCCTACGTGCTGGAGGAGGATTGCTCGGGGTGCAAAACCTGCGTGGGCCTGTGTCCATACAGCGCGATCCGTTTTCTCGAGGAGAAGAAAAAAGCGCACATCAACGAGGTGCTGTGCAAAGGTTGTGGCACGTGCGTGGCGGCGTGCCCGTCCGGCTCGATCGGGCAGAACCTGTTCGAGGACGACGAGATCTTTGAAGAGATTCGCGGCGTGATGGCATATGTGTGAGCGAGTGGCCGCGGACAAGCAAGCTATATTAAGACCTGATTGTCTGTTATATACTGAGAGTGGCTGTATTCCTGCCGCGATGTTTGACAATTCCGGAGCTGAAACGAGATAAGCAATGCTTGCACTCATCCGAAGGAAGATGAAGTTTCAGCGGGAAGCTGATCCGGAGTGGGCGGAACAGATCAGCAAGGCGCCCGGATGCGATCGGGTTTTTTCCTGCATACAGTGCGGGACCTGCTCGGGCACTTGTCCGCTATCTATATACATGGATTTCACTCCTCGCCGCATCATCGCCCTGGTGCGGGAGGGATTCCGGACCGACGCACTGAGTTGCCAGACGATCTGGTTGTGCGCGTCGTGCTACTCGTGTACGGTCCACTGTCCCCAGAACGTTCATATCACCGACGTGATGTACAGCCTCAAGCGTGAGGCGATCAAGCACAAGCTGTATCCTTCCCGGTTTCCCATTCCCGTTCTGGCGCGTGAATTCTATGAGATCGTGCGCCGGCGCGGCCGCAACTCGGAGTTCTGGCTCGTGCTGCGGATGGCTATGAAGTCGAATCCACTCGTGCTGCTGACGATGGCGAAGACGGGCTGGGGTCTGCTGCGCACAGGACGGATGTCCCTGAAGAGCGAGCGGATCACCAGAATTCGAGAGCTTCAGAACGAGCTCGCCGATCCTCAGGAGGTGTCCCGATGACGCCGGAACAGGCCGCGAAGACATCGAAAGGATACCTCTACTTTCCCGGCTGCTCGCTCCGCGCAACCGGGGTGGCGTACGAGGAGAGCCTGGTGGAATTGTTCCGGCTGTTGAACATACCACTGGTGGAACTGCCGGACTGGAATTGCTGCGGCGCGACATCCTACATGTGCATTGACGAGGGTTCGGCGTTCCTGCTCTCGGCCCGCAACCTTTCGCTGGCGCACACGGTGAACTCACGCGACCTGCTGGCACCCTGCGCCGCGTGCTACCTCGTGCTGAAGAAGACTCAGGACTACGCAGCCAAACATCCGAAGATCCGCACGCAAGTGGAAGAGTCGCTGGCCAGGGGAGGACTGCCACCGTTTGATGGCGTCAAGGTCCGGCATCCGCTCGAGATGCTGTACAACGACGTCGGCCGCGACACCCTGAAGTCGAATGTCATCCGGCGGTGGCGGGGCGGCAGGATCGCCTGCTACTACGGGTGCCAGGCGGTACGGCCGTACGACGAGGTGGACACGGCCTACAACCCGATGCGGATGGACGAACTGCTGCAGGACGTCGGGGCGCCGACCGTCGACTACGCGCTGAAGACGAAGTGCTGCGGAGGCTCGCTGACCGGCACGGTCCACGAAGTGGGCGTCCGGCTAAACTACATCCTGCTCAAAGAGGCGGCCCGGAAGGGCGCCGAGGCGATTGTTACGATCTGCCCGCTCTGCCAGTTCAACCTGGACGCGTACCAGGCGGAAATCCGCAAGGCAACCAACGAACCGATCGACATGCCGATCCTCTACTTCACCCAAGTGCTGGGCTACGCGCTCGGCGGCGACCCGAAGAAACTCGGGCTGCACAGGGGAATTTCCGGCCGCGACCTGATCAAGCGATGGTTCCCGGCCCATGAGGAGGTGGAGGCGTATGTCTGAGCGAAACGGCATAGTTCGAATCGGAG
Source organism: Bryobacteraceae bacterium (assembly GCA_035455185.1). Classification (GTDB taxonomy): domain Bacteria; phylum Acidobacteriota; class Terriglobia; order Bryobacterales; family Bryobacteraceae; genus JAEHDI01. The sequence goes on along the minus strand of DATIFQ010000087.1, from coordinate 26,081 downwards.
TCTACGTCTGCCACTGCGGAACGAACATCGCGGCAATTGTGGACTGCAAGGCCGTGGCCGAGTACGCCGGAGGCCTGTATCACGTAACGGTATCCAGGGACTACAAGTACCTGTGCTCTGATCCGGGGCAGGAACTGATCCGGCAGGACATCCGGGACCACAAGCTGAACCGGATCGTGGTGGCGTCCTGCTCGCCGCACCTGCACGAGCACACGTTCCGCACGGCGGCGGAAGGCGCAGGTCTCAATGCGTTCTACGTGCACATGGTGAATATCCGCGAGCACAACTCGTGGGTACACGAGAACCGGGAAGCGGCGACAAAGAAGGCCCAGGACATGGTACGGGCAGCGGTGCGCCGGGTTGTGTTTCACCAGTCGCTCGAGAAGGTTCGAGTGCCGGTGCATCCTGACGTGCTGGTGGTAGGCGGCGGAATCGCCGGCATCCACGCGGCGCTGACCCTGGCGAACGCCGGGAAAAAGGTGTACCTGGTGGAGCGCCAGCCAACGATCGGCGGCCACATGGCGATGTTCGACAAGACATTCCCGACGCTCGACTGCGCGGCGTGCATCTTGACGCCGAAGATGTCGTCGGTGAAGGCGCATCCGAACATCACGTTGTGGGCCCACTCGGACGTGACGAAGGTTGAAGGATACGTCGGGAACTACAAGGTCGAAGTCGCTCGCCGGCCCCGGTACATCAACGAGGACCTCTGTTCGGGGTGCCTGGAGTGTATCGAAGCCTGCGTCTACAAGGAGCCGAAGTTCATCGACGAATTCAACATGGGACTCGGCAAACGCAAGCCCATCTACATACCGTTTCCGCAAGCCGTCCCGCAGATGCCGCTGATCGACATCGACACGTGCATCCAGTTCAAGTCTGGCAAGTGCAAGAAGACTTGTGTACAAGCCTGCGGAGACAGGCATGCGATCGACTTCTCGCAGAAAGAAGAGATACGCAACATCGAAGTCGGGACGATTATCATGGCGACCGGCTTCAAAGCGTTCGACGCGCGGCGGACACCGTACTACGGGTACGGCACGTATCCGAACGTGTACACGTCGCTCGAAGTCGAGCGGCTGGTGAACGCGTCGGGGCCGACGGCGGGCGACGTCGTGCTTCGCGACGGCCGGAAACCGAAGACGGTCGGCATCATCCACTGCGTGGGGTCGCGGGACGAAGGGACGAACCGGTGGTGCTCGCGCGTCTGCTGCATGTACTCGCTGAAGCTGGCGCACCTGCTCAAGGAGCACACGGATGCGGAGATTTTCAACTTCTATATCGACATCCGGACGCCCGGAAAAGGGTTTGAAGAATTCTACCAGCGGCTGTTGAGCGAGGGCGTACACTTCATCCGCGGGCGCGTGGCCGAAGTTACCGACTGGGCGCTCGACCCGACAGAGGAGAACAAGCTGGTTCTCCGTGTCGAGGATACTCTGCTTGGCACAGTGCGCCGGATTCCGGTGGACATGGTGGTGCTGTCGGTGGGGATCGAGCCCCATGAGGACGCCCAGGACGTTCGCCGGCTGTTCAATTTCGGATGCGGGTCCGAGGGATTCTTCCTCGAGCGGCACCCGAAGCTGGCGCCGGTCAGCACGTTTACCGACGGCATTTTCGTGGCCGGCTGCTGCCAGGGACCGAAGGACATTCCCGACACGGTGGCGCAGGCCGGAGCAGCGGCGGCGGAGGCGCTGGCGCTGATCGATACGGGATTCGTAGAGCAGGAACCGAACACTGCCTACGTGATTGAAGACGAGTGTTCGGGCTGCAAGACGTGCGTTCCGATGTGCCCGTACAGCGCCGTTTATTTCAACGCCGACACAAAGCGAGCCGGCATTCATCAAGTACTCTGCAAGGGCTGCGGCACGTGCGTCGCCGCGTGTCCTTCAGGATCCATCAAACAGCATTTGTTCGAGGACGACCAGATCTTTGAAGAGATCGAAGGAGTTCTGACCTATGCCTGAGAATTACGAACCGAAAATCGTCGCCTTCTTCTGTAACTGGTGTACCTACCTGGCGGCGGACCTGGCGGGAACGTCTCGCATGAAGTACGCCGCGAACACGCGCGTGATTCGCGTCATGTGTTCGGGCCGCGTGGACCCGCAGTTTGTGCTCGAAGCGTTCGCGAAGGGCGCTGACGGCGTGCTGATCGGCGGGTGCCACCCGGGTGACTGCCACTACCAGGAGGGCAACTATAAAGCGCTACGGCGGTATTACCTGCTGAAGCGCACGCTGCGCGAGATGGGCATTGAGGAGGAGCGTTTTCGCCTCGAGTGGATCTCCGCCGCGGAGGGCGACCGGGTGCGGACCGTGGTCAACGACATGGTTCAGAAGTTGCGGGCGCTCGGGCCACGTAAGATGAACCCCGCCATCGAGCCAGAGTTGGAGGAGGTAGCTGCGTCATGAGTGAGAAGGCAAAAGTTGCATTCTACTGGTGCGCCTCCTGCGGCGGTTGCGAGGAGGCCGTGGTCGATCTCGCCGAGAAGATCCTGGAAGTGTCGGCGGCGGTCGAGATCGTGCTGTGGCCGGTGGCGTTGGACTTCAAGCGCAAGGACATCGAAGCGATACCGGACGGTGGGATCGTGGCGACGTTCCTCAACGGCGCGATACGGAGCACGGAGCAGGAGGAGATGGCACACCTGCTGCGGCGGAAGTCCAAGGTAATGGTCGCGCTGGGCTCCTGCTCGCAGTTGGGCGGCATCCCGGGACTCGCGAACCTGTGGGATCGTTCGGCGATTCTCGAGGCGGTCTACAAGGGGTCGCCGAGCACGGTGAATCCCGAGGGCACGACACCGCAGACCGCATACAAAGACAACGGCAGAACGCCTACGCTGCCGATGCTTTATAACACGGTCCGGACGCTCGACCAGGTGGTGGATGTCGACTACTACATCCCAGGGTGCGCGCCGGCGGCGAAGTTGGTACTGGACGCCGTCGAGACGTTGCTGAGCGGGAATCTGCCGCCAAAGGGCACCGTGCTGGCGCCGGACCGCGCGCTTTGCGATGAGTGCCCGCGGCGGGACACGCGTCCCGACAAGCTGGAACTCGCGGAGTTCAAGCGGCCGCACCAGATCATCGCCGACCCGGAAAAGTGCCTGCTCGCTCAAGGGTTGCTCTGCCTGGGACCGGCAACACGCGGAGGCTGCGGGGGGCTCTGCACGAAGGGCAACATGCCGTGCACGGGCTGCTACGGGCCGACGAGCCGGGTTCGCGATTACGGCGGCAAGGCCCTGACGGCGCTGGCGTCGATCATCGAGGCCAAGGACGATACCGATATCGAGAAGGTTCTGGCAGGGATTCCCGATCCCGTCGGTACGTTCTACCGGTACAGCCTGCCGGCATCTCTGCTGAAACGGAAGACATTGGAGGCATAGCTCATGTCGGTTGAAACTACTCCAACACGCCGGGTCACCATCGATCCGATTACGCGCCTGGAAGGCCATGGCAAGATTGATATCTTTCTGGATGACGCCGGTCAGGTGGAACGCGCGTATTTCCAGGTACCGGAGCTGCGCGGCTTCGAGAAGTTCGCCGAAGGCAGGCCGGCCGAGGATATGCCCCAGATCACCAGCCGCATCTGCGGTGTCTGCCCGTCGGCGCACCACATGGCGGCGACGAAGGCGCTAGACGACCTCTACCAGGTCGAACCGCCGCCGGCAGGCAAGAAGATCCGCGAACTCTTCTACAACACCTTCATGGCCGAGGACCATGCACTGCATTTCTACTTCCTCGGTGGGCCGGACTTCGTGGTAGGGCCGAACGCACCGGCTGCCGAGCGGAATGTGCTCGGCGTGGTAGCCAAGGTCGGGCTGGAGGCGGGCAAGAAGGTCATCGGCTTCCGCCGGAAGCTGCGCGACCTGATGACGCTGGTGGGCGGTAAGGCGATCCACCCCGTTCTCGGGCTTCCCGGCGGTGTGGCCAAGCGGATCACGAAGGATGATCAGGAGCAGTTCCGGCGGGTGGCCGGCGAGTCGGTGGATTTCTGCCTATTCACGCTGGACCTGTTCGACCAGGTGGTGCTGAAGAACTCGGACTACGTCAACCTGATCGTCTCGGACACCTACACTCACCGCACCCACTACATGGGCACGGTGGACGAGCGGAACCGTGTCAACTTTTACGACGGCAAGCTGCGCGTGGTTTCGCCCGAAGGCAAAGAGTTGATGAAGTTCCCGCAGAATCAATATCTCGACTACGTGGCCGAGCATGTCGAACCGTGGAGCTATATGAAGTTCTGCTACCTGAAGCCGATCGGGTGGAAGGGCTTCGTGGACGGAGCGGACAGCGGGGTCTACAGCGTGGCGCCGCTGGCGCGATTGAACGTGTCGGATGGAATGCCGACGCCGCTGGCGCAGGCGGCCTACGAGCAGTTCTTTGCCACGCTCGGAGGCAAGCCGGTCCACCATACGCTGGCACTCCATTGGGCGCGGATGATCGAGATGTTGTGTGCAGCGGAGCGGATGAAGGAACTGGCGGAAGATCCGGAGCTCACCGATCCAAACGTGCGCAAACTGCCGACGGCGACACCGAAAGAAGGAATCGGCGTGATCGAGGCGCCTCGTGGAACGCTGATCCATCACTACCAGACCGACGAGAAGGGCCTGATCCGCAAAGCGAACCTGATTGTGGCCACCCAGCACAACGCAGCGCGAATGGCGATGAGCGTGGAGAAGGCCGCGAAAGGTTTCGTTACCCGCGACAAGATCTCCGACGGGGTGCTGAACATGGTCGAGATGGCGTTCCGAGCCTACGATCCCTGCCTGGGCTGCGCGACGCACTCGTTGCCGGGCAGCATGCCGCTGTTTGTCCGGGTGCGCGACGCGAACGGAGCCACGACGGCGACGCTTCGGCGCGACAACGACGGAAGCGTGAGGAGAGACTGAGCCACTCCATGGCAGGCGAAGCACCTCCAAGGCTGAGAGTTCTTTGCCTGGGAAACGAGATCCTCGGCGACGATGCGTTCGCGATTCGCGTCGCCGGGCGTCTGAACGAGTTGTCGATCGAGGGGGTGGAGGTCGTGACGTCGGAGGCGTCCGGCTTCCATCTTCTCGACGACATTCTCTGCGCCGCATCGCTGGCGGTGGTTGACGTCATCGAAACACGTAAGGCGCCGCCGGGAACGCTGTACGAGTTTCGGGAGGACGATATTTCGCCTCTACCGGGCGAGTTTCCACACGGCATCGGGCTGTTTCAGGTCCTGGCTCTCGGCCGGAAGCTTGGCCTGGAGGTTCCGCCGGAGGTGTTATTCCTGGCGGTGGAGCCTCACGACTGCTTGACCGTGGGCGGCGCAATGCATCCGGCTGTGCTGGCGGCAGTGCCGAGAACGGTGGCACGGATCCAGGAGCTGGCGTCGGCGTCGGTCGCCTAAGCCCTCACGGAAGTTCTTCAACCAAGCGATCGATATCGTCCGGAGCGATGTAGAAGTGCGGTGACACCCGAACCCACCCCTGGCGGCTCGCGGCAACGATCCCTTTCGCTTTCAAGTCCCGCACGATCAGACGGCTGTCTACGTCTGAACGGCGGAAACAGACGATTCCGGCGCCATTGCTCGCGGTCCTGCGGCCAAGAACCTGATAGCCCTTGGCGGTGACCCCCTGGACAATCTGATCGCCCAGCAACTGCACGGCGACGGCGATTTTTGGGACGCCGACCGAGAGCAGGAATTCGATCGAGGCCCGCAGGCCGAAGCAGCCCACTGTGTTAAGTGTCCCGCACTCGAACCGCCCGGCATCGGTACGTAGGGTCATGTCACGCGACTCATAGTCGCTGGAATGTGCGAAATTCGTCCAGCCGATCATGGGCGGCTCAACGGAGTCGAATAAGTTCTTGTGAATGTAAAGGATGCCGCACCCTTCCGGGCCCAGCAGCCACTTGTGTCCGTCCGCCGACAGAGCGTGGATCCGCGAACTGCGGACGTCAAGCGGGAACGCACCGAGGCCCTGGATGGCATCGACGAAGAACAGACAGCCTCTCAGGTTGCAGATCTCGCCGAGCACTTCCAGGTTGATGCGATGCCCACTGAGGTACTGAACGTAGCTGACGGCGAGCAGACGCGCGCCCTTGCACGCCCGGTCGATTTTGTCGAACGTGTCGAACACAGAGAGCCACTCAACGGTAACACCCTGCGCCTCCAACCGTTTCCAAGGGAAGTAGTTAGCAGAGAACTCCTCGGTAAAGGCGACGATTTTGTCGCCCTGCCGCCACTTCAGACCTGAAGCCAACGTGGCGATTCCCTCCGACGTATTCTTGACGATTGCGATTTCGTCCCGGCTGGCTCCGATCAGGCGGGATGCGATCGCCCGCAGCCCTTCGTAGGTGGCCAACCACGAATCGTAGTGGTAGGAACCGAATTGAAGAGCATCCTCCGTAAGCCGTGACATAGCGTCGGCGGCTGGCTTGCATATAGGTGCGACTCCGGCATGATTCAGGTAGACCAACCTTTCCGTGACCGGGAAGCAATGCCGGAAGCGCTTCCAAAGTGGAACCTCTTCGGATTCCGTTGCTTTTTCGTAACCCATCAAGACAAATATACGTTAAATGAAGTGTGGGACCGGGGTCCCTCCCCAGCGGGGGGTACTATAATAGGTCTAGCACTCTGGGACCAAGGAGGATCGCGATGACGGGCAAGCTCAAAACGGCGCTGGCCATCCTCGTGGCGGCGTGTGTGCTGATTCCCACCGCTGCAATCGCAAAAGACAAGAAGAAAGACCCGGATGAGATCGGCAACCGGGACGTCGGCAGGGGTGTAAACTTTTACTCGCTCGAGAAAGAGATCGCGCTCGGCAAACAGCTCGCCCAAGAGGTCGAGCAGCAGGCGAAGGTAGTGGATGATCCCGTGATCGGGGAGTACGTCAACCGGGTCGGCCAGAACCTTGTGCGGAACTCTGATGCAAAGGTTCCATTCACGATCAAGGTGCTCGACAGCGACGAAGTCAACGCGTTCGCACTGCCTGGCGGTTTCTTCTTCGTGAATTCAGGACTAATCCTCCGTGCCGAGAGCGAGTCGGAGCTGGCGGGCGTGATGGCACACGAGATCGCGCACGTGGCGGCCCGGCACGGCACGCGACAGGCCTCCCGCGGCCAGCTCATGAACATCGCTTCCATTCCCCTGATCTTCATGGGTGGATGGACGGGCTACGCCATCCGGCAAGGAGCCGGCCTGGCGATCCCGATCACCTTCCTGACGTTCTCCCGCGGCTTCGAGGAAGAGGCGGACCTGCTCGGCTTGCAGTATCTCTACAAGACCGGTTATGATCCGACGGCATTCGTGGACTTCTTCGAGAAGATTCAAACGCTCGAAAAGAAGAAGCCAGGGACGATGTCCAAAGTTTTCTCGACCCATCCGATGACGGACGACCGGATCAAGACCGCGCAGAAGAACATCCAGGAGATCCTGAAGGCGAAGCCGGAATACGTCGTCAACACCTCGGAATTCAACGAAGTGAAGACGCGGCTTTCCGCAATGCACAACCGCCGCAAGGTGGACGACAAGGATCTGAACCGGCCGACGCTCCGCAAGGCGCCGGGCGGGAGCACCGCGCCGATCGAGGATGACAAGTCCAAGGGGAAGGACAAGGACCAGCAGAAAGAAGACCCGGACGAGCGCCCGACGCTAAAGCGGCGGGGCTAGATCCTTCTGCAAAACCGAAAACGCCCGTGGCCCGAGAGTGGGTCAGGGGCGTTTTTACTTTGCGCGCCGTGTCAGTTCACAAACCCAAGCTTGCGGAGAGTCTCAGCGGCTGGCTCGGGGTCGACGTTGGGGAAAGATGCCCGCTGGCGACCGTTCTCTAGAGCCACGCCGAACGGCACGTCCACAAACGAGAACGCATTCTTGAGCAAGCCGACATCGGCGGTGACGACGCCTTTCAGGCCGGTTTCCCGCATGAAATCAGGCCCAAACTGGGCCAGTTGCGTCACGACGCCAACAATCTTGGTTTCGCCCCAGTCCAGCTTCGCCAACTCGCTGGCGGAATGGTTGCAGTGGGAGCATTCGGGGTTAAAGAAGAAGAGGAACACTCGGCCCTCACGCAGGGGGAAAGCCTTCCCGTCGACCGTGACCGTTTCTGGCGCCAGAACGCCGGATTGGCGCGTCAGGTGAATTCCGAGCGAGACTAGCGCGAAGACACAGACCGCGCCAAATATGATCGATGCGCTACGAAGGCCATGTGAAGGCCTTACCCACCATCCTGCCAGGACCGCCATCGCGAGCATAATCGCGTCGCCGATGAAGAAAGCGGGACCGACGGCGCGCTTGACCCAGGGGAAGCAGTTGCAGTCTTCTCCTCGCAGGTCGTTGTAGAGGACGCCGATGTAGATCAGAAACGCCACCAGCATGAGGCCGGTCAGCCACGCGCCCCAACGGCGAAAGCGGGGCACAAGGAGCAAGACACCGGCGAACGCTTCGGCGATGCCGAAGCCAATCGCAGTCGGAAGACTGAGCACATTCGGGACTTTCGCCTGCGCCATTCTCACCGCGGCCGCAAGCGGATCGGTGACCTTCCAGACGCCGGAAACGATGAACAGGATCGCCAGAAGCACCGCCGAAATCGCGCTGACCCACGTCTTCCACGCAGGCCATTCTAAAGGGGCAGACTCGTCCACGGCGTGTGCCATACTGTCGTGCATGTTCCTTATTCTAGTCTCATTGGCAGCAGTCATGGCACCCACCGAGACCGCCGATTGGCTGATAGAAGGGGCACGGATTTACACCGCCGAGCCGGGAAATCCGGTGGCTTCGGCCATCGCCGTCAAAGGCGGGCGAATTCTTGCGATCGGGGACAATCTTTCGCGCCTCGCCGGGTCCAGTACACGCCGGATCGACGCCGGCGGCGCGTCCATCATTCCCGGCCTCATCGATTCGCACGTCCACATGCTGGCGCTGGGGGAGAGCCTGGAGAATCCCGACTTCCGGTATGTGCGCACGGTCGAGGAGGTAGCGGAAATCGTGCGCAAGGCCGCCAGCGGACGGACTCGGGGAGAGTGGATTCAGGGACGCAACTGGGACCAAACCAACTGGGGCGGGCGCTTTCCCACCGAGGAACCTCTTTCGCGAGCGGCACCGGATCATCCTGTCTTTTTGACGCGCGTGGACGGGCATGCGTCTTGGGTGAACCGTAAGGCCTTGGAGATCGCTGGCATTACCGCGAAAACAGCCGACCCGCCGGGCGGCAAGATCGTGCGCGGCGCGAATGGCAAGCCGACTGGAATCCTTGTGGACACGGCGCAAGGCCTGGTGGAGCGGAAGATTCCGAATCCGACCGACGAGCAGGTTCGCCGCAGACTCGAGCGTGCAGCCCGGGAATGCGCGCGGCTGGGGATCACCAGCGTTCATGACGCCGGTGTGGGCGCGAGGGAACTGGCTGCGTACCGGGCGCTCATCCGCGAAGGGCGGTTGCCAGTTCGCGTGTACGCCATGATCGGCGGCGAGGGCCCGCTGTGGCGCGAATACCTTGAGCGCGGACCCGAGACCGGCGACAGGCTAACGGTTCGCAGCATCAAGTTGGTGGCGGACGGGGCGATGGGCTCGCGTGGCGCGGCGTTCTTCGAAGCCTACTCGGACGATCCTGGTAACAAAGGGCTGGTGATGTTCTCCCGCGAGGACGTGGAGCGCGTGGCGCGGCAGGCGGCCGGGAAGGGATTCCAGGTGAACACCCATGCGATCGGCGACCGGGCGAACCACGATGTGCTGGAGGCATACCGGGCCGTGCTCGGAAGCAAGAACGACAAGCGATTCCGGATCGAACACGCGCAGTGCGTGGCGCCGGGGGACTTCGAACTGTTCGGCAAATACTCAGTGATCGCCTCGATGCAGGCGACGCACGCCACGAGCGACATGCGGTGGGCCGAGGCGCGGGTGGGGCCGGAGCGCGTGAAGGGGTGCTACGCTTGGCGGCGGTTTCTTTCGATCGGCGTGCCGGTGGCCAACGGTTCCGACTTCCCCGTCGAGGAGCCGAACCCGCTGTGGGGGTTTTACGCCGCCATCACGCGTCAGGACCGCGATGGAAATCCGAAGGACGGATGGTTCCCGGACCAGCGAATGACGCGCGAGGAGGCGCTCAAGAGCTGGACGGTGACATGCGCCTACGCAGCGTTCGAAGAAAAAGAGAAAGGATCACTGGCACCGGGAAAGATGGCGGATTTCGTGATGCTGTCAAACGACATCATGCGCGCAGCGCCACCGGAGATCCTAGAGACGCGGGTGCTGATGACGGTGTTGGGAGGCGCAACGGTTTACGCGGAGAAGCGCTGACTGTGTTCGCTACCGCCGAGCGAAGAACTCCCTGGCGGCTTCGATCGTACGTGTGATGTCTTCATCCGTGTGGACCGCAGAGAGGAATGCGGCCTCGAATTGCGAGGGTGCGAGGTAGACGCCGCGGTCGAGCATGAAGCGGAAGTAGTCGCCGAATCGCGCGGTGTCGCAGGTCTTGGCTGAGTCGTAGTCCGTGACCCGCTGATCGGTAAAGAAGAACGTGAACATCGAGCCAACGCGGTTAACGGTGATTTCGGAGGGCGCTGCCGCCTGCAATCGCTCGCCGTTCCGCTCCAAAGTGGTGTAGACCTCTGGGTGGGCCTTGAGGTGGCGCAGCATGGCGAGACCGGCTGCCACGGCCATCGGGTTGCCGGAGAGCGTGCCAGCCTGGTAGACCGGACCGAGCGGCGCGATCTTTGCCATAACTTCCGCGCGCCCGCCATAGGCTGCTATCGGAAGGCCTCCGCCGATGACTTTGCCGAGCGTGGTCAGGTCTGGACGGATTCCATAAAGCTGCTGCGCGCCGCCCCAAGCCACGCGAAAACCCGTCATCACCTCGTCGAAGATAAGCAGTGCGCCGTACCGTTCGGTGATCTCACGAAGAGCCGCGAGGAAGCCCGGCTTCGGCGGCACGCAGCCCATGTTGCCGGCAACCGGCTCAACGATCACGGAAGCGATGCGCGCGCCGTGTTCGCGGAAGGCCTGCTCGACGGCCTCGGCCGAGTTGAACGGCAGCGCGATGGTAGTGTCGGCGAAGCTTTTCGGAACGCCGGCGGTGTCCGGAAGCCCGAGCGTCGCCACGCCGGAACCGGCCTTCACGAGCAAGGAGTCGACGTGCCCGTGGTAGCAGCCCTCAAACTTGACGGTCAAGTCGCGGCCCGTTAAGCCACGGGCGAGACGGATGGCGCTCATGGTGGCTTCGGTGCCGCTGTTGACGAGCCGGACCATCTCGATGGAGGGGACGGCGTCGCGGATAGCTTCCGCAAGTTCGATTTCGCGTTCGGTGGGCGCGCCGAAGCTGGTACCGCTGTGCGCCGCCTCTTCGAGCGCGGTAAGGATAGCGGGGTGGCGGTGTCCAAGCAGCAGCGGACCCCAAGAACCGACGTAGTCGACATACTCGTTGCCATCCGCGTCAAAGATGTGCGAGCCCTCCCCGCGGGAAATGAACAGTGGCTTGCCTCCCACGCTGCGGAAGGCGCGGACCGGAGAGTTCACCCCGCCGGGAATCGATCTCTGGGCGCGGTCAAAAAGGGATTCGGAGGTGTGTCGGCGCATGGCTAAGTTTCGCTCGGGACGACGCGGCTGAGTAGGAAGTTCATGGCCGTCTCGAGCAGGGTTCCATGCAGGTTGCTGAGGAGTCTCCGCTTGAGGTCGAGATAGGGCTGCGTGCCGGCGAAGAGATCTTGCATCAGCTCACAAAAGCGGGGACTGCGGCGCATGATTTGGACCATTCGGTTCGGCACGCTGTCCAGCAGAAAGCGGCCCAGGAAGACGCGGCGCGCGAGCGAGGCTCCGAACTCTAGGTCGGCTGCGAAGTCGCGGGTCAGCATGGCACGGTAGGCGACTGCCATGGTCTCGGCAGAGTGCCGACCGGAGAGCACGACCTGGCTGGCGAGGTCGCCGGAGCGCATCGCGTAGTAAAGTCCCTCGCCGGTTATCGGGTCGACGAGGCCGCCGGCATCGCCGACAGCGATCCATCCATGGCCTGCGACACGGTTGTTCCGCCATCCCGTCCGGGCGAGCGACGGCAGCAGGTGACTATAGAAGACCGCGTCTTTCCAGGAGATGCCGCGCTCCCGCATATATGCCTCTAGGCGGGCGCGTAGTTGATGGGCCGGTTCTCCTTTGCCGCATATGCCGACCGACAGATGGCCGCAACGCGGGAAGACCCAGATGTAGCCCTCCAGTTGCGGAAGAAACTGGATGTCGATGTGCTCCTGGTCCGCCTGGACATAGTAGCCGAGGGCAAGCATGGTGTCGGCGGCCGTGAGCTGGGTGCCGACGTCGCGAAGCGGGTTGCGCGCGCCAGTGGCGACGACGCAGAAGTCAGCCTCGAAGTCACCGTGGTGCGTGGAGAGCCGCCAGCCCCTTCCGGCGGGCGTCATGCCGAGGACCCGGGTCTGTTCGATCTGTGCACCGGCGCGTTCGGCCCGCGCGAGCAGCATCCGGTTGAGGTCGAAACGGGAGTAGACAACAAGGGGCTTACGTAACGCCATCTTCGCAACTCCGGCGCCGGGCGCCGCAAGTTGGGTCACAGTGACGAACTTCTTCGGTGTGTCGTTTTCGATGAGGAAGGGATAGCGGCTATAAGCCTTGTAGGTGAGACCGCCGCCGCAGGGTTTTTCCCAGGCGAGTTTCTCGTCGAAGACAACGGTTTTGGCGCCGCCCGCCGCGAGGCGTTCGGCGGCGAATGCACCGGCAGGACCACCACCGAGGATGGCGACGCGCTTCATTTAGGGACTTCGGAAGGCTTAGCGCCGCCGATCGGCGGGTGGCCTTGCGGCATCTGTCCGCCGGGGGCCGGGGTTCCCGCGGCTCCGTGAGGCATGCCGCTTTCAGATCTGCCCTTGACGACCCAGCGGCCACCCTTCCGCTCCAGGGTATAGTTCATGGTCATCGACTGGCCGGGAGCGCCGCCCTTGGAACGGAAGACGACGGTAGCGTCGGCTTCGTCCTTGCGAAACGACACTGCGGAAACATCGACCTGCATGGAGGCAACGTTGAGGCCGGCGCGGTTGGCGAGGTGGTCAATGACAGCCTGCCGCACTGCTTCTTTGTTTTCGACGCCGCGATTGCACCCGGCAAGCAGTACGATGCCCGCCATGAAACAGAGAACGCGAGAATTCACAAGACGATTATAGCCGCACGGCGGTGGGTTGGCAGAATAGCCCATAATCCGTCTATCCATCAGGACTTGAGCCAGGACCACATCACGGAACACGGCGTGTCATCATATTCCCCATGGACTTCATCTCGGGGAACATCGGCTGGATCGAGGTGATATGCGGGCCCATGTTCTCGGGCAAGAGCGAAGAGTTGATCCGCCGCCTGCGCCGGGCCATGATCGCCCGGAAGAGAGTGCAGGTCTTCAAGCCGTCTCTGGACACCCGCTTCTCGGAGGACGAGATCGTCTCGCACGCCGAGGTTCGCATGAAGTCCGAGATCGTCCCGGATGCCGCCGAAATCCTCTCGCGGATGGACTGGCGTACCGAAGTGGTCGGAGTCGACGAGGCCAACTTCATGGGACCTGGACTCATCGAGGTTGCCGGGCGTCTAGCGGACCGTGGAAAGCAGGTGATCGTCGCCGGTCTCGACACAGACTATATGGGGAGACCGTTCACGCCCGTTCCGGAGCTTCTCGCGCTTGCTGAGTCGATTACCAAGACACTCGCTATCTGTGTCCGATGCGGCAACCCGGCCAAGCACACCCAGCGGCTGGTAGATTCCGATGACCTCATCGTCGTTGGAGCCGCTGGCATGTACGAAGCACGTTGCCGCCGCTGTTTCGAGCCGGGTCTCCCGAAACAGGAAGTGCTCGAGTTTGTGCGCCTCCGCCGCGCGGCCGAGGCAGTGAGTGGGCTGGAAAAGTAACCTGAATCCGCAGTAGACTGAAGTGAAAGGTAGTTATTCGGCTCTCCAGTTGGGAGGAATCCAACCACTATGGAAACGGACGAAATTTACGGCTCTTCCGGTCGCACCTCGAAGATCCTCTTGCCTATCCTATACGGAGCGGTGATCGCGCTTTCCGCAGCCACCGTCTACCTCTTTGTGCAGCTCGACAAGATGAGGACGGAGGTTACCCAGATGCGGGAGTCCGTTCTGAACGAGGTAACCAACTTGCGCGAATCGTCGTCCGTCACAAGCGAAACAAACCGGCGCCACCTCGATGCGTTGCGAGAACAGCTTGAGGCGGCACGTCGCAACGCCGCCGTCGCCGCCGGGCAAGCGAAAACCGAGGCGCAGCGTCATGCGGAGGAACTCGCAAAACGTCTTGCCGAGGAGCAGCAAAAGCAACAGCAGGCGGTCCGCAGTGAGATCTCAGAGGTGCGCCAGGCTACCTCGGACGCCAACACGAAGATCGAAGACGTGTCCAAGGACGTGACGAATGTCCGCTCCGAGGTCTCTTCGACCAAATCGGAGTTGGACAAAACCATTGCCGAGTTAAAGACGGTGCGGGGCGACATGGGCGTCCAGAGCGGTCTCATCGCCACCAATTCGAAGGAGCTGTCCGCGCTGCGGACTCTTGGCGAAAGGAACTACTTCGAGTTCAACATCACCCGGAGCAAAGAATACCGAAAGGTTGGCGACATCTCGGTTCGGCTCAGGAAAGCGGACACAAAGCGCAACCGCTACACCGTCGAAGTCCTCGCCGATGACAAGAGGGTCGAAAAAAAGGACAAGAACGTAAACGAACCGGTCCAGTTTTACGTGGCGCGCGCACGACAGCCGTACGAGTTCGTAGTGAACGAGGTTCGGAAGGACCAGATCGTGGGTTACCTGGCCACTCCCAAAGTCAAGACGGTGCGTTGACGCCCCTTTCCGGCAACAATTGCGGGGAGCCGGTAATTCCTACTTGCTCCCCGGAGAGTTCTCTTCCGCCATCCGAGCTCTAAGTTATTTTTTTTCAATCGTTTAAAGCCTTCACTCCGTTTGGCATCAAGCTTGCGTTCTTATGGCCAGAGGTGAGACCCACAATGAGTGAACTGACCGAGACTCGCACGCCTTCCCGAAGTGGGGGCAACATTCAAATCCCGATCCTATTCGGATTGGTGATCGCCGTGGCAGCCGCGACGGCGTATCTGTTTTTCACGGTGGACGGGTTGAAAACCGACCTGCACAGCATGCGGGAATCCGTCCTCGCTGAGCTCGCCAAAGTCCGCGAGACGTCGTCCATTAGCACGGCCTCCAACCAGCAGCATCTCGATGAGCTGCGCTCGGAATTGGAGAACACCCGCAAGCAGGCGGCGATGGCGGCGGGTCGCGCCCGGACCGACGCTCTGAAGCATGCGGAACAACTGGCAAAACAGATCCAGACAGAGCAGGCCCGGCAGCAGGAGATGGTCAAAACGGAACTGACCGAGGTCAAAGAGGCAGCCAGCACGGCCAATAACAAGATCACTGACGTTTCTGGCGAGGTGACGAACGTCAAGACCGAAGTCGCATCTACCAAGTCCGAACTGGAAAAGACGATCGCTGATCTGAAAAGTGTCCGGGGTGACTTGGGAGTCCAGAGCGGGTTGATCGCCACCAACGGTCAGGAACTGGCAGCGCTGAGGACGCTCGGGGAGCGCAACTACTTTGAGTTCAAACTCGCGAAGTCAAAACAGCCGCAACGGATTGGTGACATATCGGTCGTCCTGAAGAAGACCGATCCGAAGCGCAGCAAATACAGCATCGACGTCCTCGCCGACGATAAGAAAGTCGAGAAGAAGGACAAAACGGCCAACGAGCCCGTGCAGTTCTATGTGGCCAAAGCTCGGCTTCCGTACGAAATCGTGGTCAATGAGGTGCAGAAGGACCGCATTACGGGCTACCTGGCGACCCCCAAGGTTCAGATCGCAAGAAAGTAGCTTACCTCCAGCGAGTGGAGTGTGGGTTGAGGAGATCCTGAGGTGGGCCCGCACCGCTCAGTCAATCGAGGGGAAGGCCGGAGACAAGCAGCTTCTCCGGCCTTTTTACTTTTACTTCTACCCTGTCGCCGAGGGAGAGGTTTCCTTCCAGCGTCAGCGTGTAGTGCGATCGCATCACCTCGAAGATCCGAGGCCCGGGCGGCGACTTCGAATCCCGCTGCAAGTCTCGAAGATTGAATGAAGCGCCACCCGTCTGGCGGGCCAGGTTCTCAAACATCGATCTTTCCTGTCCCACAACATAGACCGGGTAAATTGAGACTCCGTTCCGCCGTGCCAGGCGCAGTACTTCGCGCTCGCTGACCCGGCTCGGGCCCTCGACCCCTGTCGTCAACAGCACGATCACACGGCGGAATGTGCTCGCCTGGAACCCTCCGTCGATGGCGGCGTAGATCGCGTCCAGCAGGCGAGGGGTGTTGCCGTACTTCACCGATGAGATCGCCCGGCCGAGCAATTCCTGGCTGGCGGTGAAGTCTTGGACCAGGTCGGCGGACGAGTGAAAGGCGACGATCGCCATCTGCTCCTTCGGCTGCAACTGCGCGACCAGATTTTCGGCGACGGGCTGAACCGCCCCCCCGAGCAGACTGGTATCGAGCAGCAGCATTACGTCCATCAGGCCGGACGCAAATTCGGCCGACTCCACTCGCCGGGGCGCGCGATCGTCGAGCACAATAAAGTCGTCGGCTTTCAGCTCGGGCACAGGCCGGCCCGACCTCTTCTCAACCACCGTCACCACGATCTTGGTGGCCGCCGTACACGGTATCGTAATCGAGGCCACTACCGCCGAAGCTATCCACCGCACCATCGTTGCTCAAATAGGGGGGTCCGAAACCCCAGCTAAGAATCTGTTTTCTCCACTAGACGGTCTACCCGCACCGCGTAGATCGCCAGTTTACCGTCACGGTCACTCTGAAACACAACCTGTTGGCTGTCCGGCGTGAAGACAGGCGTCACCCGGTTCGGGTCCGAGGCACGGTGCTCGCAGAGCGTCAACTCGCGGTGCGTGACCCTCAGCATCAGCAGGAGGTAAGGCGAAGCCTTGCTCCCGCTCGTACCCACAAACACCGATCCGTCAGCGTTCAGTCCGAAATGCACGAACTGGCTGGTCTTCGAGATGAGTTCGTCGCTATTTGAATCCGGCGTGTGCTCTCGCAGTGAGTTCAGATCGCGCCGGTCTTCCGGAAAATTCAAGTAAATGATCGATTTCCCGTCAGGCGACCAGTGGACCGGGCCGAGGCCACCGGGAGCGGTCTTGAGCGGACGGTTCTGCTGTCCGTCATAATTGACCAGCCAGAGAGCGTTACCACCCCGCCGGTACAGTACACCAGATCGGCGGGGCCTCGGAACCGGGTCGCTCATTACCTCACTGGATTCCGCGACCGTCACCGCGTCACCTTTCGCAATCCCGACGATACGCAGCCGACAGGTATCCGCCTGCATCTCCATGAAAAACGCGTGCACGCCGTCACCGGACACACTGAAACCTGAGCCGCGCCGCCAGCCGTCAGGGACACGGTAGATCTCGCGGGAACGGCGGTTGGCGACATTCAACTGCCGCAGCGAAACGCCGTCGAAATAGCAGCAACTGCGCTCATCCGGCAGCCAGGTCAGCGAGCTGGCGTCTAGGCCCGTAGCTTCGGTCAATTGCACCGATGCTCCGGTTTTGAGATCCATCTGGAAGCCCTGTATCGATCCGCCGCGGTCGCAGGCGAACAGAAGAGCGTTTCGCTTTTTCGCAAAAGCGCGCGCGTAATAGTGGGGCAGGATGCTGGAGTACGACGGATCGGTCAGCCGAAGGACTTCGAACTCGGTGGCACGGTCCAGGAAACGAACCCGATCCGAAGGAAACGGGTGGCCAACATCCGCCGCCACCGGCAGGCTAACTCCTGCAAGTCCAGTGAGCAGGGCTCGTCGTGTCCACCCGGCAGGCCGGCGGCCCTTGCCTTCCATATCTGCCATCGTAGCACGCGGTCCGCGTGCGTCCTCAGCGGTGGCTGGCGCGGTAATGCGCTTCGAGCAAGTCCAATCCGAAGTCCCCCTCGAAGTCCCGCCACACCGAGTGAATATGGTTGGCGTTGTTCTGGGTATTGTCGTACTCCACCAAAAAAGCCGGGGCCTGAATCCGGTAATAGTGCGGTTCGCCACGCGCCGTGCCGCCGGCCCAGGCAAAGCGAATTTCTCCTCCCGCCTGGCGAATCCTCACCATCCGGGCGTCAGCCAGTTCCGCCGGCAGATTCTCGGCGTACTCGCGCAGCAGCGCCTCCAGTTTGGCCCGTTGGGCTACCGTCATCCGCGCCGCCGGCAGTCCACTCGGTTGTCCCGCGAGAGCCGCCTTACGCGAAGCCGCAGTCAGGATGTCGCCATAGGCGGTCTTGTCGACGATCACCGCCGCGATCTGCTCTTCCCGGAAGCTGGCCAGCAAATCCCGCGCGAGATCCTCCTCCCGCGACAGCGCTCTCAGCCCCTTCCGCGGTCCCGATCGTACCTCGGCTGGATTCGCGCCGAAAAAGGTCGGGCCCCCGGCTATGCTGCCGCCGGCAATCGTAAAGTTCAGACTCAGGTGGTGCCCCTCCACACGGTACCCCCACGTGCCGCTCTCGGACGGACGGCCGAAGACAGTGAAGAAGTACCCGTCAGGGTTGCGGCGCTCCCCGCTGTCGTTCTCGACTGCCCTCAGCACTTCCTCGAGACTCATGATGGTCGTGGCTTTGACGTAGCCGCGCTGGCTCAGCCCCGCATTGAGCAGCGCGTGTGCGAGGTGCTTCTGCTCCGATGTCATCTCTCGAAGCGGGATCCCTTTGCGTGCCCTGGGGATGTAGTGCCAGTTGAACCTTTCCTCGTTCTCGAAAGCCAAAGCGGCTTTTATGCGCTGGTCGGGAGTGAGAGCTGCAAGGAAAGTCTCCGCGGTACCGGTCATCACTGGAATCACGGACGTCTTGCGGCCCCCCCAGGCCACTAGAACCGCTGCGGAACAGACGGCGAGCAGACGAACCAGCGCCGCGTCCATAGGGGCCTCCTTGGTTTTACCGGCCAAGCCGGGCTAATGATTCCCAGAATCTAGAAAGGAAAATCCTTCGTCGCGTTCTTCGCGAACACCGACTTCGCCAGGAAGCTGTATGGGTTTACCGGGTTATTTCCGACCCGGACTTCGTAATGGAGATGTGGAGCCGTCACTCTTCCAGTGGCGCCCAGCGCCCCGACGGTTTCGCCTCGCCTTATTTCCTGCCCATCGATTACGTCGATCCGGGACAGATGCGCATAGTACGTGCTCACACCGCCACCGTGATCCACCACAACCAGCTTTCCGTATCCTGCCGAATACTCCGCGTGCGTCACTATGCCATCCGCCGTGACGCGAATCGGAGCTGCGTACGGCGCCCCGAGGTCAACGCCGGCGTGGAACCTTGGCTCTCCCGAAAACGGATCGCTCCTCTGGCCGAACGAACCGATCAACCGGCCGTCCACCGGCCAGATGCTGGGCCGCATATTTGTCAGCCAGGCGCGGGAGTAGGTCCTGTTGAATCGGGAAAAGCTTGCGCTCTTCAGAAAGTTGTACTGCTCCAAAGACTCAGAGAAAGTCGGTACCAGGCGGCCCTCGCCTGCGATGTCCGCCGGGCCATCCACCCGTTGTTTGATTCCGAACGCCGTCGACACCTCGCTGGCGAACAATTGCAGCGTTGCCAGTTGCTGTGTCGTCTGATCGTGAACTTTCTGCAACTTCTGATACCGCACGCGTAAAGACTCCGCCTCAGTGCGCAGTGAGTTGTAGTTGGCGACCTTCCAGAGCATGCGCGCGTAGCTCGAAACAAATCCGGCCAGGGAGAAGCATCCGAGCAACGCGAGACCCAACACTACGTAGAGGACTTGGTGAGGAATGTGAACGCGGCGGAGCCTGCCGTGCAAAGAATGTGCAAGTACAACTATGAAATAAGGCTGATTCATTCGTCTCCTCGGGTCGGACCACTGCAGCATATCAGCCCAAAACGAAATCACAACCGCTGGCAGGCCAACCGAAGGACTATGATTTACAAGCGAAACTGTAACTTTATCAGCAGCCCGCCCGGCCTGTCAAGCCCAAACTGCACGGCGGGTGTCCGGGACGAGTGGCGGCGTCAACCGAACGACGGTTCAGTACCAGCTAGAGGTCGTTAAGTTCTAGTACCTTAGGCGCTGAGTTTGGGTCTCCGCGTACGTCGGCTGTCGAATTGCGCACGCGCACGGCCATCGGAAACGTCGGCTCCTTGGATCTGTAATATATTAAAAACAAGCATTTTATTGCTCATGGCACGGTTGGCACCAGGGAGGGGGTTCCCGTTTTTTCCATCGAATACCTGAGGCGCAACTCTCTATTACCGCATTACCGCGCCCGCGTCGGAGAGAGCGCTTCGTCTTGGATTGATACGGCTGACGCGTAAGGGTTATGCCGGAGGCACAAAGACCGTCGGAACGTTATCCTTCGCTAGAACCGCTTTTACCGCAGGGCAGCGCCGGTTTTCGTTTCCTTGAGGACGGGAGGGCCCCTCAGGCCCCGCGTTCCGCCCGCGCCTCGGAGCGCTTCCGCACCTCAATGTTTAACCGCTTGATCTTCTGGTTGAGCGTTGAGAGGGGGACGCGGAGGCTCTCGGCGGCGTCGGTCTGGCTCCAGCCGGCCGTCTCCAGGTGCTCCATGATCACTCGCCGCTCGTAGTCCGCCACGATCTCAAACAACGATGCGTCCGGCGGCAGACTGCCGCTGTCGTCGCGCCGGATCCGCATTCCTCCCGCCTGCAGCAAGTACTCCGGAAGCACGCTCACCGGCACCATCTGTCCGGCCGCGAGGACCACCGCGCGCTCGACGACATTCTCCAGTTCCCGCACGTTTCCCGGCCAGTTGTGGTCGATGAGGAACTGCATCGCCTCGGCCTCGAACCGGAGGAGAGATCGGCCGTTTGACGCGAGGAACTTCTCGTTCTCGCGGCAATACTTTGTGAAGAAGTAGTCCGCCAGCAGCGGAATGTCTTCCTTCCGCTCCCTGAGCGCGGGCAACGCGAGGTTGATGACGTTGAGCCGGTAGTACAAGTCCTCACGGAACCTTCCGTCCTCGACCAGTTTCTTCAGGTCGGCGTTCGTGGCGGCAAGGATCCGGACGTCAACTTTCATCGTCTCGGTGGAACCCAGCGGCATGAACTCGCGCTCCTGAATCACCCGGAGCAGTTTTGCCTGAGTTTCCGCACCGATCGTACCGATCTCATCAAAGAAGATCGTTCCCCGATCGGCAATCTCGAAGTATCCTTTCCGGGAAGCGATCGCTCCGGTAAAGGCTCCTTTGACATGGCCAAACAGCGTGGATTCGAGCAGCTCCGGCGGCAGCGAGCCGCTGTTCACCGCGACAAACATCTGGTCGGCTCGCGGTGAGTTCGCATGAATCGCCTTGGCGATCAGTTCCTTGCCAGTGCCCGTCTCTCCGGTAATGAGAATGGTCGACCGGCTCGGCGCCACCTGAGCCACCAGATCGAGCACCCGAAGCATGCGCTCACTCTTGCCGACGATGTTCGGGAAGCTGTAACGCTGCTTGAGGGCCCGCTTGAGCTGGGTGTTTTCGCTCTCGAGCCGCCGCTTCGAGATCATTCGTTCGATCTCGATCAGCAGCTTTTCGTTCTTCCAGGGTTTCTCGAAGAAATCGTTGGCACCGGCCTTCAATGCCTCGACCGCCGTCTCCACCGAGCCGTAAGCCGTAATCAGAAAAACCGGGATCTCCGGATCGCGCTCCCGAATGTCGCGCAGCACTTCCATTCCGGACCGATCCGGCATCATCAGATCAAGCAGCAAGAGGTCATATCCGCCCCCTTCAATCTTCCCGATTCCCTCACCGCCGTTCGATGCCAGGTCGACCTGGTACCCCTCGTGGAAAAGGAGAAACTGAAGGCTTTCCCGGATGTCCGCCTCGTCGTCGACGACGAGAATCCGACCTTTGCTGGCAGTGGATGGAATGCCGTTGGCAAGCGCCTTTTCAGGCATTTACTGCCTTCCTGACGGCGGGAAACTCCAGATGGAATCGCGTTCCTTCACCGAGCCTGCTATCGACTTCGATCACTCCCCCATGCTCCCTTACAATGCCGTACGTAATCGAGAGTCCGAGTCCCGTGCCCTTTTGGACCGCCTTCGTCGTAAAGAACGGATCGTAAATCCGGTGAACGTGCTCTGGAGCGATGCCCCGTCCGGTGTCAGAGACCTCGACCTCCACTCCATTTTCTCCGTTCCACGCGCTGACTGTCAGGACGCCCCCCCGCTCCATTGCGTCGCGCGCGTTCAGATACAGGTTCAGGAAAACCTGCTGGAGGCGGCCAGGGTTGCCTCGGATCGGCGGAAGAGGTTCTTCGAGATTCAGCGCGGTCGAGACGCCCGATTTCTCAAACTGGTGCTGGACCAGCGAGAGCGTCTCGCGGATCACCTTCCCGAGATCCGTTTCGATGAACTCGGTCGGCGATGTCCGGGAGAAGTTCAACAGGGAGTTGACGATCTCGCTGGCGCGGAAGGTCTGCCGTGCGATTTTCTCCAGCAGCACCGATTTCTGTTCGTCGCCCGCGATCTGCTTCGCAAGCAGCTGCGCATAGGTCGAAATTACCGCCAACGGTGTGTTGACTTCGTGCGCCACGCCTGCGGCAAGCAACCCGATCGAGCTGAGCTTATCGGCTTGGACGAGCCGCCGCTCCAGATCGGCGCGCTCGGTCACGTCATCGAACAGGATCAAGCGGCCGATCCGCTTTCCTTCCCGGGAAAACAGTGGCGCGATGGCAATGTTGACAGTGACCTCCGCGGCGGTTTCCGTGGTCGACTCGTCCGCGGCAGACCCGCTCCGGCCTTGGTCATGCGTTTGACCGTTTGTCCCGTTGTCGCCGGCGTCGAGCACCGCAATCCGCAGACTCGGGCGGAATGAGAACTTCGAGATGTGATGAATCCCGGTTTCCTCCCGGGAATGGTCGAACTGCGTCAGCAGTTTGGCCGGGAAAAGCACGGCCAGAGGCTGCCCGACCGCCATCTCCCGGGGAATGGAGGTCAGGCTCTCCATTTGCGTGTTCCAGCTTTCGACTCTATCCGCCAAGTCCACCGCTAGAATGCCGACGTTGATCGACTCGACTATGTTTTCGTTGAACTCTTTCAGCCGCTCGTTTTCTTCGACCTTCCCCTGGAGCGAGCTGTAGAGCTGGGAGTTCTCCACCGCGATCCCGACATACCCCGCGAGGGTCGCCAGCAGTTCCAGGTCGTCGCTAGTTAGAAAGTCGCCTTTGTCGGTGCGGCCGACGCCCAGCCAGGCGACCGTCTTTCCTCGCACTTTGCACGGCAGGTAATATGTCAGGTCCAGCTCTGCGATGGTCTGGCGCACCGGCGCGGGCAACCCGCGGGAAACGATATCCAGCGGGTGCTTGGTCCGCTCGAAGAAAAGGTAAGGCCCGTCGGGCATGGATGTCAGGAACCGCAGATCCAGCTTTTCGGTATCGCCCGGTCCCCCGCCGGGCCATCCGGCCGTCATGTGGAGCCGGAATCGTTCGGCGCGTTCGTCCTCGATGAAAAACGCGGCCCGTTCCACGGAGATAGTCCGCTGAATCCGGTCCGCCACGGAAGCCAGCATCTGGTTCAGGTCGGTTTCCGAGCTCAGCTCACGGGCGAACTCGACTAGCGTCCGGCGATAGTCGTACCGGTCCCGGTAGAAGTAGTACTTGTCAAGCTGGTCCTTGATCCACGCCCGTATGGGCTGGAACACGAATGCCGCAATGAGAATCAGGAGACCGGCCGCAGTTGGACTGATGTCTTCGAACTTTCCCAGAGAAAAAATCAGGCCATAAAAGATGCCAAGAATGCACAGGGTCGCAAGTGTGTAAGCATACCCCTGCTGGAAAATGACATCGACATCCATCAGCCGGTACCGCAGAACCGCATAGGTCCACGTAATCGGAACGATTGCCAGCGCCAGGACGGACAGTTTCATCCAGGCCCCAGGAACTGCGCCCAGCGTGTAAGGAGCCGCACAGAAAACGATGAATGGCGCCACCCCGAGCAGTGTTCCATTTCGCAGCCACTTCAATTGCTGCCGGATGATCGGATCTTCCGCCGTCCGCCACCTCCGGTGGAGCACGACGGCGCCGGCGAGGTAGAACCCCGAGAGAAGGGCCAGCCAGGACCGGTCGAGGAGCCAACGCAGTTCCACCGCGGAAATCCCCACCCGAAGCGTGCCTGACGCCACCCCAAGGAACACCAGGAACAAGGCGGCTGATGGAACATACAGGCAAGCCACTCGCCATCGTCCCCGGATCCAACGGCTCGGCTCCGGGAACGTGAGGCAGAAATGCAGGAAGATCGTCGGCGCAAGCAGACCGGCAGCCACATTGCCCCAGTACATCACTTTGTCGAACTCATTCAGTTTCCCGGTGTAGTGGAAAGTGTAGAGGACAAAGGAAGTCAGGCACAGAAGGTAGAAGTGAGTCGCCTTGTGCGCGTTGCCGCGGCGGAAGTAGACGAAGAGTCCAAGAGCGAGATACGCGAGCCCGACGATGTACTGGAAGTATAGTGTGCCCGTGGGAGTGCGCTCGCCGATGATCAACGGCACCTTGATCTCCACCCCGGCTCGGTGGACCGCATATTCCGCTTTCCGCCATGCCCCCAGACTGACCAGCACCCGGGTCACGTCTGTGGGGGTCGTCGTCGGCACGCCGCTGATGCTCCGCACGATGTCGCCGGACCTCAGACCAGCCCGTTCCGCGGGGCTTCCCGGATTCACGTGAAGAGCCTCGACGTTCCCACCGCGGTCCACCCACGTCACACCGTCCTCTGGGAGCCGGAACTTGCTCTGTTGCTGAAAGTTGATCCCCGCGGCAACCAAGGCAGCCACCGTCAGGATGACGAGGAGGGCGCTCCAGAATTGGGCCTTCAGTTCCCCCATTGGGCGACTCCACCGAGGCTGTTGCCGGTTCTCCACACTATGCCACCCACTGCTGAGCAAGTTGACTGCCAGCCTCAGCATCCTGCTTACTTCTAAAGATAACAGCATTTTTGTGGCTCCGGACGCGAATAACGGTTGCGCGAATCTGAAATTTGGGAGAATTACACTACGCGGAAGTGTAGGGGCAGTGTGCGCTCCGCGAGGCTGGCCGCCAGTCCGAAGTGTTCACACGCGGCCGCTCCTTTTGGCTTGACGCCCCCTTTTGCCGGAGCCTACAATTGGTGTAGCTCCCTGAAGAGACGCAGTACCAGTATGGACTGGGAACGGTGAAGGCTATGACGGCAAGAATACCTTTGGTCTTCTGCTCGCTTCTCGGCTTGCTTTTGCTCCCGCCCACTTCTCGCGCGGCAGAGAATAAGAAGGGCGACACGGGGAGCGGGCAGCGAGAAACGATCGCCAAACCTCTCAGCGCAAAGGAGCAGCGAAAACGGGACGAACGGCTTCGAAAGGAGCTCGAGGGCCCCTACCGCAAGTGGCTGAACGAGGACGTCACGTATATCATCACCGACGAGGAGCGAGCCGCGTTTAAACGCCTCTCCACGGACGATGAGCGCGAGCAGTTCATCGAGCAGTTCTGGCTTCGGCGGGACCCGACGCCCGACTCCTCAGAGAACGAGTACAAAGAAGAACACTACCGCCGGATCGCTTACAGCAATGAGCGGTTCGCTTCGGGGATTCCCGGGTGGAAAACCGACCGGGGGCGCATGTACATCATGTACGGCCCCGCTGACGAGGTGGAATCTCACCCCTCTGGCGGTAGCTACGAGCGACCGTTCGAGGAAGGTGGCGGCACCACCTCGACTTATCCGTTCGAGATCTGGCGCTACCGGTATATCGACGACGTGGGCACCGACGTCTTGATCGAATTTGTCGACCCGACGATGACCGGCGAGTACCGCATGACCATGGACCCGTCCGAGAAGGACGCCCTGCTGTACGTTCCGAACGCCGGTCTCACCATGATGGAGCAGATGGGCCTGTCTTCGAAGGCGGACCGGTTCAATCGTACCGACGGCACCCATCTCGGCACCGGTGACTCCCCGCTGCCGTCGAGGATGAATCAGTTCGAGCGCCTCGAGCGGTTCGCAAAGCTCCAGAAGCCTCCTTCCATCAAGTTCAAGGACCTCGAGGCCGCCGTCAGTTCCAAGATTACGTACAACCTTCTTCCGATGAAGGTTCGAGCCGACTACGTGAGGGTCACGAACTCCTCCATCCTGACCAACGTCACCGC
>DATIFQ010000086.1:0-3966 GCA_035455185.1 Bryobacteraceae bacterium | reverse complement strand
CTCATAAGGCTCTACCGTGCGGGCGACCACAGGCGCAAGGTCTCCCTCCTCGAGCCGGTACTGCTTCTCGCCGCGCTCGATTCGAGAGAAGGTCAGCACCTTCTCGATCAGGTGGGTCAGCCGTTCGCTTTCCCGCGTGATAATCCGATAGAAACCCCGGCGTTCCTCCTCCGCAAATTCGCCGCCTTCGAGCAATGTGTCGCCGTACAGCCGGATCAGGGTCAGAGGAGTCCTCAACTCGTGGGAGACCCCGCTGACGAATTCGGCCCGAAGCTGGTTGACTCGCGTCTCCCGGGTGACGTCGCGAATCATGAGGACTACCCCCATGATGAGTACACCCAGGACCAACCCTGTCGCCCCGCCGTAAAGCAAGAGACTGCGCTCACCGGCAGGCGGCACCTGCTCTGCGATGCCGAGTTCGTCACGGATTTGCGGGACCAGCTCTTTCTCCACCCATGCGGAGTTCACGGATAAACCGAGCAGTGTTTCCGGATTACTCCCTGGGGAAAGCAGAAGGTAATAAAGCTGATAGGGTGGCAGATCAAGTCGATAGACTTCGTCCGGCCGAAGCGGACCCGCATGGTGGAAGTTGTCCTCCACTGCTCGTGCAAACTCGAAGCGGTCTAGGGGGTTTGTAAGAGAGGCGGAAGCCGGCCTCTCGAGGCGTTCGAGAAAGTAGTCGACCTGTCCGGCGCTCAACTCCCAGCGCCCCTGGACAATGTCCTCGTAAACGCTACGTTCCTGGCCTAACTCAAATGCCGCCACGAGCGCGTAAGGACGGTAGGAAGGATCACGGAGATCGCCATACTTCTCCAGAAGGGTGCGCCAAGCTTGAGCCGCCTCGTTGGTTCTGCGTAGCTTTTGAAGACACCTTGCCACGCGGCTGAGCGCAAGGGCCTTCACGGGGTCGGACGTCTCCATCTCCAGCACGCCGCGGTACGCGGCAAGCGCCTCCGCCGTGCGGTTCTCCCGGTGCTCTGCTGCCTCAGCCTGATGGAACTCGGCGGGCAGTCCGGCGGGAAGACGAGGAGGTGGGGTCCTGAGTAGGGGGTACCGTACGGTGTCATCCGTCAGCACGAAGAAGTGTCTGGCAACGGTGTGCTGGCGGCGTACCTGCTCAAGGCGGGCATGATCGCCGGTAACGGCGGCGGCTTCACGCAGGCACGTCTCGGCCAGCAGCGCGGTTCGGCGCTCCAATTCCTCCTCGAGTCGTTCCTGGGACAAGCGCAGGTTAGACGCTCGCAGCGCGCTGATAGCCTCGTTCTGTCTCTTCACGGACTGCAGCCCGAGGTAGAGCAGCACCAGCGCCGGGACCACAATGACCGCTAGGTAAACCAAGATGGCCCGGCGGTACAGGATGTGAGGCAATACTGCCAAGCCGCCTACAGATTACCACAATGACCGGAAAGGAACCTCTGAAACCCGTAAAACAATGTCATGAATTGTCTGCTGACAGACAGTTGTTCGGCGGCGGGCGACACCGCTCGGTCCAGTCCTCACCCCGACTGCTTCGTCCGCATGATCTTGCCCGCGTCGAAGCCTCGCTCGATGAGCCGCTTCACGATCTGGTCGTAAAGCGCCTCATCTATTCGCGGGGTCCGGCTCAGTATCCAGAGGTAGGCTCGCCCCGGCTCGCTCACTACCGCCCACTGGTATTCGAGGTCCAGGTCGATCACCCAGTACTTTCCATAGAATGGCCAGAAGAACGTCACTTTGAGCTTCGACGCTGGCCCGTTCTCATTCGCCAGCTTCGCCGTCCCCTTGGCGCTCTTCAGCTTCCCGTCCGCCTCCCGGCACTCGTTCAGAACGGTGACCTTCCCGTCGCTGCGGAGCGTATAGGTCGCCGTCGTGTCGCTCACGCAGTCACGCTGGAAACGGTTCGGATACCGCGCAATCTCGTACCAGCGGCCCGCGTACCGTTCCAGGTCCAGACTCGGTACCGGCTCCAGCGGTGGAAATCCCGTCGCGCCCGCAGACGTAAAGGCCGCGGATGTCATCAAAAATAACCGGTAGAACGCAGTTTTGGCCATCCCATACAACAGATGCCAGCAACGAGCTTCCGATTCAAGATATACGCCCGCTCGCAACGCAACTACATCGCTATACTTGACTCATCATGAAGACCACAGCGCGCCTTGGACTTGTGGCGTTGGGATTGATGCTGGCCGGATCGTGCGCCGCCCTCGCCCAGAATGACCCGAACAAGCAGGAGTGGATCCAGCTCTTCAACGGGAAAGACCTGAAAGACTGGGCCGTAAAGATCAACGGCTATGACCTCAACGACAATTTCGGCGACACCTTTCGCGTCGAAAACGGCGTCCTGAAGGTCGTCTACGACAAGTACGACAAGTTCAACTCGCGGTTCGGCCACATCTTCTACCGCCGGCCCTTCTCCCACTACATCATCGCCGTCGAGTATCGCTTCTTGGGCAACCAGGTTCCCGATGCCCCGGACTGGGCATTCCGCAACAGCGGAATCATGGTGCACTGCCAGCCGCCGGAAACCATGCGCAAAGACCAGAACTTCCCGATCTCCATCGAGGTCCAGCTACTCGGCGGCCCCGACTCGGGCGAGCGCTCCACCGCCAACCTCTGTACCCCCGGGACAAACGTGGTCATGAACGGTAAGCTCGTCACGCAGCACTGCGTCAATTCAACTTCGAAGACCTTCCGCGGCGACCAGTGGGTGCGCGCCGAGGCGATGGTGCTCGGGGACTCGGTGATCCGGCACATCGTGAACGGCGAGACGGTGCTCACCTACGAAATGCCGCAAATCGGTGGCGATGCCGTCGACAACTTCGATCCGGCCGTGAAACACGACGGCGAACTCCTCACGGAAGGCTATATTTCCCTCCAGAGCGAAAGTCATCCCATCGAGTTCCGTAAGGTCGAGCTGCTGAACCTGGCCGGCTGCATGGACCCCAAGGCGTCCAACTACAAGGCTTACTACGTCAAGGCGAATAACGCCGAGTGCCGGACGTAGGGGCCGACCCTCTCAGCTCGCGCTCGGCCGCCGCGCGGCCATTGCCGCCACGCCTCCCACCGCTGCCAACACGGCAAGCGTGGCGTAGACCTCGTTGTAGCCCGCTGCGAGGTCGCCCGCTTGGCGCGCCCGTTCCATGACCGAAGCGAAATACCCGGGCACGATGAAACCGCAGAGCCCCCACGCCGAAAACAGAATTCCGTAGTTGGCGCCGACGCTTCTCGATCCGTAGAAGTCCGCGGTGAACGACGGCATCAGTGCCAGGTAGCCGCCGTACGCAAAGCCCACCAGGCACAGGCCTGTAAGGAACTCCCAGAACCCCGACGCGTTCCGCAAAAACGCCAGGCACGCCAGAATCGACACGCCGCACATCGCCACCACCGTCCGGTTGCGGCCGATCCGGTCGGACAGCGTGCCCCAGCAAAGGCGTCCGGCGCCGTTAAACAGCGACATGATTCCCAGCGCGGCGCCTCCCGAGAGTGCGGCATCCTTAGCCATCTCCTGAATGAGCGGCGTCGATTCGCCGATGGCCGTCAACCCGACCGACGTGCCCAGGAAGTAGAGCAGCCACAGTACATAGAATTGCCACGTGCGCAGCATCTCGCCCGGTCCGTAATTCTCCCGTGCCGTCGCGGATGCCGCCGGAGGGTTCCACCCTTCGGGCTTCCATCCCGGCGGCGGTACGCGGAACGCCTGAGCGGCGCCCACCACCAGCACGAAGAAGATTACGCTCAGAATCTGAAACGTCCTCGGGATCGTCACCGCGAAGAGGGCCGGGTCGCGGCCGATCAGCGCTTCGAGCAGCGGCGCGAAGATCAAAGACCCGATTCCGAAGCCCATCACCGACAGGCCCACGATGAACCCGCGCCGGTCGGGAAACCATTTGATGCACGTCGCGATCGGTGTCACGTACGCGAATCCCACCCCGAGGCCGCCCACCACGCCATAGGAGAAGATCAGTCCCTGCGGTGTGTCGCCGATCT
>DATIFQ010000085.1:0-8711 GCA_035455185.1 Bryobacteraceae bacterium | reverse complement strand
CGCCGGTACGAGCATCCAACAGCCGAATGACGAGATGCGCCCCGAAGCCGTCCACCCGGTCGAGAGCGTCGCCCCCGCCGCACCCGAATTCGAATACACCTTCCCGCGCTCGAGCGTGACGGTGCTTGAAATGACCGTCGGCCGTTCAAGCGGTCTGGAATCTGCGGTCTACACTCGGCCAGCAGACTCTCAAGCTTCTGTAACCTTTTATTTTCTTGAGGCTAACGCCGCTGTCTGCTATACTCAGACTGGATGTTCACCCCTCCGCGCGCGCGGACACGGTTGAAACAGACAGGGGACGTGCCCGAGCGCGAAGTCGTGCCCGCCTCACCCGTTTTCCGCCATAGTCGTCTGGAGGTAGCCATACTCGATTGCCAATGAAAGTAAGTGTCGAGATTAGCCGGGGCATCGAATCGCTTTTCGGTACCCGTGACGAAAATATCCGCCTGCTCGAAACCGGCCTCAATGTGAGCACACAGTTGCTGGAAGACTGCCTCGAAATAGAAGGCGACGAGGCCAACGTTGCTCGCGCCGAGCGCATCCTCGAGGACTACGTATCCCTCGTCAGGGAAGGACATACGTTCGCCAACGGCGACCTCAACAGCTACCTGCGTGTGGTCACCGAGGACCCCGGCGTGCGGCTCCGCGACCTTGTCCTCAGCGGCCGCCAGCGCAGTTTCGGTAAGAAGGTCGTCGCTCCGAAATCGGGCAACCAGCGGCGCTACGTGGATGCCATTGAGCGCCACGACCTCGTCTTCGGCATAGGCCCCGCCGGCACCGGCAAGACCTATCTGGCCGTCGCGATGGCCGTCTCCGCGCTCATGGCCAAGCAGGTCAGCCGGATCATCCTCACCCGTCCCGCCGTGGAAGCCGGCGAGCGGCTGGGCTTCCTCCCCGGTACGCTCCAGGAGAAAGTCGACCCCTACCTCCGGCCCCTCTACGACGCCCTCTACGACATGCTCGACGTTGACAAGGTCGAAAAGTTCCTCGAGCGCTCGGTCATCGAAATTGCGCCGCTCGCCTTCATGCGCGGCCGTACTCTCAACGACAGCTTCATCATCATGGACGAGGCCCAGAACTGCACGCCCGAGCAGATGAAGATGATCCTCACCCGCCAGGGATTCAACTCGAAGATGGTTGTCACCGGAGACGTAACCCAGATCGACCTCCCCATTGCCAAGCGGAGCGGGTTGCTCGAGGCGATTGAGGTTCTTCGCGGCGTGGAAGGTATCCGCTTCGTCAACTTCGACGAGCGTGACGTCGTGCGCCACAACCTCGTGCAGCGTATCGTGAAAGCCTACGAGCGCTACGGCGAGACCAACGGCTCGAGCGGCCAGCTCAAGCTGAAACTCGGCGATCCCGCCGGCGAGCGCCCCGTGGATGGCGAACCCGCCCGAGACGGCAACTGATTCGCTGCCATGCCGACATTTGAAGACCCTTTGATATTTCTTCGTGTCCGCAGCGGGCTTTCGCGCCGGCGTCTTCGCGAGCTCGCCAAACATCTCGCCGCCACCGTCGGTGGTGGCCGGCGCTTCACGTGCCTGCTTACGGATGACCGCGAGTTGCGCCGTCTCAACCGGCAGTTCCTCGGCAAGGACTACCCAACCGACGTCCTTTCCTTTCCCGAGCCCGGCCCAGACGACTTCCTCGGTGAAATGGCCATCTCCGTCGAGCGTGCCGCCGCCCAGGCGCGTGAGTACGGTCACGCAGTCGAGGACGAAATCGGCATCCTGTTGCTGCACGGCCTGCTGCACCTCACCGGGATGGATCATGAAACCGACCGCGGCCGAATGGCTCGGGCGGAAAAGCGCTGGCGAAAGGCGCTCGGCCTTCCCGCCGCTCTGGTGGAGCGCGCCCGCCGATGCTAATCCTCCTCGTCGTTCTGGCGTTTTGGTTCGGCGCGACTCTGGTAGTCGTCACCTACACCCAGATGCTGTATCTGGAATCGCTGCGGCTGCGCACGCGCGACTTGCCCGCGTTCACCTTTTTCAGGGAGAAGCTGGAAGAGCGCATCGGGCTCAAGTCCGAGCGCGGGGCGCTTGCCTTTTCGTTGATCAAGCACACGACCCTGGCCCTCCTCGGCGTCGTGGTCCTGGCGATCGCGTCCACCCGCAGCGCCATGCTCTGGGAGGCTGTCATCGAAGCGTCGATCGCGTCCTGGCTCGTGATGTTCCTCGGGGCGTATGCGCTGCCCCATGCGCTCTATCGGCGCACCGAAGGCCGCTGGTTGTTGCCGCTCGTCCCCGTGCTCCGCGCGCTCGCGGTCGCGGTTCGGCCGCTCACGGCGATGCTTGAGTTCTTCCAGTCCGTCGTGGATCTGGGTGAGCCGGGTGACGCCGAGGAGGAACCGAATCACGTTGAGAACCTCGACGCACTCATCTCCGCCGGCGCTGAGGAGGGACTGATCGAGGAGGAAGACCGCAAGCTCATTCAGGCCGCCGTCGCCTTCGGCGACAAGACCGTGCGCGAGGTCATGACTCCGCGGCCGAACATCATCGCCATCGAGGCGAAGAAGACCCTCGAAGACCTTCGCGACCTTGTCATCAACGAACAGTACTCGCGCGTACCCGTCTATGAGGAGTCCATCGACCATATCGTCGGCTTCGTCCATGTGCGCGACATGTTCGAACTGGATGAGGAGGAGAGGATCGGCCGCGCGGTTGGCGATCTTATGCGGCCAGTGCGCTTCGTGCCCGAAACCAAGCTTGTCAGCGAACTTATGCGTGAGATGCAGGAAGACCGCTCGCACATGGCTGTCGTGGTTGACGAGTATGGCAACACTGCCGGTCTGGCGACCATGGAGGACCTCGTCGAGGAGATCCTCGGTGAAATCCGCGACGAGCACGAACCGGAGCTCGACGTGACCGCGGAGCCTGACGGGGCCTATGTTGTCTCCGGCAGCTTCGATCTGGACCGTCTCCATGAGCTGCTCCAGTTCCGCCCCGGCGGAGAGACTGAATCCACCACCATTGGCGGCCTCGCGGCAGAATGGCTCGGGCGCGTCCCCTCCGCCGGTGAAATCGTCGAGCGCGACGGCCTTCGTATCGAAGTCTTGTCCGGTAATGAACGCCGCGTCGACCTGGTCCGCATCCGGCGCTCGGAGGGCGAAGAGAATGAATGAAGCTGCGCCCGCCGGCTTTGTCTCCGGCTTCGTTTCCATCCTGGGGCGTCCCAACTCCGGCAAGTCGACGCTGTTGAATACGCTCGTCCAGATGAAGGTCGCGATCGTCGCCGAGAAGCCGCAGACCACGCGCACCTCCATCCAGGGCGTGCTGAACCTTCCTGGCGCGCAGATTATCTTTGTCGATACTCCAGGCATTCACGAACCGGATTCGGCGTTCAACCAGCGTATGCTCGAAACCGTGCGCGCCGCTCTCGCCGAGCGCGACCTGCTGCTCTACCTTGCCGACGCCACGCGCCCGTTCACCGACGCGGACCGCAAGGCCGTGGAACTTGTGAAGCAGGCCCGCACCCCGGCGCTGCTTCTGTTGAACAAGATCGATCGCATCCACGACAAGGGTCCGCTGCTCACCCTGATTGAGCAGTACAAGGCCGCGCACGAGTTCGAGGAATACATCCCAATTTCGGCACTCACCGGGGACGGCCTGGACGTTGTCCGCGACTGCATCGTGAAGCGCCTTCCGCCTGGCCCGCCCTATTTTCCACCGGACCACGTAACGGACCAGCCAGAGCGTTTCATGGTCGCTGAGATCGTCCGTGAAAAGATCCTCCACGAGACGCGGCAGGAAGTGCCGCACGCCGTCGCCGTCCTGATCGACTACTGGGAAGAGAAGGAACGCGTCACACGCATCGCCGCCACGATCTACGTAGAGCGGGTGGGGCAGAAGGCGATCGTCATCGGCGCCAAGGGCGCCATGCTGAAAAGAATCGGCACTCTGGCACGCGAGGAGATGGAAAATCTCCTCGGCCGGAAAGTCTTTCTGGAACTGCACGTCAAAGTGCGGCCCAAGTGGCGTGAGGACCCGCGCTTCCTGGATGCGTTAGACTGGCGTTCTATGGCCGGTACCGGGGTGGAATGAAATGAGATTCCTTTCGATTGTTCTTATTCTGAGCGTTGTAGCGTTCTCCTGCCCGGCGTTGTTTGCGCAGACGGGTTCTTCCGACGACCGTATCTACGACGAGGTCCGCCGCAAGCTGGCCGCCGACTCCGTCGTGAAAGGCGGCGGCTTCGAAGTCGACGTTAAGGACGGCGTCGTCACCCTCCGCGGTAAGGTCCGCGAGGAGAAGCAAAAGCGCAGAGCCGAACGTATCACCAAGAAGGTCAAGGGCGTCAAGAGCGTCGTCAACGAACTCCGCGTCGAGCCCTACTGATTCTCCGCGGGAAAAACGGGGACACGGCGTTTCTCGTTCCGCCGGGAGATCCCGCGTCGCAGTACTATGATTAGGACAGAGGCCTCCCGCCCAAGTAGTGCTGGATCACGATCTGGGGGTGCGCATGATCCAAACGTTCATGAAGAGCTGGTGGTTACTGGCATTGTGCGGCGTTCTTGACGCGATCATATCGGTCGTGAACCTTCTCATGCAGGACCCTGATGGCGCCCTGACTTTGCGTACATTCGCGGTGAAGAGCACGGCCGTGTTTCTGGGTAAAGTCGCACTGGCGGCAGGAGTTTGCACGGTCGCAGCGGGCATTTGGAATTCCAGAAAGGGCAAATCCTGGCTTCTGGTGCTGAATGGCCTTGCTCTTAGCGCATTCGGACTGCTCTGCTTTTGGACAGACAGAAGACTGGACTTTCGCACGTTCGCGCTCCTGCTCGTCGTGATGGCAGTGAGCTTCGGTATTTTTGCACTGGCGACCGCGCTAACCCTGCGCCATCAGGTTCCGGACAAGTGGTTTCTTAGCCTGGCTGGAGCGGCCTCGGTTGGTTTTGCTTTGGCATTTCTTGCTTTGGGGTTTCGCTGGATCGAACTGGTACAACCTGAATCACTCTTTCTTTGGCTGAGCTCTTACTTTGCTTTCAGCGCAATCTGCATGTTGGGGCTGGGCCTGATTAGTCTGCGGGGGGCCACCCATCGCATGGCCGGCAGCGCATTGCCCACCGGCTGAGTTCGGTTGTGCAGAATCCGGGACTGACTCCAAATTTCGATGCGTTTGCGAAATTGGTGTCTGTCCCAGGGTTTTGCCTTTACGCACCCAGCAACTCGTACACCGGCGGCTTCGGCGCCCAGCGCACGAACGCCTCGGCGTACTGCCGGCCGCACTCGATACCGCGCCAGCGGTTGCAGGCCGTGTAGTCGGAAACGAGCCGGGGCTGTGCGGCGAGCGTCTTCAATGCCTCCACCTTGCGCTCGAAGACCTCGCTGATATCCACGTAGTGATCCGGCACGAATCCCACCCGCGACGCGGTGCCGATATTCGGCTCGAAGAACCGGATGTCCCAGGACACCCGCGCCATCTGCGCCGCTTCAATCACGCTGCGCGACGTTCGCCAGTGGGTCGGGTAGGTGAGTTCATCCTTCCAGTGCGTGAGAATCAGGTCGGGCTTGAAGTCCGCGATTTCCCGCACCAGCATCTCCATTCGCTCAGGAGTCATGAGCAGCGGGCCGTCGCCGAACCCGAACATTTTTCCCTCGGCGCCGATGATTTCCGCGCACGCAAACGCCTCTTTTTCGCGAACGCGGCGCACTTCCGCGACGGAGATGCCGGGCCGCTGTTTGATCAAAAAGTCGCTTTCGTCGGACTCGCCTTGTGTGAGCCAGATCACTTTCGCCTTCGATCCCGCACGCACGTGCTTGATCAGCGTGCCGCCTGCCCTCGAACAGAAATCGGCCGGGTGAGCGCTGACTGCCAGAATCCTCGGCGCCGGCCGTCCCGCCTGGGCGCCCGCCTCTGCCACTGTTGCAGCCCCGGCTGCCCCGGCGGCCACAAACTCGCGACGCGTCATTCCATTTCCCTCCCGCCGCACATCAACTCACGTCTCCCCATCTTCTGTCAAGCTCCGATAGTATGTTCAGGAGGACTGTGCAATGCAACGACGTGATCTGCTGAAGTCCGCGGCCGCCTCCGCGGGATTGACGATTCTGAAGAGCGGCACCCTGAGAGGCCAGAACGCCCCCAGCAACAGGCTGAACATCGCACTCATCGGCGTGTGGGGCCGCGGAACCGCGCACTACAACACGATGAGGAACGAGAATGTCGTGGCCCTGTGCGACATCAACGACCTCCGCCTCAAGGAAGCCGTCCAGATCTTCCCGAAGGCCAAAACATACTGGGACTGGCGCAGGCTTCTCGATCAGAAGGACGTTGAGGCTGTAATTATCTGCACCGCCGATCATCACCACGCCTTCATTGCCAACTGGGCCTTGAATCGCAACATGCATGTCTTCTGCGAGAAGCCCCTCGGCATCAGCGTCGAAGAGGTGCGCACGGTCCGCGCAAACTACCTGAAGCGGAAGGTCAAGCTGGCAACACAGCATGGCACCCAGCGGCACGCGTACCCGAATTTCGAACGCGTGCGCGAGTTGATTCTCGACGGCGCTATCGGCGAGCTGAAGACCATCCATAGCTGGGACAGCCGAAAACTGCCGCGGCCAGGGTACCCGGCGGGCGAGGGCATGCCGCCGTCGTTCCTCCACTACGAGCAATGGATCGGACCGTCGCCGTACCATCCTTACAGCCCGCAGTATTTCGGCGGTTCGAACGGCCTGAATTGCTTGTTCTGGAATATGTACCGGGATTTCGGCGTCGGCCAGATGGGCGATATGGGCGCCCACACGATGGATCTGGTCTGGAACGCGATCGACGCCGGCGCCCCAACGGCTGTTGAGGTCGACCAGGAAGTCACCGACAAATACGATCCCAACATCACCCCCGTTCGGTTGAAGGCCAGCTTCGAACACCCCGCCAACGCCTGGCGCGGGCCGGTCACCGTGGTCTGGTATCAGGGCGGTCTGAAGCCCGAGGCGCCCAAGGGCTACATCGACGTGGAGAGCATCGGGAACGGAGCGATCTTCGAGGGCACGAAGGGCAGCATTCTCGCCGATTTCACCACCCGGGTAATCATCCCCAACAACGACGATGGCGATCTGACGTATTACAAGCGCCGCACGAAGGAACAGCTTTTGCCGCTGATCCGCGGCACCGGGCAGGTGACGCAGGCGCCTCCGCGGCCCGCCCGGCGCCCCCCGGCCGCACAGCGCGCCGCTGCTCCCCCGCTGCCGCGCGGCATGACGGCAATGCCGAGCGCCGAAGTCGGTCCGAGTGGTTTCCCAACGATCCAGTTTCTGGAGGGCGGAATTCCACCGGCTCTCGGGCTTCCTAACCCCGCTGTCGACGCCATTCTCGCCGCCGAGAAGGCAGGCCGGACCCCGGGTGGCCAGGCAGACGTTTTCCAGTTGGAGTGGATCGACGCCTGCAAAGGAAAGAACGACAGGGTTGTAAACGGCACCAGCAGCAAGACGCACTGCGACTTTGACTACTCCGGCACGATGATGGAGCAGATGCTCCTCGGTCTGGTGGCGCACCGCGTCGGCAAACGGCTCGAGTACGACGGCGCCACCGGACGGGTGACCAATGCGCAGGAAGCCAACGACTATCTCAAGCGTGAGTACCGGGCCAACTGGACGCTGAACGGCTAGCGCTTGACGTAGGGTAGGTCTCCAGACCCACATGCGCTAACTTAAGGCGTCCGGATTCTCGATCGTGGCGCACGCACTGGTGCGTGCCGAGCCGACACCCCTGTCGGCTCCTGTGGCGCTGAGCCGCAGTCGCCATCTCTCGTGCGCACTGGACCAGCGATATTCTTCGGCCCGCGAGACCAGTCCGGCTTTCACTGGGTTGTCCTCGATATACGCGGCAATCCGTGTCCACTCCGCTGGATCGCGCACCCAATGATCGTACGATTCGCGTTGCCAGAAGGGTGCCCCCCGTTCTGCCCAACAGACGGTTCGCCTCCCGGGCCGTGTACCCTTTGAGCGATTTCAGCAACTGGCTGGGGGCAATCTGGGGCAGCAGCAGAACGTGCACGTGGTTGGCCATGAGGACAAATGCCCCCAGTTCAGGTTTTTTCAACGCGCTGCCCCGGACTCCGGCAACAGGCGATATTCGATTTTCCGCAACGCTCCCGCCGTTGCGTACGAGGCAAAGCCGAAGGGCACGGATAGTTTGGTCTCACCGTATCGAAGACCGATTGATCGGCCTCGGATCTCGACGTTGATGACCCGCCGCTCGTCGATCCAGGCCATGATCCGGTCCGCGGTCACTTGTAGGCGCAGCGCATACCAACGGCCGTTCTCAAAGTTGAAGTAGGTTCGCGTTTCGTTGTCCGATGCATCCCATCCGTCCAGGCTGGAGAGTCCGACGATATCGCCGCCCCATCCGCCGGTCACCCAGGTGCAAAACGAATCTTCGACGGGAAATGTGAGGCTGGCGAAGAAATCGTTGCCTTCGAGCCGTGCTCCTTCGAAACGGACCTCATAGCCGGACTTCGGTAACGAACCGGCCCACGTGACGCCGGTCATGGGCTTGCCGCGTCCGAGCAGGATGGTTCCATTCTCCACCCGGACCTGGCCGCGTCCCGTGAACGGCGTCTCCCGCCACCCCTCCAGCGTTTTGCCGTCAAAGAGGGATTGCCATTCCCCGGCCGCGGCAACGCAAAACGCCGACGCAAGCATGAGAATCAACGCCGGCCTCATCACCGTGTCTCGCATGACGCTACGGACTATACCACGGCATGTGTTGCCGCCTCTCC
>DATIFQ010000084.1:0-5063 GCA_035455185.1 Bryobacteraceae bacterium | reverse complement strand
TTCATAAGTATATATCGTCGGCTTGTCATAGGACTGGTGAGTCGGACCCCGAACCGGCGCGGACGCTCGAAAGGCTCTGCGCAACACTCAAGGGGTAAGTTACCGCCTATTGGAACAGACAGCCATTTCGCAACAACGGCGAAATGGTGGCCTGTCCCATTTCTGCCGTGGTAGCTGCATGCGAATACGGGCCAAGATCCGGAAGCGCGCGCGTCCGCTCCCTTTCGGTCGCGGCTCGGTTACCTGCATGCGGCGAAATGGTGGTCTGTCCCATTTCTTCCGCTAAACATAGCGAAATTTGGAGGCAGTCCCGGAAAGGCTACGAATCCCCAAATTCACGGCCCGCCGCCCGCACCACCGCGATCGCGTAGCTTGTCACCGAAACTGGAGTTGATAGTATTCTGATCCAAGGGGGGATAGTCATGACAGCCGATGAAGGCGCCATTCAAGACATCCTGAAGCAATTTGAAGCCGCGTGGAATCGTTACGACAGTGTGGGCATCGGGGCGTTGTTTGCGGAGGATGCCAACTTCATCCACATTTTTGGGGGGCAGTTGGACGGGCGAACGGCCATCGAAGCCGCGCACCGGGTCATCTTCAACACGATCTACAGAGGCAGCCACGCCAGTTTCCCATTACGGAGCATTCGCTTTTTGCGCCCCGACGTTGCGGTCGTCTTCGCCCGAGCGCACGTGCAGTTCAAGGAAGGCGATGAAGCGCGCGAAATAGAGACCCGCCCAACCTTGGTCGTGGTAAAGGAACAGGCAAAGTGGCAAGTCGTGGCCTTCCAAAATACCAAGATTTCCGAGGTGCCAACGGCAGCCCAGGCTGCGGCCCGTCTTGCAACTTAGTATGGAAACCTCCGGGTGCTGAGAAACTTCGCTGGAGCTTCCGCTCACTGTGGCCGAGGCTGGAAGAAATTGGGACAGACAGCCATTTCGCAACAACGGCGAAATGGTGGTCTGTCCCATTTCTTCCGCGGTGACTCTGGGCGCGAAGGGCAAAACCCGGGACAGACACCAATTTCGCAGATACAGCGAAATTCGGAGTCAGTCCCGGGTTTTGCTCGCAACGGCGGGGAAATGGTAGCCCGGCTAAGAATCCCCGAAACTCCGAGACAGACGGGACAGGCAGCTCTGTCCGCTCGCGAACAACGCTGAGGACAGAGTAGGCCCGTCCCGCTCA
The DNA here is from genome assembly GCA_035455185.1 of Bryobacteraceae bacterium. Lineage (GTDB taxonomy): Bacteria > Acidobacteriota > Terriglobia > Bryobacterales > Bryobacteraceae > JAEHDI01. The sequence continues at coordinate 3,878 of DATIFQ010000084.1, read as the reverse complement.
ATTTCGCAAACGCTGCGAAATTTGGAGTCAGTCCCGGGTTTTGCGAAGCTCGGTTTCCAGGCGGGCGATGTCGTCTTCGTTGTTGTAGAAGTGCGAGGAGATGCGGAGGTTGCCGTGGCGGGCGGAGATCAGCACGCCGCCCTCGCGGAGCTTGCGCGCCAGCGCGGATGCGTCGGCGCCCTCGAAGCGGGCGGCGATGATCTGCGAATCATAGAGCCGCGGCGATTCGTCGCGCAGGAGCCGGGCGCCGAGACGACGCAGCACCGCGCAGGTCGTGTCCGTCAACTCGCGCACGCGGCGCGCGATCACCTCGGGGCCGATCTCGAGCATCATGCCGACGGAAGCGCCCATGGCATAGATGACGGGAAACGCCAGCATGCCGCCTTCGTACCGCTCGGCCTCGCTCTTGAATTCCGGCGCGCCGTGATGAAGGTTGTCCACGCGCCGCCAGTCGCGGTGGCTGCGCCAGCCGATCACATTGGGTTCCAGGCGCTCCCGCAGGCCGGGCGCGACATACAAGAAGCCGGCGCCATTCGGCGAGAGCAGCCACTTATAAGCGTGGACCGCCAGCATGTCGGGCCGGATGGCGGCCATGTCGAACTCAAGCGCGCCGACGCTCTGCGTGCCATCGATATACAGCAGCACGCCGCGCTCCCGCAGGAACGCCGCGATCTCCGCAAGGGGCGGCCGGAAGCCGCTCGTGTAGTTGACCTCGCTCAGGACGACGAGACGGGTGCGCGGGGTGATCGCGTTGTAGAATTCCGGCCAGGACGCCTCGACAGCCTCGACGCCGTGCCGCCGCAGCAGCGCGGGATTGTAGAGGTTGTTCGGAAACTCGTCGGCGAGCGTGACCACGCGGTCCCCGGCCCGCCACTCCAGCCCGCCGAGCAAAAGGGACAGCGCATGCGCCGCGCTGGGGATGAAGGCGATGTCGGCAGCCTCGCAGTGAATGAGGCGGGCAATGAGGCCGCGAATGCGGTCGGCATCGTCGAACCAGTCCAGGAAGTCCGCGCAGGCCAGCTCATCGCGGTGCGAAAAGTGCCGGGCGGCCGCCTCGACAGAGCGGCGAGGAAGCTGGCCGTACGTGGCCGTGTTCAGATACGTCCACCGCTCAAGAGCGGGGAACTCGGATCGAATTGCCTTCCAGTCAACAGCCATTTTCGAGAGCGGCCTTGATCTTACCCGCCACGAACTCGACCACCTCGCCCACGGGGACGTCGGCCGACTTCCGGCTGCGCCTCTCGACGACTTCCACGATGCCCTGGGCGAGTTTCTTCCCAACCGTCACCCGGAAGGGAATGCCGATCAGGTCGGCGTCCTTGAACTTGACTCCCGGACGCTCGTCGCGGTCGTCGAGCAGCGCATCGAGGCCGAGGGAAAGGCAGGAAGAGTAAATCTGTTCGGCCGCCTTGCGCTGTGCTTCGTCGGCGAAGTTCACCGGCGTCACGACGACGGTGAACGGGGCGATGGCGACGGGCAGAGCCATTCCGTCCTTGTCGTTGTACAGCTCGATAGCGGCGCTCAGGATCCGCTCGATGCCGATGCCGTAGGAACCCATGATCGGCGTGACCTCTTCACCGGCGGCGTTCAGGACGCGGAGGCCCATCGAGTCGGAGTACTTGTAGCCGAGCTTGAAGATGTGGCCGATCTCGACGGTTTTCTTCAGCTCCAGAGAACCGCCGCACTGTGTGCAGGCGTCGCCGGCAGCGACCTGGCGCAGGTCGCGCCACTCGGGCCGGAAATCCTCATCCGGGGTGACGTGGCGCAGATGGTAGTCGTCTTCATTGGCGCCGGCGATCATGTTCCGGCGGCCTTTCAAGGCGAGATCCGCGACTATGGGGATCTTCGCGCCGACGGGGCCGAGCGAGCCGGCTTCGGCGCCAAACCACTGGCGGATCTCCTCGGGATGCGCGGGACGAATTTCAGCCGCCTTCGCGACTCCGGCGAACTTCGTTTCACTCAGCGAGTGGTCGCCGCGCAGCAGGGCGAGAAAAGGTTTCCCGTCCGCCACCATGACGAGGCTCTTGATCTGCGATGTCTCCGGCAGCGAGGTGAATTCGGCCACCTCGGCGATGGTCTTGCGGCCGGGGGTGTGGAACTTTTCGGGGTTGAGATCGCCCTCCGGATCGGCCGCCGCCGGAGGTGATGGAACCGCCTCCGCCTTCTCCAAGTTCGCTGCGTACTTGCAGGACGGGCACACGGCTACCCAGTCCTCGCCTGCTTCCGCCGCCACCATGAACTCGTGCGACTGGCTGCCGCCCATGGCGCCGGAGTGCGCCTCGACTACGAGGTATTGCAGCCCGCAACGGCTGAAGATCCGGCAGTAGGCGCGGTAGTGCTTGTCGTAGGCGGCGTCGAGACCGGAGGCGTCGATGTCGAAGCTGTAGGAGTCCTTCATGATGAACTGCCGGACGCGGAGCAGGCCGGATTTCGGCCGCGGCTCGTCGCGGAACTTGGTCTGGATCTGGTACCAGATCTGCGGAAGCTGCTTGTAGCTGCGCAGCTCACCACGGGCGATGACGGTCATGACCTCTTCGTGGGTCATGCCGAGGCAGAGGTCACGCTGGAAGCGGTCTTTGAGGCGGAACATGGTGTCGCCCATGACCTCCCAGCGTCCGGACTCCTGCCAGAGTTCGGCGGGGTGGAGAGCGGGCAGCAACATTTCCTGCGCCCCGATGGAATCCATCTCCTCACGGACGATCCGGGTGACCTTCAGGAGAGACCGCTGGGCGAGGAACAAGTAGCTGTAAATGCCGGCCGACAACTGGCGGATGTAGCCGGCGCGCAGGAGAAGCTGATGGCTCGGAACCTCCGCCTCCGCGGGATTTTCCCGCAGGGTGGGAATGAACAATTTGCTCCAATGCATGAAGTTACTCGACGGGGAAAAGAGACGAAGCACTCATTCTAGCATGCTAAAATGGAGCAGAATCCCCCATGAAAATCGCAATCGGAGCCGACCACGCGGGCTTTCTGTTGAAGGAGCGTCTTCGGGATAAGCTGCTCCGCGACGGGCACCACGTGGTGGACTACGGCACCCACAGCACGGAGTCCACCGACTACCCGGACTACGCCGCGCCGGTGGCGCGGGACGTTGCCTCGGGCGAGGCCGACCGCGGCGTGCTGATCTGCGCGACCGGCATCGGGATGTCAATCGCCGCGAACAAGGTACCAGGCGTGCGGGCCGCCCTGGGTACTTCCGAGGAGGAAGTGCGGCTGGTCCGGGGTCACAACGACGCCAACATCCTGACGCTCGGGGGAAAGTTCATCGAGCCGGCTCAAGCGGAGAAGCTGCTCGACGTATTTCTCAGCGCGCAGTTTGAAGGCGGGCGTCACGCTCGCCGGGTCGCGAAGATCGGCCGGATGGAGCGCGGCGGGGCCGGAATGGACGAATCACGGGGCGAAAAAGCATGACGGAACAAGACAAGATGTCGAGGCCGCTGGTCGAAGTGGATCCCGAAGTGTTCGCCGCGATCCGGAGCGAGCTCGAGCGGCAGAACTCCGGGCTCGAGTTGATTGCGAGCGAGAACTTCACGTCGGAGGCGGTGCTGGAAGCCACCGCGAGCGTGTTCACGAACAAGTACGCCGAGGGGTATCCCGGGCGGCGGTATTACGGCGGCTGCGAGTTCGTGGACGTGGTCGAGAACCTGGCGCGGGACCGGGCGAAGAAGCTCTTCCAGTGCGAACATGCCAACGTGCAGCCGCACTCCGGCTCGCAGGCAAACCAAGCCGCGTATGCAGCGGTGCTCCAGCCGGGAGACACGATCCTCGGCATGAACCTGGCGCACGGCGGGCACCTGACGCACGGGCACCACCTGAATTTCTCCGGCAAGACCTACAAGGTGGTCCCGTACGGCGTGCGGCGCGAAGACGAGATCATC
>DATIFQ010000083.1:0-4280 GCA_035455185.1 Bryobacteraceae bacterium | reverse complement strand
GTGGGTCGGCTGCAAGGGCCCGGGCCACCCCCACTCGCTGCTTCTGCCCCCCCGACAAACTCCGGGGGTAGCGTGCCGCGAACTGATCCGGCGGAAGTCCCACCGAGTTCAGCAGCAGTTCAACGCGGGATCTTCTTGTCGCAGGAATCCATTCCTCCAGCCGGGGCACCAGCCCTACGTTATCCTCCACTGTCAGGTGCGGGAAGAGGCCCACCTCCTGTATCACATAGCCGATCCGCCTTCTTAGCCGGATAGGATCCCAGCGTGCAGTCGCCCTGCCCTCAAAGAGCACCTCACCTTCTGTCGGGCTTACAAGTCCGTTGACCATCTTGAGAAGCGTGGTTTTTCCGGCACCGCTCCGTCCCAACAGCGCCAAGGTTTCGCCCTGGTATACCGTCAATGTGATTTCGCGCAGAATCCACTGGTTCCGCACGAGATACGACACATTGCGGAATTCCAGTATGGGGCCTTCGCCAGCCTTCCCAGCGGGTTCGGGGCTCATATTCGCGAAGACCATTAGACCATGTACTGAACGTCCGAGCTGTGGGTGGGATACGAAAACAGTGTCTCGCTCAGATGGCGCGCCGTCAGATCGTAGCGGATTGCCAAGGCGAACAGGTTAATGACTTCTTCGGCCCGGTCCCCCAGAATGTGAGCGCCGAGAATGCGCCCGGTTTCCTCCTCAACCAGTAACTTGAAGCCCGAGCATTCCTCCGCGATCCGGCGGGAAGAGTACCAACCCGAGGTGTCCTCGTGAAGCACCCTGAAGCGCAGCCCTTGACTCTGTGCAGCATACTCGGAGAGGCCAACCGCGGCCACCGGCGGAACGGTGAAGGCCACACTTGCCAGTCCGTTGTAGTCCGGTTTGCTATGGTTTCCGTCCAGCAGGTTCGCGGCGACAATCCTTCCCTCATAACCGGCCACTGGGGTGAGAGGTGCGCCTCCGCTGTGGGCGGAATCTCCGGCGGAATAGACCGCCGGGTTCGAAACACTCTGAAGGTACTCGTTGACCGTCACTCCTTGGCGCGTGTACTCAATCCCTGCCGCCTCCAGACCCAGGGCCGCGACGTTGGGCACGCGGCCCCCCGAATGCACGACCATTTCCGCGCTCACGGTCACTGTCTCCCCGCTTGCCGACGCGTGGACCTTCAGGCTTCCCCCGCTCTCTTCAATCGCCGTGACAGCGGTGCCCAGCCGTATAGTGACACCGAGGCGCCGGGTCCGCTCCACCAGCAAGTCTACGAGCTCGGGGTCGAACCGCGGGAGGGGCCGCGGGCCGCGATGCAGGATCGTAACCTCCGATCCAGCTCGCGCGGCAAGATGGGCGAACTCCATGGCGATGTAACCACCTCCGACGAAAACGAGGCTGGAGGGTAATCGTTCTAAATCCAGGAATTGATCGCTGGTGGTGAGCAATTCCTCGCCCGGCACACCCAACGGGATCGGCCTTGCTCCCGTAGCGACGACAAAATGCTTGGCGGAGAGGTTGTCCTGACCGACGGCTATCGTCCCCGGCGCCGTGAACCTCGCGTGTCCGTGAAAGGTTGAGATGCCGGCCTCGGCCAGACTCTTCTCACGCTGTGCGGGGACCGGATCGGTGAAGGTGCGTTTGAACCGCATTAGTCCGGCCCAATCGATGCGAGTGTCGCCGGAAAGCACGCCCCTGCCTTTCATCCGGCGGCAGAAGTCAATGACCTCGGCTGCCCCAACTAAGACCTTCTTCGGATCGCATCCCCGGAGAGCACACGTGCCTCCGAACGGCAGCGAATCCACGATGGCCACCCGCCAGTCCGCCTTACGGCACTTATATGCCACCGTCATTGCAGCCGAACCAGTCCCTATGACGACCAGATCGAAGCTTGCGTTCATGACGCGCTCCCCGCGAGAAAGCCCCGTCCATTTGAGCTTCGCTTACCGCCGGCGATCAGTAGATTCTCCGCGAAAGGCCATTCCTGGTCTACCCACTGCCTCACGCAGTTGAAGCCGCTGTCTGCTGCCAGGGTCCTGACCTCGGAAAGCTCGAACTTATGGGAAGACTCTGTCCAGATGGTCTCTCCGCGCCGGAATCGAACCGCGATTCCGGCGTCCCTGATGAACACTTCCTGGTCGCGACGCGACCGCAGGTGCATCTCAATGCGCCGTTCGGATCGGTTGTAGAGGGCCTGGTGCGCGAATTCCCGGATGACGAAGTCTCCACCCAACTCGCGATTGATCCGCGCCAGGAGGTTCAGGTTGAACGCCGCTGTCACCCCCGGCGGATCATCGTACGCCAGCGTCATCCTGGATTCGGCCTTCTCCAGATCTGTGCCCAACAGGAGCGCGTCGCCAGGGCGCAACCGTAAGCGAATTTCCTGAAGGAACTGCACCATTTCTGAGCGTTCAAAGTTGCCGATGGTACTGCCAAGAAACAACGTCAGGATCCGCTCCCGTGGCTTACGATGTGAGACGGCCCGCGTCACGCCCTCCAGATAGGAAGCCTCCACGGGCACCACCTCGGCGACATCGCTAAGTTCCCTGTGGCAGCATTGGAGAGCCGTCCTGGAGACGTCGATCGGATAGTAGACGACGCTGGCGCGCACCGAAAGGGCCTCTAGAACCCAACGTGTCTTGGAACCGGTCCCGCTGCCCAGTTCCAGCACGGCAACCGGAGAAGGTAACCAAGCGGCAAGCTCCCCTGCGTGCGCTCGAAGGACGCGCTCGTCAGCCCGGGTCAGGCCGTACTCGGGAAGCAGGCTGATCGCCTGGAAGAGAGCGGTCCCGACGTCGTCATAGAAGTAACGGCAGGGCAAAGTCTTCTGGCCCTCCTTCGCCAGTCCGGCATGAACCTCGGAGGCAAATTCAGAGATGGCCGAATGCGTGCGGGGTTGCGCGGACATTCAGTTCTCCGCCACTCGAAACGTGGCATAAACGTACGGATACGAGTTCCGGAACCAGTTGCGAAACGAGGGCCTGACCAGCTTCGCCGCTGTTCGCTGCGACGCGCCTTTCATCACGTAGTGTTGGCCATCGAAGAAATTCGCCGAGTAGCCTGGATAGAAGGGGAATGGTTCGAAGCCGGGGAAGGGATAGAACACAGTAGAGGTCCACTCCCACCCATTGCCTACCAACTGAACCACTCCGAACTTGTTCTCGCGCGAGGAACTGACTGACACGGGGTCCCACTCGTGGAAATCGTAGTTATCGCGAGCAGGGTCGAGACTCAGCCCGGATTCGTCACCGGAGCCGAACGCGGCACGCTGATATTCGACTTCTGTGATCAGGCGCTTCCCCGCCCACGCTGCGTACGCTGCAGCCTGGTCATATGAGACGTACACCGGCCAATCGAGCGGCAAAGGAATCTCCTCGAACATCCCCCGATAGAACCAGCGGTGCGAGCGGGACACCCAGAACGGGGGAGCCGTAGCGCCCGCCTCAACAAAGGCCAGGTAGTCTCCGTTCGTAACCTTGTACTTGCCGATGGCGAACGGCGCGACGTCGATACTATGCCGCTGATACTCGTTGTCCCAGCCGAACGCCTCACCCTTTTGCAAGCCTAGAATAGCTTGACCGCCAGGGATCTCGACCATGCTCGGGTCTACCGGCCGACCGTTTCTGCGAGGTGCGGTGCGCGGACCCATCTTGCGGTCGTACGGAAGGTTGTGAAGCATGTAGGCGAAGGTCTCGGCGTGCATCAACCTGTGTTCAATCGCCACGTGCAGGAGTTCTTGTGGCGACTCTTCCAGAACCCCGTCGAGTGTGCTGCGCACGCGGGTGTTGTATGCGCTGATTTCCTCCAGACCCGGCCAGTCAGCGGGTTTGTCTTGTGGCAGGCCACTCGAATCGGGATCGATCCCGAACGCGAACAGCCTGTCGAACTCGACTTGGAAACTGGGAATATCGAGGGAACCTCGACAGATCAGGTTCCAATCGAATGCCTCCAGATGTCCCAAGTAAAAGACAGCGCGATGGCGCTCCGGAATAGGGCGCTCATACAGCGAGTCCGGGCGCACTCGCGAAAACAGGGCATCCGTACATGAGCGTGCCGACTGCAGAGCGGCAACGAGTTCCGAAGTGGAGTTGTTGGATTCGGTAGGCATAGCGAAACGTATAAAAGCAAATCTGCCCGTCTCGAATGAAGTCCCAGTGACGCGTGTGCCTTGTTTTTATTGTACTGCCACCTCTAACGATGGGCGTCTTCCCAGCAGCGGCGAAAGCAGCCGGGGTACATCTTCTTAGGTTTCTGGACCTTGGGTCAGAGACGGTCACGATGTAGGGGTTGGACCGGTTCTGGACGGCGCAGT
>DATIFQ010000082.1:0-8680 GCA_035455185.1 Bryobacteraceae bacterium | reverse complement strand
GCGGCTCGATGAGCGTGAAGTGGAACGCAGCCAGCCTTTTCGCCACATCAGCAAGTACACGAGCGCCAGGCTTCCATAAGTGCACCACAACAACCACGGAGTCCACCAGGCGACTCCGTCGAAGCCGAAGTTCGAGAGCGGCCACAGAAAACGAGTCGCGTAGTAGCTGTAGCTGTGCGTGGGAATGTCAATCAAGATGTGGAGCAGCCAGCCCAGTGGCGAGACGACGCCGCGGCGCGCCACCAGCGAGCAAAGGCCGTAGACACTGGCAAAGACGAGCAGGCTATGCCCCATCGCATACAACGGCAACCCGACGTGGAAGTGGTGGAAGTGGCCGCCGTGGGCCGATTCAGCATAGCCTGCTCCTCCCGCAATTCGGAGCCAAAGGCCGACCGCAATGCCCGGCCCGAATGCCAGCATATCGGGGAACGTGGCCCAAAGGGCAAATGGCAGAATGCGGACCCGGAGCCCGGCGGTCCGCTTTGCGACCGTAGCCTCCGCCGCTGCCCATAATCCATGCGCCAAGGAATCCAAGAATAAGCCTTTCGGTACTGCCGACTTACTCACACATAACGCACCTTCAGCCGAAGAATACTGTTTCCGCGGGAATTTCCACTTTGGACTTCAGGTCTTGTTCAGTATACTCCCAGCCTGCCGCCTTCGACTCCGCCCCGCGCAAATTTCGTGTCCGTCATCTCCCCAGGCGCTCGGTATGAGAATTTCAACATCTCCGGAAATCCCGTCACATCTCACGGTGTTATTCTGTTCAGTCATGAGGAGCGCGCCGGTTGGCGTAGCCGTCTGCGTATTCGCCATGTGCGCCGCGCTGGCGCCCGCCGCTATGATGACCGACCTCGAGCGTCAGCGGTTGGTTGCCCACTTAGAGATGACCGGAAGCTGGCTCGGCGATGAGATTTCCGGCCTCTCTCTGGCCCAACTACAGTTCCGTCCCGCCCCAGGTTCCTGGAGCATCTTGGAGGTCCTCAACCACCTGGTGGTCAGCGAGCCCATCTACTGGAGGAACTTCCAGGACGCGATGAACGCGCCACCAGTGAATCGCGGCCCCTCAGGCTCCGATGACAGTGTTCTCTGGTACGGTATCGACCGCACCAACCGCCAGAAAGTGGCCGTCGGAGAGGATGCCACCGGCAAACTGAAGGAGGTCAAGACGGGCCTGGCGGCCTTTCGCAAGCTGCGCGCCGAAATGCTGCACTATGCCCGGACCACGAAAGAAGATCTTCGCGCTCACTTCGTGGAACGAGAACGGAGCGATGCCTACCAATGGTTCCTGCTCATTTCCACACACTCGCAACGTCACATCCTTCAGATCCGCGAGATCAAAGCCAATCTCAGTTTCCCCCGGTAGTAGCTGATCGCGTGCGGCGGAGAGCAGCGTCACCGACGCTCGACGCCTCGGGACGGACCAGCGCGCCCGTCGGTGTGACGCGGCTTCGCGCTGCCGGCAGCACGTTCGTACCAGCAGCGAGCCCGGTGCCGGTACTTCTCATGCTGCTTGGCGTTCGTAGCCGAGGGTGGCGGACTATCCCTTCGCCTTTGCGCCCGCTGTCCTCCCCTTTTTCCGCCACTCGGCCCATCTCTTCCGTTGCGCCGCGGCAATGCGCTTCCTCGCTGCCGCACTCATCTTGCGCCGGGGTCTTTTCGCCTCCACTGCCACCACCGCAGCCTTCCGAGTTACGCCGCCAAGCACGCGGCGCACTTCCGCGATCTTTTGCTCTAGCCGTTGCTTCTGAAGTTCCAGCCCCTCCAGTGCGGCGGACAGAATCCCCGCGTCCAACAATCTGTGTTTCGGCATGGGTTTACACTGGCTCCTTTATCTTCTGATGGTCGGGACGAACGATCTGCACGGACCGAGACAGCGATTATACATCCGCAGCGGCAACAGCGGCCTCAGGACATCCACTAACGCCTGGACGCAAGGAACTCGGACAACTTCATCGGTACCGTGCCACCCCGCTCAAGCTGACGCTGAACCGCCCGCTGGTAGCGACGCAGGGTGTCTCCCCGGGCCGATTTCTTGATCTCACAGTTCTGAACTCAGGCCGTCAGTTTGCCACGAGGCCGATCGGGTGGTCGATCATTCTTACATTTACTTTTCCGGGCTTTAACATCTTTACTCGTGCTCTCAATGTAGGATTAGAAGAAGGACAGCGATGATGCTTTGCGATAACGCTGCTAGGGAGCAAACTCTCCGGGCGAGACTTGAATCTGGGTTTAGCCTTCTCCAAACCATTCAGTCAAAAAGGCGTTTGACAGGCTGTCCCGGACTTGGATGGGCCATTGAGCAACACATCATCGATCGGGAACTGAGGGAACTCGAAGAGAATTTGAGTGTGCCGTTTCAGGACGTTAACACAGGAGGTCTTTGATGAGGGCAACGTCGAGAATCGAGTCGCTCAGTTACGAGACCATTTATATGACCGGGTTCATAGTCGCGTTATTCCTGTCCTTTGGGCCACACAGTCCACTCCAGCGTTTTCTCCTCCACACGGTCTGTTCCTGCGGTTGCGTCCAGGAGCAGCTCCACTTTCCAACGCTGGAACCACTCCCGGCGGGCTCCCCCTTGGAGCAGTTCTCGGATCAGCCGGTTGAATCGGCGCAGGATTCCGTCGGTGTCTGCTGAGTTTTCCGCCGTTGTCCTGAGGCTATGCCGAGAGTTCAGGCCCGAAGCTCCGAGACCTCCTGGTAGCAGCAGGCGAGCAGGAGGAAATTGAGCGTCTGTGAGAGACTATCACAGCACTTGCGACCCGATCACCTGTAGGTAGTCCTCCAGCGCTTATTTCTGAAGCGTCGGCTGTGGATTCCAGTCGGGTGGTGACCTCGGAAGCCATCTATCGTTTGGAGGACTCTTCCTCGCACGTGGCTCAGTCTTCTTCGATCCAGGCTCTTGGGGCCGGAAGCTCCACAAAGCGCCCGAAGGCTTCACCAATCCGCTCAGTTAAGAATCGGCCGAGGAGGACCATCATGAGCCTTGTCGCGTCGGCGGCACCGTGAGGTTTGACCTTGCGTTCCTGGAACAGCGCGAGTCGTTTTCGACGGAAACAGATTTTCGGCGGTCAGCGCACTTCGAGATCGATATCACGAAGTTGCCGGTCCATCGAAATCCGCGACGAGGTGACAACCATAGTGAGTGACGGCGGATGGAAACCATAGGCCGCCTCTTCGGCGTAGACTGATCCAGAGGTGATCATGAACATCAATCGCAGATCCTTCCTGCTCGGTTCGGCCGTGACTGCACGCATCGGCTATGGTCAAACCGCACAGACTGTCAACACCGCATCAATCGGCGTCGGAAACCGCGGGTCCTATTTGCTCAAGGCCGTACTCGCGCAACCGAACGCCAAGGTTGTTGCGCTGTGCGACATTAAGCCCGACCGGCTCGACAAGGCGGCCAGCGCGGCGGCAAGGGACAACCCGGCGACGTACGCCGACTGGCGCAGGATCATCGACCGGAAGGACGTGGAGGCCGTTTTCATCGCTACGCCGCCGCACCTGCACTCGGAGATGGCCATCGCGGCTCTCGAGGCCGGCACGCACGTCTACTGCGAAAAACCGATCGGGGTCACGGCAGCGCATGTCCGTGACCTTGTCAAGGCCGCCAGGAGCACCAGCAAAGTATTCGTTGTCGGGCAGGATATGCGGACCGAAGGGCAACTGGCGGAAGCCATACGGAAAATCCGTGAAGGAGCGATCGGTGACGTGATCATGGTGAAAGCCCAGCGGCATGCCTCCAGCGATCTCAACCACGCCGGCTCATCGGCCGACTGGTATTTTGACGTGACCAAGTCCGGCGGCTACCTGATCGAGCAGTCGGTGCATAACCTGGACGCGTGTAACTGGGTGATCGGAGCGCATCCTTCGCGTGCCTGTGGTTTTGGCGGGACGCTGTTGTACAAGAACGATCCTCCAGGGCGCACGATCTTCGACTGCGGTCTCCTCACGTTCGACTATCCGAACGCGGTGAAGATGTCGTTCACTCAGAACGTGTTTCATCCCAGGCGGATGCCGAACAACAACCAGATGATTTACGTTTACGGAACCAAGGGCGCAGTGGATCTGCTGGACACGGTGATGATGTATCCCCTGGCGCGAGACGCCCAGCCGTCCCTGTTGGCGGAAAAGCGGCAAGATCCGCCGCACGCTCACGTAACGGCCTTCTATGACTGCATCGCAAAGGGTGCGCCCAATCCGGCGGATATCACCGTCGGTGCGACGGCGGCCCTTACGTCGATCCTGGGCCACGAGGCGCTGGTCACGGAGAAGGTCGTTAACTGGGCCGATCTCGGCGTAGATCTGTAGCGCGTTCCACGGCTACATCACAGATCGTACTTCGGCTGGCGAATGGCTGTCCGATGGCGGAACCTGGCGGTGGTGTGGAATCAGCGCTTACGGTCGTAGCCTTTGGACTGCCGAGGCGCACGCCTGGCATCGAAGTTTCATGCGAGGAAAAGGAAGTGGCCGCCGCGTGGCTCAGACCAGCGCGTAGCCCTTGCGATTCAGATAGTCTCTGACCCACGCGATGCTGCGGGGCATCAGCCGGTCACCGCCCGCCTCCGGCGAAATGGGGATCTCGCGCCCGGTGGCCGCCATGATGTCAAGACAGAGCATGATATTCTCCGCGTTTACCCCTTCACCGACCGCGATCTCGCTAGAGGCGATGCCGGTCTCCTCGCCGCCCATCGCGCGGGCGAGCGCCTCACTGACGTCCTTGATGTGCATGTGAACCACGCGGTCCTTCACCTTCCCCAGAAACGCCACAGGATCCTGGCCGGCGATGAAGGAATTGCCCGTATCGAAGTTGATGCCGATGCGATCGCTTGCGTTCTGGGTGGCCAGCCGCCACAAAGCGTCGGGCTTCGTGGTGAGGTAGCCGTGCGGCTCGATGGCGATAACGGCGTTGTGCCGTTCGGCCACCGGAAGCACGCAATCGAAATGGTACTTGATGACGCGGAGCCACTCCTCGTCGGATCTGCCGGGCGGGTAGTTACCGCTGTCGGTGGTGACAAACAGACGGCATCCGATCATGTCGCCGAATACGATTGACTTGATCAGCACGTCGATGGAGTGATGGCTCCAGATCGGGTAGTCGCAGTCGATGGAGACGAGTTCGAGGCCGTATTTCTGCAAGAGATCGCGAATGATGAAGGGATCGTCGTCTACGCTAATGTAGGGGGAGAATCCTAAGCCCTCGAGCAGGTTGAAGCCCGTGGCGGTGGTGAGTTCCACGTGCCTTTCGCCGAGCTCCCGAATGCGTTGGAAACATCTTTCCACACCCCACCAATCCGGGCGCCAGTTGTCGGTGCTCATGGTCATCTTGAATGGCATGGATGATTCCGTCCTTTCTTTTCTCGTCCCTCACCTCGCCAAGGCTGCTGTTTCAACATCGCGAACCGAACAAGGACGCGTATCCCGGCTTCCGAGACTCGCGTTTCGCCCTAGCATCGTCCGATTTCGCACATCTTCTTCCGAAAACGGCACAATGCCCGAACCAGGCAGCTCCGGAAATCAATCGATTAGATGCGGACTGGCAATTGCTGCCAGGTCTTACCCAGGACTCCCGCTCAAGCCTCCTGGCCACGTAGGATCTTTCCGCGCACATAAGTATACACGCGATCGGGGGGTCGAAAAAATTGTTGATGTGTGTGCCGCGCGCCCTTTTGCGCCGGTTGATGATCGCCTTCTCCACCTGGTGCTTCGCACGGCGAGAACCGCCCCCACCCGCTCCCAGGGCGCCGCATCCGGCCGGGTGCGGTGACGCAGTTACTGGCCACGGGGTCCTCGGGAGGAGCAGGACGACCCTCGCGGCGCTAAAGAGAAGGCATTCAGGAGAAGAAGGTGAGCGGCAACGGCTCCACGACACGCCGATCGTGCTACGCTGATACCGGCCGCAAGGCCAATACGGAAGTTGCCGTGTACTCCGCCAAGTTAGGAGTCCTCATCTTGCCTAGCAGCGACGTGCGCGCCATTCAGCGGCGCTGCGCTATCGCTCCCAGTTTCCGAAGGTGGATATCAAGGCGGCCCTCCGCCACATCGACCACATCGCCAAGGTCGCGGGCCCGGTACTCGTCGGTATCGGCTAGGATTTCGACGGCATCTCGGGATGGCGCTGGCCGGACTCGAGGACGTCGACCGGATGAGGACATTCGCAAGGTCATAGGCGGGAACCTGCTCCGGATCATGCGCACCAATGAGGCTATTTCCAACAAATGAGACGCAGGGAATTTCTTCAGCTTCCGGCGTTAGCGGTGGCCCGGCCACCCGGCCGGAAGAAGATCGCGGCCCTGGTGACGACGTACCATGTCCGTTCCCACGCTGACAACTTCGTGACCCGGTTTCTCGAGGGTTACTGGATCAACGAGCGGTATACGGCGCCCCCCTGTGACATCGTGTCGCTCTACATGGATCAGGTCCATCCGGCTGACATCGGCCGAAGGCTCGCTTCCGCTTACGGTTTCCCGGTGGTGAAGTCCATCCCGGAAGCGTTGACGCTCGGGACCGGCCGGCTCGCCGTCGATGGTGTCCTCATCGTCGCCGAGCATGGAAACTATCCCGACAACGAGAAACAGCAGAAGCTCTATCCGCGTTTCGAATTCTTCGAACAGGTGGTACAGGTCTTCCGGAAGTCGGGCCGCTCGGCGCCGGTGTTCACCGACAAGCAGTTATCGTACGACTGGTCCAAGGCGAAGCAGATGTACGACTGGTCGCGAGAGCTGCGGTTCCCGATGATGGCGGGCTCTTCCGTCTCGGTGACGTTTCGGCGGCCGGAGCTCGATTACCCGCTCGACACTGTCTTCGAGGACGCGCTGATGGTCGGGGGCGGTTGGATCGCTGACGGAGGGATCTTCCACAACCTCGAGACGCTCCAGTGTTTCGTTGAGCGCCGCAAAGGAGCGGAAACCGGAGTTCGGGCCGTTCATCACCTGGAAGGTGAGGCAGTCTGGAAAGCGGCGGAGCAGGGCCTGTGGTCGAAAGAACTGATGCTGGCCGCACTGGCACGCGCCGAGAAATCCGGCCCAGGCCGCCCGGAGGACGTGAAGCAACCGGTGCTGTGCCTGCTCGAGTACAACGACGGTTTTCGCGCCGCCGTGGTCATGCTGGGCGGTCTTGTCAATGAATATCTCGTCGCCTTCAAGACGAAGGGACGGAACGGAATTGACAGCACCCTCTGCTATTGCCCGGCCGAAAACTCCAATAACTTCAGCCCGCTTGTGGATGCCATCGCACGGATGTACCTGACGGGCCGGACCGCCGTGCCGGTAGAACGTACTCTCCTCACCACCGGTGCGCTGTCGTTCCTGATGGAGTCCGCTCACCAGGGACACAAGCGGATTGAGACGCCGTCCCTGAAGATCGCCTACAGAGCGTCGCCCAGTTCCTACTACGCGCATGGGAGGGGATCATGAGCGCGCTAGATCTCGCACGGCTCGTGGACCCGGGTGCGAAGCCGAAAAGAATCGCCACCGGCTTCCGTTTTACGGAAGGGCCCGTATTCAGCCGGCTCAACTACCTGTTGTTCACCGATATTCCCGCATCGAGGATCATGAAGTGGTCGCAGGGGGCGGTGACGGTGTTCCGGGAGAACAGTAACGGCGCAAACGGCCTCACCTTCGATCACCAGGGGCGGCTGCTGGCCTGTGAAATCGGACAGGTAACGCGCAGCGAAAAGGACGGTTCCCTCACCGTCCTGGCAGCCAGGTACGACGGAAAGGGCCTTCACCGTCCTAACGACTTGGTTTACGCGATTGATGGGAGCGTGTACTTCAGCGACCGGCGGTCGAAGACCGCACCAGGAGGTCTGCCGATGACGGAGCTCTCCGCCGTGTATCAGGTCACGCGGAGCGGCGAGGTGCGTATCGCCGCGCGAGACTGCGATCTCCCAAACGGGGTAGCTCTCGCGCCGGATCAGCAGAAACTATACGTCGCCGATAGAAACCTGCTTCGCGTTTATGAGATTGCCGCGGATGGCTCGCTTCGGAGCGGACGTGTCTTCGCGGATATGCAGTCGGGCGCACCGGGCGGTCCGGACGGTCTCAAGACGGACGAAAGCGGAAACGTATGGGTGGCCGGACCGGGGGGCATCTGGGTATTCGACCCGAAGGGCGAGAGGCTCGGAATCATCGAGGTGCCCGAGACGCCAAGCAACTGTTGCTGGGGCGATGCGTTCCGCAACCTCTACATCACGGCCCGGACGTCCGTCTACCGGCTGGAGACGAAGGTCAGTGGCACACGAACGTATTAACCCGCTTCTCCACTTTGACCACTTACAGTTAACTTCGGTTCAGGCCGAGCGCAGGCGAGTTGCGGTTGTCGTCGGCGCCATGACCGTGCAGCGGCTGCTGCGGACGCTCGGCGACCGCACCTCCCCTGACCGTTGAGGGTTCTTGGGGCGAATCGGGGGGAAGCTGCCGAACCACAGGTCTTCCTCGACCGCACCGAGATCGTACGAATCCGAGTTATGGAGCGGCTTTCCAGGCCCGTAATGACCCGCAGAATGAGCGCTGGCATCGGGGATGGAGGCCGCTGGGCATATAATCGACCGTGGCCAGGCAGCCAGTGGGGAAATCCTGGGTAAAACAGAGCATGGACCTGATTCCCATGAGGTGCTGTGCAGCCGGAGGAGAAATCCGCCCATGTGCAATGTCTTCTGGTTCATTCTGACCAC
>DATIFQ010000081.1:0-17066 GCA_035455185.1 Bryobacteraceae bacterium | reverse complement strand
CTGGGCGTCATTGAAATATGCCGGTACCGTGATCACAGCTTTGGTCACCGTCTCACCGAGGTCCGCCTCGGCATTCTGCCTGAGTTGGCGGAGGATGAATGCAGATATCTCCGGCGGCGTGAACTTCCGCTCGCCGAGTTCCAGCCGGATCACCGACTCACTGCCCTCCGCAATGCGAAACGGAAAGAGCTTCAGTTCCTCCTGAACGTCGGCGACGCCGCGGCCCATGAGGCGCTTCACGGAATAGACAGTCCGCTCCGGTTCGGTGATCAACATCTCCCGCGCAAGTCTGCCGGCCACGATCTCCCCAGCCCGGCTGTAGCTGACAACGCTTGGAACGAGGTTGTTTCCGTCGTCTCCGGGAATCACACGGGGACCAGTGAGGTCCATGAACGCCACAAGGCTGTTGGTCGTGCCGAGGTCGATTCCCACGACCAGCGGACGATCACTCGCGCTGAAATCAATCTGAAACGTGTCGGACATGGCCTAGTTCATCAACTCGCGCTCCACATCGTGAAGCAGGTTCTCGATGTACCGGCGCCGATTCAGCAGCGCCCGAATCTTTCCCAGGATTTCCCGCTGCCGGCCCCGATCGTACTCACGGAACCGCGCCTCAAGGTCGCCGTCGACGTCCTCCCGAAGAGACCGAAACCGCCGACGAGCCGCTTCGAGTTGGGGACGCACCGACGGATCACCGCCGCGAAGTTCCTCCAGCGCCTCGTTCAGATCAAACACTTCCTCCAGCATTTCCGGCGGAACGTTGTTCGACTTTTGTCCTCCGCTGTCGAAGCCCTCTTCTTTCAGAAAGTACTCGGCGCGTGCGACCGGATCTCGGAGTGTTCGGTATGCATCGTTGAGTAGGGCGGTGGCTTCGAGAGCAAAGCGTTGCTCGTTCGCTGCGCTTCGGAGATACCGGTCAGGGTGGACCAGCCGGCTCAGGCTGTAAAACCGTCGCTGGAGGTCGTCCGGATCGAGGCTTAGACGCCGCTCCAGCCCCAGAAACCGGTAATAGTCGGAAGACGGAGCTTGGAGCGTATTACAGAAGCGGCAGAAAAGTGACTGTGCGGACGGCTCACCGCATTTCCAGCAACTCTCTGCGTCGTGCATCAGGCGGAGAAGGACGTGCCGCAGCCGCAGCTTTTCTTTGCATTCGGGTTTTCGAACACGAAGCCCGAGTGGATGAGCGACTCTTTGTAGTCGAGAGTCATTCCCTTGAGGTAGACCAAGCTCTTAGGGTCTATGAAGATCCTGACACCCTCGAAGTTGTAAACATTGTCGTTTGGGCGTTCCTTCGGATCGAAGCGAAACAGGTAGCTCATGCCGGAGCACCCGCCGCCCTGCACCCCCAGGCGCAGCCCTCCGGCCTCGCTCACGCCGTGGCGCGTGAATGCCTGGCGGATTTTGTCCAGAGCCTTTGGCGTCACTTGAATCATTCGACTCCTCCCCCTCCTGACTGTATTCTAGGAAATCGCCGGTTCGGCTGCTCTCAGAGCCTCCTGCTTGCGCTTATAGTCGTCGATGGCCGCCTTGATGGCGTCCTCGGCCAGGACAGAGCAGTGTATCTTCACCGGCGGCAGGCTAAGCTCGTTCACAATGTCCGTGTTCCGGATCTCCAAGGCTTGGTCCACCGTACGCCCCTTCACCCACTCGGTGGCGAGCGACGAGCTGGCGATGGCGCTGCCACAGCCGAAGGTCTTGAACTTGGCGTCCTCGATGACGCCCGTCTCGGGGTTGACCTTGAGCTGGAGCTTCATAACGTCGCCGCACTCGGGCGCGCCCACCATGCCGGTTCCGACGCTCGGATCCTTCTTGTCCATCGTCCCGACGTTCCGGGGGTTGTTGTAATGGTCCAAAACCTTGTCCGAGTATGCCATCGTTCCCTCTCTACCTCATCAGATACGGCGGCGCCGTGCCGCGATTCCTCACTCCGCAACCCAGTCCACCGTCTTCAGGTCCACGCCCTCTTTAGCCATTTCGTAGAGCGGTGATAGTTCCCGAAGTCGCTTCACCACCTCGATCACCCGCGCAGCCACGTAGTCGACCTCTTCCTCGGTGTTGAACCGCCCGAGCCCGAAGCGGATCGACGTATGGGCAAGGTCGTCTCCTACCCCGAGAGCCTTCAGCACGTAGCTGGGCTCCAGTGTCGCGGACGTGCACGCCGAACCGCTCGAAACCGCCACGTCATTAATCCCCATCAATAGCGATTCGCCCTCGACATAGGCGAAGCTCATGTTCAGGTTGTTCGGCAGGCGATGTTCCATCGAGCCGTTGACGAAAACCTCGTCGAGACCGCCTTCGAGTTTTGCCTTCAGTTTGTCCCGTAAATCGCTGAGCCGAATGGCTTCTTTCGCCATCTCCTGCTGGCAGATCGCGCACGCTTCGCCGAGGCCGGCGATGCCCGGCACGTTGAGCGTCCCGGAGCGCATCCCGCGCTCATGCCCGCCGCCGTCCATTTGACAGGTGAGCTGGACCCGCGGATTCTTCCGGCGCACGTACAGCGCTCCGACGCCCTTCGGTCCGTACATTTTGTGGGCGCTGATGGACATCAGGTCGACGTTGTCGTCATTGACGTTGACCGGAACCTTGCCGACCGATTGCGTGGCGTCGGTATGGAACAAAACTCCCCGTTCCCGCGCGATCTTCCCGATTTCGCGGATCGGCTGCAGCACACCGATCTCGTTGTTGGCGTGCATCACCGTGATCAGGATTGTCTTGTCCGTGATCGCGCCCCGCAGTTCGTCGAGATCGATAATGCCGTAGCGTCCCGGTGAGAGGAAGGTGATCTCGTAGCCGTGCTTTTGAAGCCGTTTACAGGTATCAAGAACAGCTTTATGTTCTGTCGGTACCGTGATGATATGGTTGCCCTTTTCGGCGTACATCCCAGCCACGCCCTTGATGGCTAGGTTGTCGGATTCGGTGGCGCCGCTGGTGAAGACGATCTCTTTCGGGGAGGCGCCGATGAGCCTTGCGATCTGCTGCCTCGCTTTTTCCACCGCCTGCTCCGCCTCCCAGCCGTAGCTGTGGTTGCGGCTGGCGGCGTTGCCGAACTTACCGGTGAAGTAAGGCATCATCGCCTCCAGCACGCGCGGGTCGATCGGCGTGGTGGCGTGGTTGTCCATATAGATCGGCTTTGTCATGATGAGTGCCTCATGATGTCTGGATCATTGTCAGTGGAACTCGCCGGCGGTCCTGCGAAAGATCGGAAATGCTGATACCCGCCAGCAGCTCCATAATTCCGTCGTGAACCACCCGCAACGGCTCGCGGACGGTACACTTTTCGGACTGGCCGCAGTCTCCGTGGGAGCCTCCGCAGGAGGTCAGGGCTACCGGACCGTCGATCGCGCGGATCACTTCGAGAGCACTGATACGACTGGCGTCCCGGCTTAATCGGTAGCCGCCGTTGGTTCCGTGGACCGAAGCCAGAACACCTCGCCTCGCGAGTTTCTGGAGGATCTTTGCCAGCAGCGGCAGCGGGATGTGATAGGCGTCGGCGATTTCTTTCGCGCTCACGGCCCCCCTTTCGCCCGCGGCTGCCAAATGGGTCACTGCGATCAGTCCATAATCAGCCTTCTTGGTCAGCCGCAGCATGTTTCGGATATGCGACCCTTCTGGTCCCATATCAACTGTACCGCGGCCGTGCCGAGCCGTCAAGCGAGAGGGTAACGCACCGGGCCTGCTATGATACTATGCAAGAGACCCACCAGACCGCGGAGAGGTGGCTGAGTGGTCGAAAGCAGCGGTTTGCTAAACCGTCGTAGGGCCATAAAGCTCTACCGAGGGTTCGAATCCCTCCCTCTCCGCCAGACTTTGTTTACTCATGGGCTCTACGCCAAAAACGGGGGCAAGCCCCGCTCCCGATTGAATCACCCACATAATACCTTGACTCGAAGTCTGTAGTTTTGGAAGTTACGGAAGCCGTAGGCTTGCTGGTTAATGAGCTCCATTTTGTTGTGAAAACCTTCGGTGATGCCGTTGTTGCGGGTGAAGCGCCACATGGCAACGATCTCCTCTGACCAGACATCTGAGGTCTGGAGTCAAGGGTTTTTATCCATTTTTTGAAGCGAGTTTTTGGAAGCCTGCACAGGAAATCCACTGGACCGGCAACTCAAACGGGGAGGGTTGGACCGACTTGGCAGCGGCTTTCTGGTGTTGGCGTTTGAGAGCACCTTCGTACCGCGACTCGTCGTAGGGCTTTCGGTCCTTCCAGCAGCGGAAAACAATGCGAATCCATTTGTAGGCCAGGGACCGTACGGCAGCGTGGTGCGATTTCTTCTTGTCCTCGCGTTGCACTTGGTAATAAGCCGCAGCCCAGTCGCACTGTTGAATGGTTTGTGCCGCCCACTCGTGGAAGGTCTGCCTGAGAAATTTCGGACAACTCCAGCGCCAGTGGACCCAGCGTTGGTTGCCACTGGCTTCGGTCACCGGGGCGATCCCACTAAACTGCTGCACCTCGGCCGCGTCCCGGTATCGATCGCGCTGGGCGCCGAAGGCAGCGATGAGACGCGGAGCGAACGCGGCACCGGCTGCGGGCAGCGAAACGAAGATCTCGAAATCGGGATGGGCCTGAGCCAACTCTTCGATCTTCTGATCGTAATCCTGGATGGACTGGCTCAAGCCGCGGAGCAGACGCACCGCGGCGCACACCGCCGCGCGGCCGGCGATCCTCACGGCGCCATCGTGGGTTGCCGCTATGGTTTTGTGCATGTCTTCGATGCGTGCTTGGTTCTTCGCATCGTCCCGGCACTGGTGTTGCTTGAAGAACTCTTGCAGGGTCGCCGGCCGGGCTTTCTGCAGTTCCTCCAACGTTGGCCAGCGCGCCAGGAAATCGAGCGTGACCGGCGCGTAGGGTTTTTCAAACCACTGCAACGGCTGGGGGTAGTAGGACTTCAGATCGGCGACCAGACGGTTGGAAATGCGCGTCCGTTCGTTCACCAACTGCCGACGATCTTCCACCAGAAGTTGCAGTGTGCGAGTCTCCACGGTGTCTGGATGGAGCGGCCGAAGCTGGTCCCGATGCTTGACCAGCATGTCCAAATGTATCGCTGCGTCCGGGCCATCGCTCTTGGCGCCCGATGGCCGGAAGATCTTTCGATAGTTGGCAGCGCTGGTGGGATGAATGGGGTACAGCACCAAGTGCTCGTACTTACTCAAGACGAACACCAATGGGCCGCGCGATTGCTCCAGGGCGACAGCCAGGCGGCCGGTGGGGAATCGCCGTCGCAGCTCCATGGCCCACTCCTGGATGGCCTCGGGCGTGTGTGCCATCTCGCCCTGCTCGACTTGCGTCGAACCCTCGGCTTGAACTGCCCAGGCATGCTTCTTGTCGCCCCAATCGATCCCGATCCAGGCCGCAAACTCCGGCCCGGGTCTATTCGGTAGATCCGACATGCTCATCTCCTCTTTACGACCTTCGATTTCACGGGCAGGGCCTTGTCTCGGCGAAAGCCTTATAGTAGAGTCGGGTTGTCGAAACCAGACGACATCTGAGTATTCGTTTGGAAACAAGGCGCAACCCGCTGCTCGACACTCTGGTCCAGACGTTTTGCGTACGGGAGGACATTAGTCGTAGCAGCGGGGTTGCCCGCTCCTCTCTCACGTATCGCAAACGATGCGCGGAAGCAAGAGCGTCAATATGATCGCGACGCAACCCCAGTTTTCCACAGTTTCTGGCGGCGGCGACTGTGGAAAACCCTTCATCTCGATTCTCCTCCTGAGGGGACTATAAGGAGGACAAGGTTTCGCCGAGTTGAACCAGTTGCGCCAGGCGGGCCTAGCGCAACTGGTACACGGCACGCAGGAAGCGAGGCACGAGCGCTTGGCACTGTTTGCGGGTGCGGTGTTTTTTCAGCAGCAGGTAGCAGAGCCGCTGCTTGAAGCGGTAGATCAGCTCCAGGGTGGTGTCCGTGCCGAGAAACAGTGGACCATCGATTTCTTTCTGCTTCCGATACAGGCAGATAGCCTGACTAATGGCGGGGATGTGCCATTCGTTGAAAGCCTTGTCGAATGCAGACCCACGATGTCCGGACGTGCCGAACAAGACCCGCTGTCCAGGCACCGAAGGGTCAGGGTCTCCGCATAGTAGGCTGTCACGAGTCTGGGCACGTTCACCAGCATCGATGCCTCGGCCGGTTTTCCCGCAAGAGAGCTCAGTTTCATGTCTCACCGTCAAGTCTGTGACGACTTTTGCGCCAAGGTCTCCATCAGCTTGTCGAACGGCTGGTTGAACTTCTGGACTCCTTCGTCCTCGAGCTGTTGCGTCACATTGTCGATGTTGATGCCCAGCTCCGGCAGTTGCTCCAGCACCCAGCGGGCTTCCATGACATCTTGTTCGAGCCGCGCTTTCGGGTCGCCGTGGTCGCGGTATGCGTTGAGAGTCTCGATGGTCACCGTGTTGATCGTGTCCAGCCCGATCAGAGCCTCGACGTATTTCACATCGCTGTAGTCTGGGTTCTTGGTGCCGGTGCTGGCCCAGAGCAGCCGCTGGACGCCCGCCCCACTGCCAGCCAATCGTTTGAACCGATCGTGGCCAAAGATCTCTTTGTAGATTTGATAAGCCATCTTCGCGTTGGCGATGGCGACTTGCCCGTGCAAATTCTTGGCGAGCTCCGCCTTTTCACCACTCTGGGTGGCAAGCTTCTCCAGCATGGGGTCCACCAGCCCATCAATGCGGCTCACAAAAAAACTGGCCACCGAAGCAACATGATTCAGGGCCTTTCCTTGCGCGGCGCGCGCTTCGATGCCGGCGATGTATGCTTCCGCCACCTTCCGATACCGCGGCAATCCGAAGAGCAACGTCACGTTGACGCTGATGCCTTCGCCGATGAGCTGCTGAATGGCGGGCAGTCCTTCGGCCGTAGCCGGGACCTTGATGAAGACGTTGGGTCGGTTCAAGCTGTCCCATAACCGGCGAGCTTCCTGGATCGTGCCCTTGGTGTCGCGCGCCAGGTGTGGATTGACCTCCAGGCTGACATATCCATCCTTGCCGCCAGTCCTGTCGTACAGCGGCCGAAACTCGTCGGCGGCACTCTGCACGTCACGCATGGTAAGGACATCGTAGATTGCCTGGACGCCCTTTCCGTCAAGCGCCAGAGCCCTGATGCTGTCGTCATAGTCGCGGCTGCCTGTAATCGCCTTCTCGAAAATGGCTGGATTCGAGGTCATCCCCCGCACGCCATCTTCCTCGATCAAACGCCGGAGCTCCCCGCTGGTGATCAAGTCGCGCCGGATGTAGTCCAGCCAGATGGATTGCCCCAGTGTTTTCAACCGCCTCAAAGGGTTGCTATTCATGATTCTGTCTCCCCTCAACTGAGTCACGATTTTTCACCTCATCCCGTCCAGTGTAGTGCAGCTTGGGCCACTGGCCCGCCCGGAGATCCAGCCGCCTGAAAGGAACCCGGGAGTGGCTCCTCCCGGACGTGCCGCCACGTACCGGAGTGACACGCCACGTTGACACTCCTATACTTAAGTCAACAGCGGCGGCTCAGGATGGGCGTTCTGATGAGATACGGACTGGTAGGTCTCTTATTGAGCCTGTGGTGTCTCTTGCGTAGGGTTGGCCGGCAGGGGAAGGCTCCCACTGCGAAGTCGCCAAAGTCCTTGCGCGAACGAGCGGAACGGGGCGACGCCGTCGCGCAGTTCTTGCTCGGTGCCAGGTATGACTTAGGGCAGGGGATGGCACAAGACGTCGCCGAAGCCGCCCACTGGTACCGCAAGGCAGCCGTGCAGGGGTATGCCCCCGCGCAGGTCGCTCTCGGTCTCATGTACGCGTTGGGTGGGGGGATTGCACAGGACTACGTCGAAGCACATTTGTGGATTAACCTGGCGGCTTCACACGCCAGTGGCAGCCGCCAAAAGCGATATACCGATCTGCGTGAGGCGTTTGCTGGTGTGATGACTCCCGCTCAGATCGCTGAGGCGCAGCGGCGAGCTGGAGAGTGGAAGCCGACGACAGGGGGACATCCCGAGCCGATCAACAGCCGTCAACTGCGCGTCGCCTAGCCCGGCGCGGAGGAGAATCCGCCGGCAAGCAGAGTTCGAGCATTCTGCCAGGTTAGGTAGAGGGCGGCAAGGACCACGAGCAACATTATGATCTTCGTCGCCCACCCGCTCGCCTGCTCGCCCATCCGCTCGCGATCACTGGTCAGGATCAGCAACACGGGAACAGTGAGGGGCAGTAACGCGACGGTGGCTGCTGCTGACAGTAGCACCATCCAGACGGGCTGCCAGTTGGTGACGAGAACGTACAGGGATGGAACGGTGAACACCAGCAGCGCCCACCGGTAAGCGGGGAGGCTCCCGGGCGGCCGAGTTCCCGTCCTGCTCTGATTCCGGCGGAGAACGTTGTGGACGAGGTCCGAAACGATCAGGCTGTACCCTGTGTTGGCTCCGACGAAGGTGGAGAAAACCGCTGCCGCCAGTCCGACGGTAATCGCGAGACGGCCCGGCTCGCCCAGGGCTCTCCCGAAGATGGCGGTCAGATCCCCGGCGGTTCTAATTCCCTCCGCTTGCTGCCCGCTGGCGGAGGCCGCTACCTGCACCAGGACCGCGGCCAACAACAGGCCGCCGGAGCTGAAAAGCGCCTGCCGGCGGTTGGCGCGCAGGTAGTGGCGACTGTCCCATCCCGTCTCCAGCAAGAATGCCGGGTATTTCAAATTGTTCACCGATCCCGCCCCCGCACCCATCAGAGCCATGAGTACAAACAGCGTGCCCGGCAAGGAACTGCCTTGGGGCATGGATGGAATCGTCAGACCCTTCAAGATCAAGAGCGGATCCGGCCGGGCGAGCGCGGCGACCAGGATCAGGCAACACGCCAGCAGTATGGCGAGCCCCCTGAACCACTTCTCGATGCGGGCGTACCGTCCCCACAACATGACCCAGAGACCCAGCATCCACAACGCCAGAGACCAGAACGCCGCGCCACGCGGGTGGTCGAGTGGAAACAACAGGTTCACAGCGACGCCCATCAGCAAAATGAGTGACAGATTCGTGAGGTGGCGCTTGATGAGAATCGAGACCAGGAGCAGCCACGCGATCCAGCGGCCGCACCGCGCATACCCCTCAACCAGGCTTTCGCCTGATACCACCACATAGCGTCCCGAAGCCTCCAGCACGGTGTAGCGCGCGATGGCAAGCAGGATCAGCGTCCAGAGCAGGGAATACCCGTGATCGGCGCCGGCCACCGCGTTCGATACGAGATCTTGCGGACCAAGAGCAGCGAGTACGAAAACCAGCCCCGGCCCGGACAGAGATCGCACCCACGACCACCGGCTGCGGCGTTGCACCGCGGCGTCAAGAGCCAACGCGTTTGGCCTCCCCGGTCTCGGTTTCCAACTCCTGTATGACGCGCAGGGCGGGTGTCTTCCCGGTGGATGTCGTGTGAGGCTCTGCACGGACCACGCGCAAGCTGCCTCCTTGCTCCCACACGTTGATCATCATGCGATGAGCCCGGCTCTTGCCGGTCAGAAAAGCCGTCACGTGAGTGAGCAACGCCCCTTCGTCGAGATTCGGCACGCGCCTGCTGACTACAATGGCGATGCGACTCTCGGCGCCGCCGGATTCCTCGACGAACTGGTAATCGGTCGGCGCCCCACCGTGACGCCGCGGGAGAAAGTCTTCCACCAACTCCAGAATGTCCGAACCGATGATGTGCATGCCGTTGGAGGTCAGTTTCTCGTAGTTGCGGATGCCGTGCACATGGACATGCATCCCGAGCTCTTCCAGCGGACAGCCGCACCGTCGGCGGGAGACCATGCCGTAGTCGCCGGCGTCCACATTCAACATGACTTTTGGAGTCTCACGCCGGAGAGTGGTGAGGTGAAAAGCGTCGACAGAGCCCGCCTCCCCCCGCAATGAAACAGGCCGCTGGATGAGCGCGACCATGCCTGTCAGCAGATGCATTTCGTCGAGAGCCTCGCTCCGGGCGCACCCTCCCGCCACGCCACCACACTCGGCCAAGCTCCAACCACTGAAGGTCCGTACCCCACAGGAATCGACGACCCGCCGCTTGCCCTCGGTGTAAGGTTCCCCGCTCACTCGGAATACGCTCCCAGTGATATCCAGTCCCCCCACGCGAGCCGCCTGGCAGATTCGCACTACGGTGCTGGAAGGGGCCGACAGATAGGCAGGCCGGCCGGCCGAGGCTTGCTCCGACATCCACTCAGCCACACGCCGGGCTTCATCCAAGGGCACGTGTTCGGGCATCGGGATTGACCTCCCGCAGAACCGGCCGATCATCACAGCAGAGGTGGTGAATACAGCGGAAGTCCACCCCCGCGGCCCCCAGGAAATGTGCGTCTGGCTGAACCATTTGTCCAGGGAGCGTCCGCACTTCTCGGCCCTGAGCACGGCTTTCAAACCGGACGAGCCTGGCGGCACTGGCCGCCAGATTGCCTTCGGGCGCTCGAAAACACCATGGGCCTCCTCGATCACGCGAGTATACGCGGCTTCCTGGAGCAGGAGGTCGACGTCGATGGCCAGGCGCCTCCGCCTGCCTGTGGACCCGCTGGTGGCTACCTCGAAGTCGCGCCGCAGAAGGGGGTTGTCAAAGTCTTCCGCTTTTACCGCCAATGTCAGGCCGGACCGCTCAATGGGTCGTAGACCTTTGAACTCCTCCAGGCGGATGCGGACGCCGCCATCGTAAAGCTTCTCCAGTGCGGCGTCGACGCCGTCCTGCCGAACAATGGCGGATACGTCGCCATACTCGGCGCCCGCCCTGCTGAGGAGCGCCAGGTAGGGGCTGCGGGGATTCTCGTAGATCGCCCGCCGGAGCAGGTCCAGAAAGCTAACTTCTCGCTCCTGGATACTCTTGACGACGATGTCGCGGCACTCCTGGATCGTCAGCGGCGAGGAGAGGTGCTTCCTGAGTCCGGTGCTAAACCGCAACAGCATCTGGAGGGAATCGAGCATCAGAAACTGATCTTAAGCCCGATCTGGATCTCGCGGCTATCGAGGGCTTCGGTGATCCGCCCGGCGTCCTCCCGGATGCCGTCCACGGTGAAGATCTGCATGCGCTCCGCACTAGGAATGCTTAGGTTGGTCCGATTCAGCGAGTTAAAGACCTCGAAACGCAGCTCTACGGTCGCCCGCTCCTTAAGAGGCCGCCGCCAGTTCGTCGAGAAGTCGAGATTGGAAAGATTGGGCCCGCGGATGGTGTTGCGTCCCAGATTTCCAAGGAAACCACGCTCCGGGCGGCGGAACGCTGACAAGTCCACCCAGCCGTCCGGGTTGCCTGTGAACAGACGCCGACCTGATCCCTCGATGATGTCGGGGCGCTGGCCCGAGCGCCAATCCGACCTCTCCGCCTTTGTGCCGGCGCCGTCATATCCCAGCCACGCGCTGAAAGGGATGCCAGACGAATACGTGTACATGGCGCTCAGGACCAGACCGCGAAGGGGCTGCAGCCAATTTGTCCGCTTGGGGAGCGGCGCCTCCCAGATGCCGCTCACCGCCAGGCGGTGTGGCACGTCGTGCGCGGAAAGGCCTCGATTGAATCTCGGGTTATCGATGACCGCGGAGGAGCTGTAGTTCGTCGATTCCGTCGGGCTGAAGAAGTTCGAGCTGTCGTCGATGCTCTTGGAGAACGTGTAGGATGCCTGGACCTGGAGGCCATGGTCCAACGGTCTCTCCAGCGAAGTGAGCAGCCCATGGTAGAAGGAGTGCGCATCGAAAAGCCGGTTCCGGATGGCACTGAAGTTCGGGTTGAGTTTCTTCCCGTCGGACGGATAGTACAGGCGCCCGTCCGCCAGCCGGACCGGAGTCACGAGATTGGCATCATCGGTGACTGACGACAGGTTCAGCCCGTGCGAGCCCAGATACGCGGCCCGGGCCGTCGCAAGCCGGCTCAGGCGCTGCTCCAATTGCAGAGTCCAGTGTTGAACGTAGGGTTGATTTGGCGCGGGATCGAACCGGTCTATCCGGAGCTCAGCCGTTCCGCTCTCGACAAGGCGCCGGTAGCCGTTGGACGGAAAGTCACCTTTCTGCAGAGCGCGCAGGCTCCCGCGAAAGAAGTAGGGAGGGTTCCTCATCCCGGCCAGCAGCAGGAACTGCGTCAGGATCAGGTCTGGGTAGATGCCGTATCCCGCGCGGAGCACGGTCCGCCCAGCCCCACGCGTGTCCCAGGCCAACCCGGCTCGCGGAGCGAGGAAGACGGCCGATGGCTGACGGAAAAATGGTTGCCCCTCGCGCATCCGGGCGTCCGTGAGCTGATCAAGATTTGACAGCTTTCCTTGCACCTCGGCCGGGACGCTGGCAACCTCCCAGCGCAGCCCCAGTTCCGCGGTCACCCGCTCGTGGATGCGCCAATGGTCCTGGACGTACAGCGCACCGGTCCATTGCCGGAAACCGCGCACGGTGTCCGACCCCGGCAACTGTGCCTGGAAGCGGTTTGGCCGGTTGGTCAGAAACTCGGCAATGCTCCTGAACTGGTATATGCCGCTCACGCTGTTCTGGCTGTCGCTGTTCAACCATGTGCGTTCCAGCCGTCCGCCGAAGCGGAACATGTGTTTGCCGCCGGTACGCAAGGCGTCGTCGGACAGTTGATAACTCGTGAACGCGTGGAGGTCGGCGTCGAGGGCGCCGCTGCCACCGGGCAGAGTCGTGAGCCCGGTTACCTCGATGATTCCGACCGATCCGCCCGAGGGCAGGAATGCCAGCGACGGGTCATCCACGGCCGAAACCGCCGCCCGGCTGGCCCCACGGACCGTCCGGTCCCTGGCGAAGCCCGCGCGAGCTGTGTTCAACCAGGAAGGTCCAAACAGATGCGTGTGCTCCAGCGAGAGAGATTGCGCGCGGCTGATGTTTGTCGTCCGGCCGAGGGCAAAATCGGTATGCTGGCTTCGCAGCCCGTCATCCACGCTATATCGCGCGAAGACGCGGTCCGTGTCCGAAGGATTCCAGTCGATGCGTCCGGTTCCCATGTCCTGCCGTGCGCGCAACTGATTGGTGAAAACAAACAGCCCGGTGTCTCCGAAGATGGTTCCGTTCGGCAGCGGGTACAGAGCGGCGGCTTTCTCAACGGCCGAATCCACTGTCATGGTTCCCGACAGCAGCTCTCCACGCCTTGCTTCCGAGCTCAGCGTTGTGTTGACGGTCGTGTTGCCACGCGCCACTCGGAAGGCTTCGTAGTTGGAGAAGAAGAAGACCCGGTTGCGGCGGAGGGGCCCTCCCACCGAGATGCCACCCTGATGACGGCGGAACTCAGGCTTCGCGGTATCGAAGAAGTTGCGGGCGTCCAGATTGTCATTGCGGTGGAAGTAGTAGGCGCTGCCGTGGTATTCGTTGCCGCCCGAGCGCGTGACGGCGTTCATAATCCCGCCGCCCGAGCGTCCATACTCGGCGCTGAAAGGCCCGGCAATCACGCTGAACTCCTGGATCGCCTCGACCCCCAGAGTGGCCCCATTCACGCTCGCAGGCGCGGAATTGTGGAAGCTGTTCAAGCTGATTCCATCGAGGAGAAAGCCGTTCTGAAACGGCCGTGAACCCGCGAAGCTGATCGGCACGCCGTAGCCGTTATTGACATCCCTCGACTGGCTCTGCGCCACTGCCGTTCCCGGTTGCAGCAGGGCCAGTCTTGTATAATCCCGGCCGTTCAGCGGCAGGTGTTCAATAGCCGAGCTTCTCACTAGGCCGGACAGCGTCGCGGCGCTCGCGTCGATCAGTCGCGACTGGCCCACCACGACGATGGTCTGGGAAAAGTCCCCGACCTCAAGGCGGTGGTCCACCACCGCTTCCCGCTCCAGCTCAAGCAGCACATCTTCGTGCCGGCTGCTCTTGAAGCCGGCCTTCGAGGCGGTTACTGCATAGCGCCCTAACTCGAGCGAGGGAACCCGGTACACGCCGTCCGGGCCCGAAACGGCCTCCCGGCGGACGCCCGTATCTACTCCGGTCACAGTAATCGATGCACCGCTCACGACGGCGCCCCGGGTGTCGTACACGGTGCCCGCAATCCCAGAGAGCCGCTGCTGGCCGGAAGCGGCAAGCGCCAGCAAGACAAGCATTAGGAGGGATTCGATGGAGGTACTTAACAGACGGGCCGGGACCGGAGAGCAACTTCGGGTCAGGATGTCAGACAACAGACAGAATCTCCATTCTCATCTCCGGCTTCACGCAGTATACAATTGTGCAGCGTTCTTTTGAGCACTGAATCTTGTGCGTTCCGACTGTAAGGGGACTGAAGCTCTACCGAGAGCCTGCAGTCAATCCGCTCCGGTCAACTGCAACCACTCTCCACCGTGGAAGTACCACGTCCGGGAACCCTTCTCGATGAACGCATCATCAATCCCCTGATGGCCAGTGGGCGGCGGCGTGGGGCCACCGTATGCCCGGTAGTGCTTCATGATTAAGCCTTTCCCGACACTCGTGATCCCTCTGGAGAAGCCAAACTGTTCAGCCGTGATCCCCTGAAGATAATTGCGGTCTTCCGCCGGGGCGATTGCACTGGGGTTCTTCTCCGAGCCGTTCCAGAAAACGAGGATGCTGGAGACGCCCCTGACCGAGCACAAGACAGCCCAATCGATTTGGCCGGGTTTGGCAAATTCACCCTTGATGACATTGTGCGGCTTCTTCGTGTACGCCTCTTGCGGGACGGTGCAACCACGGCGTTGCAGTTCCCGGATAACGTTGGCCGGAAGCTCGTGGAACGCTGTCGGCGGGAGTCGCACGATTCGCCGCTCGGCTTCATCGAACTTCCGCTTCAGGTCTTCCGGCAACTGACCGAAGGACGGGTCGATCGCGATTGCCGCAAGCCCCACAATCATCCACGTTCCTACCGCTAAAGCACGCATTCCTCTTCTCCTCGTAAGCTGCACTCGCCCATTTTCGCAACTTAGACTATGCCGACGCCGTTATAGACGGAAATTGCGGTTAGAATGGTCCTTCGTAATCGTCCCGGCGCACCACATCGGCTTCTGGGAGCTGGAAGTGAGAATCTCATGAATCATGTTGCCTCGGCCAATCGCCTGATTTTTCTTACCTGCTTGGGAATTCTGATTTTTGGAATGGTCTCCGCCACGTTGGGCACGCTTCAGCCTTACTGGGCCGGCATCGGATTGAATCCGGAACAGACCGCGCACGTGGCGCTCGCACAGGCGGTCGGAATGATTCTCGCCTCTCTGATCGCGGGTCCGCTGTGTGACAACAAAGGCAAGAAGACCGGTCTGATGCTTGGGCTGGGTTCGCTGTTGATCGGCTTGGCCGCGTTGCCCCACGTGGTTAGCTTCGTAATGATCATCGCTGCTCTGTTTCTCGTCGGCCTTGGCGGCGGCATATTGGTCACTTCGGTAAACGCACTGCTGAGCGATATCAGCGCTGAGCGCCGGGCGGCAGTTCTGAACTTTGTGAGCGTTTTCTTTGGACTGGGCGGCATGCTGGCGCCTTTCCTGGTGGCCAACCTGTTGTCCAGGAATTCCGCCGAATCCGCCGTGCAGTTCTTCTATGTGATGGTGGCGCTCGTCGCCGTCACTCTGGTCGTGTATGCGGCCACGAAAATGCCGCCTCCGACCGGTCAGCGCGGCTTCAAGTTCTCCGAGGCTGGACAGGTGCTCGGGCGTCCCGCGTTGTGGCTGCTCGTCGTGTATATGTTCCTGTATATTTCCTGCGAGCTGAATTACTGGAACTGGTTGACGAGGCACCTGATGGCGCAAGGCATCAAGGATAGCGTGGCGCAGAATATCCTCTCTTTCGGTTTTGCTCTGGGCCTGCTGCTTGGCAGAATCGCCGTTCTGCCCATCCTGATGAGGGTGAGTGTGGTGACAGTAACACTCGGGGCCACAGCGCTGATGGCGGTGAGCACGTTCTGTGTGTTGCAGACCAACGATCCGGCGCTCGTCGGTTTGGCGGTCTTTTTTGCAGGTATGGCAATGGCTCCCGTGTTCCCCAACATCGTGGCCATGACAGGTGGAGCCTTCGACTACGCCACCGGTACGGCGATCGGGATCGTGATTACCTCGGGATGGGCCGGGTTGGCCGTCAGTTCGCGCATCATCGGTGCGATCGCCGGCGACGATCCGGCGCGCCTGGGCACCGCCCTGTATCTACTGCCGGCATTCTCGCTGGCGATGATCCTGGTGAACCTGGCGCTTCGCCCGTTCCTGCGGAGACCCCGGTCAGCGGAGGTAAAGGGCTGATTTTCTCTCCCGCATCTTCTGCGCAACGAACATCGCCAGTTCGAGTGACTGCTCGTAGTTCAGGCGGGGGTCGAGATGGGATTCGTACGCTCTCGCCAGGTCCACTTCGCTCAAGCCGCGTGCGCCGCCGATGCACTCGGTGACGTCCTCGCCCGTCAGTTCGATGTGGATGCCTCCGAGGTCGCTGCCGCACGCGGAATGTATGTCGAACGCCTTGTCCACTTCACCGAGGATGTCCTCAAAACGGCGCGTCTTGATGCCGCCGGCGGTCAGGCGGGTGTTGCCGTGCATCGGGTCACAGCACCAGAGCACCGTCTTCCCCGTCGACCGCACGGCCTCGATCAGCGGTGGAAGGCATGCGGTGATCCGGTCGTTGCCGAACCGGTGAATCAGGGTCAGCCGTCCCGGTTCGTTGTCGGGGTGAAGGATCGAGATGAGCCTGCGCAGTGTCTCCGGCGACGTGTCCGGTCCGACCTTGACGCCGACCGGGTTGACGATGCCGCGAAAATACTCGACGTGCGCGCCGACCGGGTCCGCCGTTCGCATGCCGATCCACGGGAAGTGCGTCGAGAGGTTGTACCAGCCTTCCCGCCGCGGTACGCGGCGCGTTTGCGCTTGTTCGTAGGGAAGCAGAAGTCCCTCGTGGCTGGTGAAGAAATCGACCCAGTGCATCTCGCCCGGGTGTGCGCCCAGGATGTTCTCCATGAAGCGCAGTGACTCGGCAATGCCCCTCGCCATCCGGCGGTATTCGTCGGCTAGCGGGGAGTCTTTGACAAAGTCCAGGTCCCAGTATTCGAGGTGGTGTGGATCCACGAAGCCGCGCGTCACCAGCGCCCGGATGAAATTCAGCGTCAGTGCGGCGCGCTCGTATCCTCGCAGCATCAGGCGCGGATCCGGCGTTCGTTCGCCGTCGGTGAATCCGGGTTGGTTGACGAGGTCGCCCCG
>DATIFQ010000080.1:0-8326 GCA_035455185.1 Bryobacteraceae bacterium | reverse complement strand
AAGGCGTCAATCCCCGGTCCGTTCGCTTTCCAGAGCGCAGCCGTGTACTTCGAAGCGACCGGAGCAATCCGGGTGGACGGAATCGTGTTGTCAGTGAAGGGCGTGCGGGTAATCGTGCCATCGGACGCCGTCTGCGTGGTCCAGGGATCGTAAATCGGCCGCAAACCGCCTTCATCCGTCAGCGTCTGCGAAAAATTCCCGGTCCGCTCCAGATCGGTGGGAACCGTGTTATACAGCATGGCGGGTTCAGTTTTGTTCCATCCTTCATAGCCCGCAAAGTTGAACAGCTTGTTCTTGATGATGGGCCCGCCGAGAGTGGCGCCGTACATGTTGTTGCGGGTCTGGTTCTCGCTCCGGTACACGCGGTTTTCAAGCGCATTCCAGTATGGACGTGCGCCCTGGAAAAACGCGCTTCCATGATACTCGTTGGTGCCCGCCTTCATCACCACGCTGATTGCGGAGCCGGAGCTGTGTCCGTACTCGGCATCCACTGCATTCTGAAGGATGTTGACTTCCTGGACCATGTCCGGAGAGGGAACGTAGCCCGTCTTCACGCTGATCCCGGAGGGACTGCCGTCCACTTGCAGATCATTGGTGAACTGTCCACTGCCTCCGATCCTTAGGTTGTTGGATGCCCAAGTGTCGTAAGGGTTGTCCTCTCCCCAGGACGTACTCTCGACCGACGGGTCCAACTGCGCCAATAGGAAGGGATTGCGATACAACTGCGGAAGGCTCTGGGTCAGTTTCTGGTCGACCGTCGTCTCGAGTTTTGCGGTGTTCAGTTGCAGTGTCGCCGCCTCCGCGACGACCGAGATTGTCTCCCTTACCTCTCCAGGTTTTAACGTGGCATCCAGCGTCAGGTCGGCGCGGGATGGCACGTTGATGTTCTCCAGCACGAATTTGCTGAAACCGGCGTTTTCGACGGTGAGGTTATAGCTCCCCGGTTCCACCAGGTCGAACAGGAAGCGGCCCATCTCGTTGCTTTGCCGGACGACTTCCACACCGGTTCTGTTGTTCAGCAGGGTTACCTTGGCGCCGGGAATGGCGGCGGTAGTGGTGTCCATCACAGTGCCCTGGATCCTGCCGCGATACTCCTGCCCAAACACTGCGCTCGATAGCAGCGTCAGCAAAACAGTCATGCACGCTATCGAGAAAAGAGTCCTTCGCCTCAAGTAATACACATATCCCCCTTTTTGCAGTCCGCGATTGCGGCTCGACAAACCTCGTCGCGCGCCATTATATATCGAGTTCGGTACTGAATGGATGGCTCTCGGTCATTAATTAACAAAATTTAATTAACGCATGCTCTTTTTTCTTGCCGTACAGTTGCGCGCTTTCAAGGGCGAATGCCAGGCAGTGACGGGAGGGCAGCAAGACTTGACCAAGCTCGTGCGAATATTAGAGTTTCGTAACGCAAAATCTGACGACCGCAAATTGGCATGGGCGAAACTGGAACTGACATGTTGGCTGCAAAACGGGTCTTGATTGTGGGTGGTGTGGCGGGCGGGGCATCCTGCGCCGCGCGCCTTCGGCGCCTGGACGAAACCGCTGAAATTGTAGTGCTCGATCGCGGGCCATACGTGTCCTTCGCCAACTGCGGCCTTCCGTACTACGTGGGTGACGTCATCCGTGACGAGACCAAACTGCTGGTCGCGACGCCCGAACTGTTTCGCCAACGCTTCAACATCGAGGTACGCACTCAGAACGAGGTAGTCGCGATCGACCGGATCGCGCGCGAGATCGAGGTTCGCGAGCTTCCCTCCGGGAGGATGTATCGAGAGCGGTACGATGCCCTCGTGCTCTCGCCCGGCGCGATGCCCATCCGGCCGCCTATCGCGGGAATCGCCCTTCCCGGCATATTCACGTTGCGTACTGTGCCGGACAGCCGCCGCATCCGGGAGTGGATCGAGCAGAGGAACGCCCGCCGGGCGGTGGTTGTGGGGGGTGGATTCATCGGCCTGGAAATGACCGAAAACCTCGTACACCGCGGCCTCGAAGTCACGGTCGTAGAGATGGCGGACCAGTTGATGCCCCCGCTCGACCCCGAGATGGCCGATTTCGTCCGCCGACGCGTGGTTACGCACACGGCTCATGTCCATCTCGGTGACGGCGTCGCGGGTTTCAGCGCGTCGGAAGACGGCAGCCTCATTGTCCGAACGGCTGGTGGATCTGCGCTTCCGGCGGACCTCGTGATTCTTTCGATCGGCGTACGGCCCGAGACGAGTCTGGCCCGGCAGGCGGGGCTGGTAATCGGCGATTGCGGTGGCATCCGGGTGGACGAGCGGATGCGGACGAGTGACGCTTCCATTTGGGCGGTCGGGGACGCGGTCGAGGTACGCAACACGGTGACGGGTGAGTGGGAGATGATTCCGCTGGCCGGGCCGGCCAACCGCCAGGGCCGCATCGCGGCGGACGTCATCTGCGGGCGCAACACACGGTTCCGCGGAGTACAGGCCACGACCGTGTGCGGGTTCTTCGGCTTGACCGTCGCCCTAACCGGGGCCACCGAAAAGTCCCTGCGCCGCGCGGGCATCACCGACTACGAAGCGATCTACGTGCATCCGGGGCACCATGCGGGTTACTATCCCGGCGCCAAGCCGATTCATCTGAAGTTGATCTTTCGTAAGTGCGGTGGCGAAATTCTCGGAGCCCAGGCCGTCGGCGATGAGGGAGTAGAGCGGCGCATCGACGCGATCTCGATGGCCATCCAGGCCCGTCAGACGGTCTTCGATCTCGAAGAGGCCGAGCTCTGTTACGCGCCGCAATACGGCGCTGCCAAGGACCCCGTGAACGTCGCTGGAATGGTCGCGGCAAACGTCGTCCGAGGTGATGTGGAACTTGCCCACTGGGGAGATGTGCCCGGCGCCGACGCCTTGCTACTCGACGTGCGAGACGCCACCGAATTTGCGGGTGGCTCCATCGAGGGTTCGGTGAATATCCCACTCGGCCAGCTCCGAGACCGCGCCCGTGAATTGCCCCGGGACCGCGAAATCTGGGTGAGTTGCGGAGTCGGGCAGCGAGCGTACTACGCCTGCCGCCTGCTTGCGCAACTCGGGTTTCGTGTGAGAAATCTGCCGGGAGGGTATCACTCGTACCGTTCGTGGTACCCGCACGGGTTGCACCGAATCCCGCCTCGATGACGGTGCTGTCGGAAGCACAGGCCGGCGCCTGAGCTGCTCCGTTGGCCCTATGATAGTTGATGAAGGCGAGGCAATCTTATGGATAAGACCAAAAGCATCGAACTCCTGAACCACGCTGTTGCCGACGAACTACAAGCAGTCCACCAGTACATGTACTTTCACTTTCATCTCGACGACCAGGGCTTCCGCCCACTCTCACTCCTGTTCAAGCGCATCGCGATTGAGGAAATGGGACATGTGGAGCGCCTCGCCGAGCGGATTCTGTTTCTGAAGGGCGACGTGGACATGAAGCCGGCCGGCGGTGTCGACCGGATCGTCGATCCCGAGCAAATGCTGGCGAAAGCGGCGTTGATGGAGGAGACTGGCGCTCGCGACTACAATGCCGCCGCGATCGCCTGCTCGGCGAACGCCGATTCTGTCTCGAAACAGATTTTTGAGCAGCTTGTTCAGGACGAAGAGCGGCACTTCGACGAGTACGACAAGCAACTGGACAACATCAAGCGGTTCGGCCCAAGCTACCTGGCTCTTCAGTCGTTCAGCACGGCTCCCGAGCCTCCCGGTGTGCCGGCATAACCGCGGGTAAGGCGGTTCCAGCCGGTAGTTTCGCCAGCGGCGAACGTGGGGTGACTCCGCTGGAGTGCAGGCGCTCCTCAATGAACGGCATCATTCCGATGCTGCGCAATTGGCTCAGGAATTCCTGCCAGTGCGTGGCAATCCACACCGCCGCCAAAGCGGCTAGCAACCAGAGCACCGTTTTGCCGACTTTGCTCATGAGCGGTGTACCGCGATCTCCGCAATTATAGCCGACCGCGCACGTCACGTACATCATCCCGCATCACGGACAGCCCGCCGTCCAGTCACAACGGCGGTATATTTCGTTTAGTTATGCTGCGTCAATGAGATGCGGTTGTTTTTGCAACTCATTGGTGAGGTTCCGGGTGAGCGCCACCCGTACGATCAAAACGGGAGGCACTCACTTGCCGGAGCGAATCTACAAACTGCAGCCTGACCGTACCGTCCAACTGCGCGGTTTCGACGGTCTCGGCGCCGCGGCGGCACTGCATTCCGCGACGCCCGCCGCCTTCAAAGTGAGCGGTGCCTTCCGAGACCCGGGCGACTTCGCCGTCGTGGTCCTCTACGACGCCGACAACTTCTATGAGCATCCACGTCTGAAGTATCTTCCGGACACGAACTTCGACGGGCTAACGCTTCGGTTCGACGTGCGATTCTCCGGGCTGATGCCGCTCGATTCGCCGAAATACGCCACCATCGACTGGCCATACCTCGACGTCATCCGCCCTGACGGGTCCACGGCCAAAATCCGCCTGTTCGACCACGCAGCGCAGGTCGGGGGGACCTACGCGCCGGCCCAAGCCGAGTTTCTGGTCGAGGCAACCGGGCTTCAGCCGTACGATCGCCTGACGCTGTGGTACTTAACCTACGCCTTCGACTACATCGTTCCGGTCACGCAGCCTTTGCCCTCCGCCGCAGACGTGGCGGCAGCGCTAGCAGCGCAGATTAACTCGGCCGACTGGAGCGCACTCGGAGCGCTGATCCCGCTGCGGGCGGAGTCTTACGGAGCAACGCTTCGGATCATCGCCGCGCGCCCGGGGTACGACGGCAACATGATCCGCATGTACGCCGTTGCGAAGAACGGCCGGCTCCGGACCGTGGCGCCCACGGCGGTGTTCCAGGGGGGAAGTTCGGACGCCACTTGGCGGGTGACCCTGGACTTCACGGCTCTGGGGATCCCCGAGATCCGGCAGATGTGGCTCACCTTCGCACCGCCGCTCGCGAACGGCGCTTCCTTCTCCGACACGGAATGGCAAGCCGAGTTCACGAACTGGACGGTCGGCGGACCGGAGGAGGTGCGGGCGCTGAAGGTGGCCGGGCCGGGCAGCGTGCGCGTAGAGGAGGATGACTCCTGGTGCAGCTACACAGGAGAGTGGGGTGTCGAGACAGGGTTCTACTCGGGCGGCTATGCGCGGCGCACTGCGGCCGCCGGCAATGCGGTGACGGTGACGTATTCTTGCAGCGAGGTGCATGACTTGTACGTAGGCACGTCTCTTTACGGGGATCGTGGCGTGGCCGGAGTGCGGCTCAACGGCGATTCGGAAACGGACCTTGACTGCCGGATGGACGTGGAGCCGGCCGTGGTGACGCGCAGAAAAGTGCGGGCGGCGGTGCCGGCTGGCCGGCACTCGGTGACGTTACGGCTCAAGTCCGAGGGCTGCTTCTACCTCGACTTTCTGGAAGCGGCGGTGGCGGGCGATGTCCAGGACGCGCTACCGCCGCTGTTAAACGCGTCGCCCGCGCTCGACTACAGCACGGACCATACATACAAGCTGCCGCCGGCCCGCGTACTCTGGAATCTCGATCAATTGGGCTACGGCGGGCCGATGAACGAGTACATCGGCGTGTTCTGGTGGAATCAGCGAACGCGCGTGAATGCCGTGCTTCCGAGTGTGGTCGTCACGTTCAGCGGCCAGTTCGCGGCGGGCGATCAAGTGTTCCTCGACATCGGCGGGCAGGTATGCGGCAAGACTGTGTTCCCGAATGAGGACACTGTGGTGCTGGCGGCGCATTTCCAGCACTTCATCAACGCAACCTACGTTGGCGTCTGGGCAACGGCCGGGGGCAATGTACTGACGATAACCGTCCGCTCGCCCAAACCGGCCTACTCGTTCACATTCCAGGCGACGAAAGAGAGCCCTTCCGGATCGAGTGGTGCTGTCACGTTCACCGGCTCGCTCCAGGGTGGACAGCCGGGGCAGTGGGTGATCGATCTTTCGCAAACGCCCGCTCTCAATCGGGGTGCGCGGGACTGGCACCGGGACCTCTACCAGGGATGCAAAGCGCGGGGACGCGAAATCGTAACTTCCGCGTCCATGGAGCTGGTGAATCCGCCGGAAGGTTTCGCCGCGAAGTTCCCGGACGGGGCCGCCGTCGAGACCTCGGTGGGGTTCGGCGACCTCGTTTCGACACACTGTGCATTCGTCTCCGGCGTCACCGAATACCAGAAGCGGGTCTACGAGTGCCTGGCGGGCCTGATGGCGGAGGAAGGACTTACTCCGGAGCTTCAGTTCGGCGAATTCTGCTGGTGGTATTTCACCAATCGGACTGCGGAAAACCCGAACGGAGGCATGGCATACTTCCATGAAGAGATCACCGCGGCGGCGCAGGCGGCATTGGGAAGGCCGCTGTACCTGTTCTCCGACCCGGACGACGACCCGGGCGTGAACGGCGGCGCCGACGCCCTCTTCCTCCGCGGTCGGCTGCGCGACCATGTGGCGGCGCTGGCCTCCCACTTGCGGGCGCTCTATTCGTCGGCGAAGCTCGAGGTGCTGTATCCATTCGACGTCAACTATCCGTCACCCGCGGGAGTGCACGGGATCGGAGGCCGGCTGAACCGGTTCGTCAATCTGCCGGCCGAATGGGAGCGTAAGGACACGAGCGGACTGGACCGGCTCAAAGTGGAGGCGCTCGACTTCGGCGCGTGGTCGCGGGATCTCGGCCTCGTCTATCAAGCCATCCGCTTCCCTCTGGAGCTTGGCTGGCCCCGAGACTCGCTGCGCCACTTGCTGGCCGTGTTCACGCCGGGGTACGCGTGGGAGAAAGAGTACCTGACGGCACTGGGGGAGGGAATTCCCGTAGTGAACCTGTGGGCGTTCGATCACGTCTGCCTCTTCGGCCTTACTCCGGGGGCGGAATGGGGCACTGCTTCGGCAAGGCGGATGGGCTGACGACCGGAGCGTTGGAAAACTCGACACACGATTTCTTGTTGCTTTCCCTGTCGTGTCCGGCTACACTGTTCGCCAGGGAAGGGGAAAGATGGCCGCGGGGAAAGTCCTGGGAAGGCTTCGTCTCTGGTACGACAAGCAGCCGCTCTGGCTGACGGAAAAGCTCTTCGAAAGTGCGGGAATGACGGCTCTCGGCGCTTTTGTGATCGGCATCGTCTGCGGCGTGTTCTGGCTTGTTCTTGTGATCGCCCGATACGCCCAATCCCTCAACGATCTGCGCGACCTGCGTGCGAGTTTCTGAACGGCACCGTCAAATCCCCAAGCAGCCGCTCCTCACATATGAAACTCGAAGATGTCTTCGTCCTCTACCAGGCGGTGGCGGTCAACCATGAGGCCATCCCTGCTGCCTGAGGCACGGAACAGTCGGGCATACTTCAGGTGCTCGGCGAAGTCCTTATGGACATGACGGGCGGCGTCCTCGACCGTCGAGCCACGCCGGAGGATATATGGCGCCGTCAACTCCGGCGGCTTCCCCGGAACCTTCGTATACACGCGAACAATCTCGAGGGCGTCATAAACCGCCCGTGCAAAGCGGTCGAGTCCCTCGCCCGTCAACGCGGAGGTGGCGACGCAGCGGTAACGGTCCCCATAAAGGTCCACCAATGCCGCGAAGTTGTCGCGGGCGCCGCCCAGGTCAATCTTATTCCCGGCAAGCAGCTTCGGAGCCGGAAGGCGCCGCTCGTCCAGCAGTCCGTGAATGAACTCCATTTCGTCGAGCACGCCCGGATCGTTCAGATCCACCACGAGCACTCCTAGAGTCGCGTAGCGGATCACCTGCGGCAGCCACGGCTCGGTGAATTCCGGTGACAGAGGAGGCAGGTCCACAAGCTGGATCTGCACGTTCTCGAACGGCATCATGCCGGGCGTGGGCAGGCGCGTGGTGAAGGGATAGTCCGCGACCTCCGGGCGCGCATGCGTGAGCGTGCACACAAGCTGCGACTTCCCGGAATTGGGCGGGCCGACCAGCACCACCTGTCCCGCGCCCTCTTTCTTGATGAGGTAGAACGGCGTTGCGTGAGTGGCGCCCTTTTTCTGAGAATCCTTCCGTGCCTGCGACAGGCGGCGCTTGATCTCGGCCTGGAGCTTTTCCGTCCCCTTGTGCTTGGGGATGGTCGCCATCATCCGCTCGAGCGCCGCGATCTTCTCTTGCGGCGTCTGCGCGTGCTTGTATTCCTGCTCGGCCGCCAGATAGTCGGGCGTCAGGTTCGCCGGCATAGCGCTCTCGGCAGCAAGAATAACACCGCCGACGAGTCCGGCGGTCCGCCCGTCCTACCAGAACATCCGGAGGATCACTTGGGTACCCTGGAAGCTCCACAGGGAGAGGTACCGCCCCAACGACGACACCGAGATCGCGACGATCAGCAGCACAAAACCGAACCGGGCCAG
>DATIFQ010000079.1:0-4854 GCA_035455185.1 Bryobacteraceae bacterium | reverse complement strand
TTCCTGGATCCGGAAG
This sequence comes from Bryobacteraceae bacterium, assembly GCA_035455185.1. Classification (GTDB taxonomy): domain Bacteria; phylum Acidobacteriota; class Terriglobia; order Bryobacterales; family Bryobacteraceae; genus JAEHDI01. The sequence continues at coordinate 4,838 of DATIFQ010000079.1, read as the reverse complement.
TCTTTCGTCCGGATTCCGTCCTCGGGGTGCCGGGCCTCGTCCGGGCCTATCACGCAGGGAATGTCGCCCTGGCGAACGCTATCGGCAATGGCGTCGCCGACGATAAAGCGATCTACGCGTATGTGCCCAAAATGATTGCGTTCTATCTGAGCGAATCCCCCATCCTGCCCAACGTGCCGACGTACCTGTGCAGTGTGGAAGACGACCGGCGCTACGTCCTCGAGCACCTTCCGTCCCTGGTCGTGAAGGCAGTGAATGAGTCCGGAGGCTATGGCATGTTAATGGGACCGGCGTCTACGAAGGCTGAGCAGGAAGAGTTCCGCGCCCGGATCCTGGCGCATCCGCGGAACTACATTGCCCAGCCGATCGTTTCTTTGTCGCGGCTTCCCTGTATGGTCGACGATCCCGACGGCGGATTCCGGCTGGCCGGCCGCCACATCGATCTGCGGCCCTTCGTTCTCTGCGGCCAGGACATCACCCTGTCCCTGGGTGGATTGACGCGAGTGGCCCTTCGCGAAGGCTCCCTCGTAGTCAACTCGTCGCAAGGGGGAGGCAGCAAAGGCACATGGGTTCTCTATGGCGAGGATTGAGCAACTATGCTGAGCCGGACCGCTGCCTCGTGCTTCTGGATTGCCCGGTACACCGAGCGAGCCGAATACACGGCCCGCCTCATCAATGTGCACTACCATCTCCTTCTGGAGAGCGCGGATCTGCAGGATCAGATCGGAATCTGGCGCTGGTACCTGGAGAGCACGGGGCAGCTGAGTCTATATGAGGAGCGGGCGCAGCCTCTGGCGACGCCGCTCGTAATGGAATTTCTCACGCTCGACAAGGGGAATCCTAACGCCCTCGTCAATTTGATCAGCGCCGCCAGGGAGAATGCGCGAGGGATCCAGGACCAGCTTTCGAGCGAGGTCTGGCACCATATCAATCGCGTGCATCTGGCCTGGAGGGACTACACGCCCGCCAGTATCGCCGCGAGCCCGCATCGAATTCTGACCGAAGTCCAAGATACCTGCTATACCCTCCACGGCATTATGGCGAGCACGATGCTGCACGATGAGGGATGGACGTTTTACCGGCTCGGGAAAGACATCGAGCGCGCCAGCCATACGGCGAGACTGCTCGTTCACCCGATCCTGCTCCAGACTTCGCGCGAGCCCACCGAGTTGTCCGATCTGCATCAATGCATTGCCATCCTCAAATCGGCCAGCGCGTACCAGGCCTACCGGAAGGTGTCCCGCTCTGTCGTGCTGCCGGAGAAAATCGTGGAGTTCTTTCTGCTGAATCAGTATTTCCCCAGGTCCGTCCGGTTCTGCGCGCGGGCGCTGCGCCAGAATATCGAGCGGATTGCGGAACACCCGCTGGGGCCTTCCAGCCGGGAGCCTGCCCGGCTAGTGGGGCAGATGGCGGCCGACCTTGATTTCATTACGCTGGATGAAATCCATGAAATAGGTCTGGAAAATTTCTTGACGGAGGTTGTTCGGCAGCTGGACCGGATTACCACGGCGATTTCACGCACCTATTTCAGGGCCGGGGAGACCCCCGAGGTCACGATCTCCAGCCCGCGGCGGCATCTGCGATTGGAACATCATGAAACGGCGGTCCATAACATTAAGGCGCTCCTCTCGGCACGGCATCAGTTTACCTATCGCTACGAGTCGCCGGTGACGAATGTCCGCACGATCATGCGCGTGGCCCCGCACCAGCACTACGGGCGACAGCGGCGTCTCGATATCCGGTGGCATATGGACCCGCCCGCCGATTACCGGCATTACACCGATGCCTTCGGCAATCTGGTCTGGCAGATGGATCATGCCCGCGTGGAACAGGAGATCACCTGCACGGTGGAGATGCGCGTCGAAACCGAGGCCGGGTATCTGACGGACGGGACACTCGCGCTGCAAGGCACCGATCCTCAGGCAACTGATTGCACGGTGGACTCGTCCGAATTCATGAGACTCACCCATCTCGTGGATCGGTCCGAGAAGCTCGCCCGTCTCGCGGAACGTCTGCGCGGCGGAGGCGGCGCGTCGGGGAGGCTCGCCGAAGCCATTCTGCACCACGTGCACGCGGCCTTGCGGTACGAGCGCGGGCGGACGCATGTGGGTACTCCTGCTTCCGAAGCCATGGCCCTGGGTTCGGGGGTTTGCCAGGACTACACGCATGTCATGCTGGCCATCTGTCGATTGGCGGGCCTGCCCGCGCGCTATGTGTCGGGGCTGCTCCCCGGCGAAGGGCAGATGCACGCGTGGGTTGAAGTCTTATTGCCGGGCACGGTCCAGAAACCCCCGACCTGGGTCGGTTACGATCCGACTCACCAACGACGGTGCGATGAGCGCTACATCACCGTGGCTGTGGGACGAGACTATCAGGATATCGCCCCGACCAGCGGGTATTACGAAGGCGAAGCCAAGAATCAGCTCGAGATGGCTGTGTCCGTCGTACTGGAATCCCACGGACCCGCCGACCGCTGGCTCAGCGGCCAGGGCCTTGCACTCCCTCCCGTATCCGTGCCGGATGAACATCAACAGCAGCAGTAACGGTCGAGGAGGGGAATCTTGACCGGCAATGCGGGGACATTTTACTTTTCGATCCTGTCGTCCGCGCGCGGCGGACAGTATGTGTGAGCAGGCGCCCAACGGAGGTGCGGTACGCACACATTGTCTCCACTGAGTGACAGGACTGTGGCCGCTGAGAAGAGCAGACTTACGACTTGGACATGGCGTTCTTGATCAACGCGACCACGGCCATCACTGCTCCGCCGCCGACCGCCGACCCGCCCACGTCGCCTACGATCCCGAGGTTTTGAAGGAGCCCCAGTGCGCTGAGGACTTGTTGTCCGAGGCCGCCGCCGACGATTCCGGCGAGGGTGTTCCCGACGAGGCCGAGACTCAAGTTCTTCATCAGGGCCCCGGCGATGTTCCCGCCGACCGCACCGCTGACTAATCCGGTGAGTAGATTCGCGAGCGAGCTGTCCATAGATCCTCCTTGAGGTGAGGGATCGTTGCGGCGCTCTGAGGTACGAGCGAGGCCAGTGTAGTCAGGACAGAGGCCGAAGTAAACAGGTGATGACACGCCGTCGGTCACATCCGGGTCAAAAAACATTCCAATAAAGCATCCCGCCCCGTCCGCGTGCGGCGAGTGCATGAGTGCCTGGTCAATGTCACCTTCCCATAGTTGACTCCGTTTTCTCCCCCAAGTAGCCTGTCTCGAAATTTCCGCTCTCAACGGTCATGCATCGTGAAGAAAGGTGAGGGATGGAGGGTCTGCATCATCTCGAACTCGTCATTCTCCTGCTCGCGCTGGTGCTGGCGCTGACGACGGTTGCCCAAAAGATCCTCATTCCCTATCCCATTCTTCTCGTGATCGGCGGATTGGCTCTGAGTGTCATCCCGGGGCTTCCGGTGGTCACGCTCAGTCCCGATCTGGTGTTCCTCGTCTTTCTGCCGCCCATCCTGTGGGCCGCCGCCTATTTCACGTCGTGGCGTGAATTTCGCGCCAATCTCAGGCCGATCTCCTTGCTGGCGGTCGGGCTCGTGCTGGCGACAACAGGAGCGGTTGCGGCGGTGGCGCATGCGATGCTGCCCGGTATCGGATGGGCTGCGGCGATTGCGCTGGGCGCCATTGTCTCTCCGCCGGATGCCGTGTCGGCGACGGCAATCGGCCGACGTCTGCACATTCCCCGCCGTATCGTTACGATCCTCGAAGGAGAAAGTCTGGTCAATGATGCCACGGCGCTTGTGCTGTACCGCGCCGCTGTCGGCGTCGCGATCGGCGGAAGCTATGTCATGGGGCAGACGGTGATCCAGTTTGTCTTTGCAGCCTCCGTGGGGGTGGCTGTCGGTCTTGCCGTGGGCGTGGCGGTGCGCTGGGCACTCTGTGCCACGGAAGATAGCTTTACGCAGACCGCGATCACCTTGCTGGCGCCCTATGTGGCATGGGTGCTGGGTGAATTGACGCAAGCGTCCGCCGTGCTCGCCTGTGTCGCGGGAGGTTTGTACATACGGCGGCATTTTAGTGCGGCCGTGGCGCCGACCACGCGTCTGCAGGCTCGTGCCGTGTGGAATCTCCTGATCTTCGTGCTCAACGGCTTCATTTTTATTCTGATCGGCCTCCAGCTTGCGGTCTTACGTTCGGCGCTGCCGTCCGCCCGGTTCGGGCAGGTACTGATGGCCGGCGCGCTGGTGAGCGGCACGACCATTCTCGTCCGGCTAGTCTGGGTGCCCCTGGCGGCGATTCTTCCCCGGGCGCTGAGTCCGTCGTTGCGGGCCCGGGATCCCATGCCGCCATGGCCTGCGCTCTTTTTGATCGGCTGGACCGGGATGCGCGGGATCGTGACGTTGGCGGCCGCCCTGGCATTACCGCTCACGACGGCTGCCGGACAGCCCTTTCCCTTTCGAGCCGAGATCATCCTGATCAGCTTTACAGTGATTCTGGCCACCCTGGTGCTGCAGGGACTTTCACTTGCGCCGTTGATCCGGGCCATCAACCTGCAAGAAGATCACGACCAGGCGCAGGAGGAACGACAGGCGCGGGAACATGCGGCCACGGTTGCCTTGCGACGGTTGGATGAACTGGCAGGTGAAGACTGGCCGCCAGCGGAGCATGTCGATCGCCTACGCGTTCATTACAGCCGGCAACTTGAACGATTTGCGAGCTCCGGTTCGAAGGATCAGAATCGTGCTTTTGAAACAGGGGAGTCCTTTCGACGGTTGCGCCACGAGACCTTATCGGCTGAGCGCCTGGCGCTGATCGATCTGCGCAATGACGGAACGATCAGCGATGAACTGTTGCATCGCCTGGAGCACGAGCTCGATGTCGAAGCGTTGCGTCTC
>DATIFQ010000078.1:0-11344 GCA_035455185.1 Bryobacteraceae bacterium | reverse complement strand
CCCCGGGCACGGGCTCCGGGAAGGGGCCAGTATAGCAGCGGCGCCGCCGAGCGACTTGACGGGGCGGCTTCAGTCCGGTATTAGAGTTGACATGAGACGAGCATTTGTCGCTGTACCAGCAATGACGCTGGTGATACAGATCTGCACCGGCGGACTTCTCGTGGGCGATCCCGGGTCACAGAACGATCAGAAGAAGTCTTGGACGGTCGGCATCTACACCGGGCCGTCGCCGTTTCAGCTTTCCGCGCCAGCGAATGTCAAGAACCCCGTGCTGACGGGCGCGGCTGTCACCGACCTGAATGTGGATACACTCGCCCATCCATTTATGGTCGTCACCAAATCCCGGTATTACCTGTTCTTTACGGCCAAGGACCTGAAGACCGATAAAGGTGGTATCGGTCTGGCGGAGAGCAAAAACGGCCGCGAGTGGAAGTTCCGGCGAACGGTCGTGCACGAGCCTTTTGTTCTGTCTCACCCTTATGTGTTTCAGTGGAACAACGACTACTACATGATTCCCGAGGGGCACACCGAGTCCTCGGTGCGGCTCTACAAAGCGACGAAGTTCCCGGATGAATGGAAGTACGAAGGCGACATATTGCAGGGAGATCACTTCATCAGCCCGACGCTGGTCCGGTACAAGGACATGTGGTGGCTGTTCACGGTGCGCTCCGGGAACAAGACGCTGCGGCTTTTCTATGCACGGGACTTCAAGGGGCCTTGGACGGAGCATCCGCTAAGCCCAATCGTAAAGGACGACCTGAACACCGCCAGGCCCGCGGGCCGGCCGTTCGTCATCGACGGGGTCCTATACCGGCTTGCTCAGGATTGTTACCCGACGTACGGGAACCAAGTACTTGCGTTTCGCATCACGGACATCAGCCCCACGACTTACTCGGAAACGATGATCGACACTCCGATCGTAAAAGCGTCTTCGCAAGGCTGGAATTCCGATGCCATGCACCATGTCGACGCTCACCAGATCGGAAAGAACAAGTGGATCGCGGCCGTTGACGCACTGGGCAACTAGCTTGGCGCTTGGCGGGGCAGTCCTTACCAACCCCGGTATCGGTCGCGAGAGTATTCCGAGCGAAAGCGCCGCAGCTCCCAGAGATCGCCGCGCAAGATCTGGCGGGCGCGGGGATGTAGCTGGTCCGCACCGGCAAGGTGGTCGATGTGCTCGATGGCCCTGTCGAGGCGGCCCTTGTCGAAGCGGCCGTCCCGTGCGCGCTGCTGGAATCGGTAGAGTTCCTCGAGCGCGCCGCGGAAATGCCTCTGTTCGTGGCGGTCCACGAACGATCGTGAGCCGATTCCCTCCAGATTGCGGATGGCGCGGCTTACAGGGTCTTGGTAGCCGTAAGGCCTGTAGTCGTTGTAGCGTTCTCGGGCGTCGAACGCGAAGGGCATCGCGGCGGCCAACGCTAGGGCGCCGAGGATGGTTCGTTGCATCGCCGTTACCTCCCGCCCGATAGACGCGGCTCAGTGCGCATCTGGTTACGAAAAATCAACCGGCTGGACCGCGACATCCTTTTGACCTGCGCGACGTCAGAGTGGTGGTGCTTCGAACGGAACGATCACGCGACCGATGCTACCGGACAGGACGTCGCGGACGAGAACACGCAGTGAGGTGGCGCCAGGGTTTCGATTCACGGATTGACGGAGAATGTAGCCGTCCCGGCGCACATTCTCATAGATCTCGGGGAGCAGTTCCAGGTGGACCGTTTGGGACGTGATGCCGTGCTCCCGGCCCTCTTCGCCGGTTTGGGCGAGAAAGAACTCCAGGTCCGCAGTCCAGCGGTCGTTCTTCGGCTGGAACGTAATGCCGGAGGGATCGATCGTTACTTCGAGAGCGAATGCTTGGGCTGCTTCGGCCCGCTTGAGCCGCGCGTCCATCAGAACGGCGGTGGCATCCATCGGGCTCCAGAGCGCGTCACGAAGTGCGGCGTCAGAGGCCTCTCCAGGCGAGGGCTCGGCAAGGTCGTAATAGCCAAGTCGATGGCGCAGGGAAACGCTGGGGTGGCGCACCTTCACTTTGATGCGGCGGAAGCGGCCGTCGAGGTTCGACTGGTTCGGGTAGTAAGCGAGAGTGTAGGAGACTTCCGCGTCCTGGACGGCCTCGCGGATGGATCCCATGATGTCGTTGGTGTTGCGGTAGGCCTTGCCACCGGTGTAGTGAGCAAGGTCGTTCATGGTGGCGATGTTCTCGAACGCCCTGGGATTCGGACTCAGGCCGCGGGCGTCGATGGGGTACACCGAGAGGTTGGAGGTGCTCAGGGCGCGGGCAGCTCGCTGGAATTCGTCTCCAAACGTGCGGGAGCGGCCGTGCTTGACGAGAAGGGAGCTTCGGTCGGCGGGTGTACTGCGTCTTCCGGGGTACCTAGCGCTGAATGGCGAGTCGGAGCTTTCCGGCGAGGGGCCACGCGCGGCATCCGGGGACTCGAAGTAACCCAGCTGGAGCGGGAAGGCCGCGGAAATCCAGATCAGGTTCTTGCGTCCGGGCACGCCGGCGAGATGATTGGCGATGGCTTCGAGCGCCTTGAAGGTGCGCAGGACGCGCTGCTCCTTGTAGAAGAACTCTTCCTCCTTGAGCGTGTTGATGACCCCTTGCAGCGCTTCCATGGCTAGTCGAGCCTCTTTGGTATTCCCGTACTCCGCTGCGACGGACTGGGCGATCTCCTCAATCATCGGCTGGTGGGAGGCGTCGAGTTCAGGTGAATGGCGACCGGTATAGGCAGAGAGCACCTTGAGCAATGCCGACGGCTCACTCGTGTAGTCGTGGAGGATGCGAAGCTCCCGTCCGAGGACGTAGAGCGCGATGCGGTCCTCCGGGCGGACGTTTTGCAGATAGCGGACCATCTGTTGCCGCGTAGCCGCTTGGTCTCCCCAACTTGTGTTGAGGCCGTCGAGGAGGATGGCGGTGACACCGACGGCGGCGCGTTCGACGTACCGATTGGAACTGACTCCGGGGGCGGGTCTCGCGGTTGGACGTGCAGGCTTCTCGGACGGCTGGAAGGCAAACACACGGATGTCCTGCGGCTTGCCATCGTCTTCGAGAACAAAGTCGTCCTTGGTGAGGCCGGTGACGGCGTTTCCGTTCCGATCGCGGACCACGACGTTGACCTGGACGAGGCGCGTGGTAGACCGGATCACAACGGCGGGAGGCTCCGTGGGTTTCTGAGGTTGTCCAAGCAGGACGGAGCAGAGCAGCGGAAGCGCGCACAGCGGGCGCCTCCGTGCGTTGAGGATCATCACGATTGTCCGCCTTACATTATCGCGCGGTGGACGAGCTTAGAGCACCAGTTCGCGGGCGCAGCCTCGGACGTCCATTTCGAACTCAATTTCCCGGATGGGAGGGTGGGCGAAGTGCCAGTCGATCCCGTGGAGGGTGGCAGCGCCGGCGCGGGCAAGCAACAGGTCTTTCATCAACGGAGCGATGTTGTGCACAGTGTAGACGTTGACGATGGTGACGTCTCCCCATGAGACGCCGAGGGTGCGGAGGCGCTGGTCCATGAGGCCGAGAACGTGCGTGGCCTTGGCACGCAGGCCAGCCGGGGAAACATCGCCACGCTTGACGATATCGCGGGCGTCGAGACGTTCACCCAAAAGCTCGCCGGCGCCGGCGATGACGAAAGTCTGTTTCGTGGTCTTCGCCGGGGCGGTGTAGCTGAACCCGTAGAGAAGCACCTCGGAGGGTGGGTTCAGCTCTGGCGCTACATTCGTTCGGGCTACCGGATTTGTGCCGTCGGTGAAGAGGCCGCGTTGCTTCAGTTGCTCGATGTATTCCTGATTGAACTGGTTGAAGCCGTCGAACGTAAAAGGTCGCGGCGAACGCAGTTCGATTCCGCACAGCGACTCGGGAGGACGCTTCTCTTGCTTGAGGTGGCTGTCGATCGCAAGGAAGCCGAGACGGTAAGGCGGCGGCGAGGCGAAAGTGACGTGCACAACCTGGTGATTCCGCTCTGCTAGAGCGCCGGATGAGTACGGTGCGATACCCCGCAGGTATCGGAAGTTGCCTTTCGGATGAAGGTCGACGACTGCGGCGCCCGCGTTGTTAAGAACGCTGGCAACTCCGGCGGCGGCGCTTTGGCGGAGCAGTCTCCGACGTGTTAGCAACGGCTTAGACTTAGACGGCATAAGAGACACCCACAGGTAGTGTACAAGAGCCGGGAGCGGCGTTCAGAATGACGGTCCGGCGTCCAGCTCGAAGACGGTGGCGCGCCATTCGGCGGGTAGTTCGACCGGCAGGCCGGTGTCCATCAGTTCGGCGCCGGAACGCCCGGACTGGGCCATTCCATCGCGTTTGACGCGATACGAGGCGTCGCGGCGCAGAGCGCGGAGCTTGAAGGTCTGCGTGGGTTGGCCTTCGGCGAGCCGGTACGCGAGCAGGACGCTGCGCGCGCCGTCGGGGACGCTGTACTGGATCGCCATCCAGCCGGCGGGGTTGTCGTGATCGGGCTGCGGCGCCAGGTGGAAGGCGTCGCCCGCCGAAATGGTGGAACGGATCTGCTTGTAAAGAGCTACGTTTTCGGCCGCGCGCTGCTTCAGTGCCGGTGTCCAGTCGAATACGCGGCTCGAGATACCTAACTGGCCGTTCATCGGGACTCGGAACAGAAAGTCCCACCAGCCAGGCGGGCGCGAATTGTCCACCTCACCGTTGTCCTTGTCGCCGACCATCCAGTGGTTGCAGGCCTGCGGTGCGAACTCGACGGTACAACCGTAGCCCAACTGGAGCGACGGGAGGGGCCTGACGACATCGGAAAGCCACGTTGTGTGGGTGTGCTCGAGGATCCCGGCGTCAAAGCGCAAACCGCCGCTCGAGCAGTTTTCGACGATGAGCTTTGGATGCGCGGCGCGGACGTCGTCGAGCCAGCCGTAGTAGGCGGTGATGTGGCGATAGAGTACGTCGCCACTGCGACCTGCACCGGGCGGATCGAACTGCTCGCCGATGTCGATGTTGTAGTCGATCTTTACCCACTCGATGCCGTAGTCGCGGACGAGGCGGTCGATGACGGCGCGGGCCCACTGGCGGACTTCGGGCAGCGCAAAGTTCAGGTGATAGCGCGCGGAGGTCTGTATGGGCTTGCCCTCGTAGGAGAGGCACCACTCGGGGTGCTGGGTGAAGGTGTTCGATTCAACGCCGAGGTTTTCGATTTCGACCCAGATGCCGAACTTCATGCCTTTCTTCCGGACGTATTCGGAGAGCTCCTGAAGCCCCCGCGGGAACGCGGTGCCATCGACCTGCCAGTCGCCGAGTTCGCGGCTCCAGTCCTTCTTGTTGAACCAGCCCGCGTCGAGGACAAAGACCTCGGCCCCGAGCTCAGCCGCGACGTCGGCGCAGCGTTTCAGGTCGGTGACGGAGAGCTTGCCGGGGAACGGGTACCAGGAGTTGAACTGAACAAGAGGCGGGTCGTTGGAGGCGATGCGCGGGAAGACGTAAGTGCGCTGGTAGCGGTGGAGGTTGTTGGAGGCGTCGTCGAGGTCGCCCATGGAGGCGCTGAAGGCGACCCGGGGGAAGTCGAACGTGCGTCCGGGTTCCAGCCCGAGCGGGCCGCCGAAGTCGAATCGGAGGCCGAGTTCTGCGCGGAGATCCTGGTCGTGGAGGGGCATACTGTCGGCGTAGCGTTCAAAGAGCATCTCCCAGTTGCCAGACCAGGCGAGCTGGGCGATGTAGCGGACGCCGGTGGTTTCGTTGCGGAGGCAGAACCAGGGGGAGTACCCGCTGGTGGAGCGGCCGCGACGGTTCTCGAAGACGCGCTGGCCGGCGCCGAGCTTCTCAGTGGCAAGCTGGCGTTCACGGCCCCAGCCGCCGTGGAGGTACGTCAGCTCGTAGCCGCCAGGCGGGAGGCTCCAGGAGAGGGACGCGAGCGACTCGACGCGGACCGGCTGCGTCCCGAGATTTGTTAGTGCGACGCGGCGTGTGATAACACCGGTGTCGCCCCACGCAGCGTAGCGCGCTTCCAGTGCAAGGGGGAGGCGGCGGTGGCGGAAGAGGAGCAAAAGTTCGTCGACACCTGCGCGCAGCGAGTGGACTTCGTGGCCGGTGAGCTCGAAAGCGTCTGCCGCGAGGCTCCGTCCGTCGGCACGGCCAGCGAGGTCATAGCGCGGGGCTGCGGGTCGGCCTGAGGCTGGTTTCCAGGGCGCCGAGCCGGTGGGCCCGAAGTATGCGAGCGTAACAGCGCCGTCCTTCAGCGCGAGCGCGTACTCCACGCCGGCGCTGCGGAGGGTCCAGGTCTGCGAAGCTTTGTCGTGAACGACTTCGGCAGATAGGGCGGTGGCGGCCAAGAGGAGAGGAATAATCCGTGTGTGGGACATAGATTGCTCCGAAAATTGGATGTAAGTCCCCCATTGTGGCGCGGATGGCTTCCCGACGCACACCTGTGAAACCGGCTCACGGTTTTGTGCGTCACACGTCTTTGTAATTCAACGGGTTACGTGTGGCAAGGCGCGTGCACATTGAGGGGCGTATGAAGTACGGCTGGCTGATCGCGCTTGTGATGGCGTCCGGGTTGGGCGCCTCAGATGCGGGGTCACAGGTCAACGTGAACTCGCGGTACCGGGTTGAGCGGGTGGATATCTCGGACAACGGGATCAACCGCATCAGCCGGACATTGCGGGAAGACTTGGACCGGCTGGTTGGGGAGAAGCTGAATCCACAGAAGCTGGACCGGCTCGCACAGCGGATCCGCAGAGAGCTGAACGCCCGTCTGGTGCAGCAGAAACTCGAGCGCGGCACGCAACCGGAGCAAGTGATCGTGCTGTTCGAAGTGACGGGCAGACGGCCGCGACAGAACTTCGACGCGTCCATGACGCGGGGCGTCTACCACGCGAAGCAGGGCTGGAGTGGTGCGATCGGGACGACCACGACCGTGGGTACGAACCGGTTCAGCCTCGGCATCGTAAGCGATGGCGACGAATTGCTCGAGCGGTACGCGGGCGTGCGAGCGGGCTACGAGAACACGAAAGTTGGGACGGAACGCGTCCGGCTCGGGTTCCGATTCGCGAGCTACCACCAAAAGTGGAACGCCGATACCCAAGCGGCTCTTGCCGCCCGGTCGGATGTCCCGGGTGTGTACCGTACACGGCAGGACTTCGCACCGTCGGCGACGTTCGTGCTCGCGGAACCGCTCACACTCACCGTGGGGACCTCCTTCCAGCGCTTTCAGACGCAATTTCCGGCCGCGCGGACCGAGTCTGCCAACGCCGTGACAACAACTCTGCGCCTGGCGCGGCGGCTGGAGGATTCGCGTGGCGACAAGCACGATGTCGAAGCAGGGTACTCCCTGCGCGCGGCCACCAAGATTCTTGACACCGATTTCGCTTATGCACGACACCAGGTGGAGGCGGGCTATACCTTCACGAGGGACGCCCACAGGTTGGGTGCGCGATTCGAGGCGGGGCGCATCTCTGGCACGGCGCCGCTGTTTGAGCGCTTCGTCCTGGGGAACACACGGACCTTGCGTGGCTGGCACAAGTTCGCAGTGAATCCACTGGGTGGTACGCGAGAGGCGCACGGCTCGATCGAGTACGGGTATCACTGGTTTCAAGTCTTCTATGACACGGGTGCTCTTTGGGACCGTGGCGAGGACGCCGAGGCGAAGCACGCGATCGGCATGGGAATTCGCACGAAAGGAGGGTTCTTCCTGGCCATGGCGTTCCCGGTGAAGTCGGGGCGGGCAACGCCGTTGTTTATGGCGGGGACGGAATTTTAGCCGTTTTGCGGCTGGGGGACGGGAGGGAATTCGATGGCACTCCCACGGGCCTCGATGACCGAGAGGACCGTTTAACGGGAGCCGGGACGGTCACCGAATTCTCTCCCGATTCCCGGGCGCTGTTTGACAATAATGGGTCGTTGGCGAATTCCGATGAAGCTTGCGACGGCAGGTCACCTCGCGCTGCTGGCGGCGGCGCAGGCGCTGTACGGCCAAGGACTTGAGGTGCGTCTTGGCACGGGAACGCTGAGGGTGGCCGCGCCGAACTTCCATTTTGTGGAGGGCCGGCCGCTCGAACAGCTACGCAACGGGAATTCCGTGATCTTTGCCGTTCAGCTCACCCTGCTTGGGGATCGGAAAACAACGGTGATCGATCGGACGGGCGGGCGCTTCGCGATGAGCTTCGACCTCTGGGAAGAAAAGTTCGCCGTGACGCGGCTGGGCGGCACGCGGAAAGCGACTTCGCACCTCGCCGCAGGCGCGGCGGAGGCGTGGTGCCTGGATAACGTCTCAGTGTCGCGCGCGCGGTTATCTCCCTCGTCGCCCTTTTGGGTTAGATTGGAGGTGCGCGCGGAGGAACCCAATGGCGACACGCCTCCGGAGGAAAACGCTGGCATCAACCTCGCGCGCATGGTGGAATTCTTCAGCCGCTCTCCCCATCCCGGCGAGTCGCGATGGCTGGCCGAAGGAGGACCGTTCCGGCTGGCGGAACTGAAGTAGCGGCGGGGTGACTTCCCGGATGCCTCGATCGCTCCGCGGCAGGCTGATCCTGCTGTTTGTCGTCGCGACGATTCCCCCGCTCGGGGCGACGCTGTGGTTTACGTCGTCGCTGCTTGAGTGGAGCCTGACCTACGCCTCAACTCGCGAACTCGACGAAATCTCCCGTGCGCTTCAACGGCTGGGACGCGAGTATTACCGGCAGGCGCAGGACTCGCTGCGCCGCGACGCCGCGCAAGGCGCTATCGAACCGCAGCGGTATCTCCCGGGCGCGGAGGCAAGCTGGCCAGCGGAGGTTCGTGCGTTTCAGGAGAGCGGGGAGACAGAGCGCTTCGTTCTTTCGGGTACGAATGGCGACCGGCTGAACTTCATGACCCGGCGTGGGGGTGAGGTGCGGGTGTGGTCACGCCCGCTCGGCAGCGTCGGGATGGAGAGCTTGACGAGGCAATACCGGCAGGCCAGGGCGCTGGTGGACGCCGGCAACCAGCGAAACCTGCGCCGGGGATTCACGCTGACTCTGCTGCTGCTGGCTCTGAGTGTGTGGTTGGTCGGATTTGCGCTGCTGGCTTACCTGGCGTCTCGCGTCAGCCGGCCGATTCGCGAGCTCTCGGCGGCGCTTTCGGAACTGGCGTCGGGCAACCTGGCGGTGCGGGTATCCGTGGACCGCGAAGACGAGATCGGGGAGGCGATGCACGCCTTTAACCGCACAGCCGAGGAACTGGAGCAGAACCGGGCGCGGCTCGTCTACCTGGCGCAGCTTGCAAGCTGGCAGGCGCTGGCGCGCAAGATGGCGCACGAGCTAAAGAATTCGCTCACGCCGATCCGGCTGACTATGGAAGAGGTGCTGGCACGTGCCGGCGAAAGCGATCCCGCATTTATCCAGCAGGCGGCTCAGATCGTCGGCGAGGAAGTGGAAACACTCGAGCGGCGCGTGCGGGCGTTTTCCGAGTTCGCCGCCGAGCCTCCGGTGCGGCCCGGTGTCCTGGATGTCAACGCGGTTGTCGAAGAACGCGTGGCGTTTCTCAGGACCGGACGGCCGGAGGTGCGGTACACGCTGCGGCTCGATCCGAGACTCCCGGCGGCGCATACGGACGAGGATCTGGTGAAGGGTGTGCTGACGAACTTGCTAGAGAACGCTGCCGAGGCGGCGGGAGCGGGCGGTGAGGTGTTGGGGCGGACGTCGCTGCTGAATGGGAAGGTGGCGGTGGAGGTGCACGACTCGGGTCCGGGGTTGAGCGAGGATGTGCGGCGGTCGCTGTTCGAGCCGGCCATTTCCTTCAAGAAAGGTGGAATGGGATTGGGCTTGTCGATCGCCCGCAAGAGCGCCCTGCTCGCGGGCGGTGATATTTTGCTGGTGAAAGGAGAACTGGGCGGCGCGGCGTTCCGCGTCGTGCTGCCGCGATATGCCGCGGAACAGAATCCTGATCGTTGACGATGAAGAGAACATCGGCCGTTCGCTCCGGCTGATCCTGGAGCGCGAAGGGTACGCGGTGACTGTGTGCCGCTCGATTTCCGACTGCCGCGCGCATCCGGACACGGGGCGCGCGGACGTCTTTCTGCTGGACGTGAAGCTGCCGGACGGCAACGGTATTGACCTGCTACGCGACCTGCGAGGGACGGACCACTGTGCGCCGGCAGTGATGATCTCCGGACACGCCACGATTGCGGACGCGGTGGAAGCGACTCGCGCCGGTGCGTTCGATTTCCTCGAAAAACCGCTGGGACGGGACCGCGTGCTGCTGGCAGTGAAGAACGCTCTGGAACAAGCGAACCTGCGGCAGGAGAACGCGCGGCTACGGGAACTCGTGGGCGACGGTCCGAGGATGATCGGTGGGAGCCCGGCGTGGCAGAGGGCGGTGGAGCAGGCGACGATGGCGGCGCGCTCGGACGCCAGGGTGCTGTTGATCGGCGAGTCGGGGACGGGTAAGGAACTGCTGGCGGAGCAGATTCACCGCTTAAGCCCGTTTGCTCCCGGGCCATTTGTGAAAGTGAACTGTGCGGCGATCCCGACGGAACTGCTGGAAAGCGAACTGTTCGGGCATGAGAAGGGCGCGTTTACTGGAGCGGCGTCGGCGAGGCGGGGGAAATTTGAGTTGGCGGATAGCGGGACGCTATTCCTTGATGAGGTCGGCGACCTGCATCCTGCATCGCAGGCGAAACTGTTGCGTGTGTTGCAGGAGGGCGAATTTCATCGTGTGGGCGGCGAGCAGACGATCCGCGTGACGGTGCGGGTGATCTCGGCGACGAACCGCGACCTGGCGGCGCTGGTGGCGAAGCAGCAGTTCCGGGAGGATCTTTACTACCGGCTGAGCGTTGTGCCGGTGCGGGTGCCGGCCTTGCGCGAGCGCCCGCAGGACGTGCGGCCACTGGCGGAGTATTTCCTCGGCGAGTTCTGCGCTCGGAACAATTTCCGGGCGAAGGCATTCGTGGACGAAGTTTTTCCTGTGTTCGAGCGGTACGGGTGGCCGGGCAACGTCCGCGAACTGCGTAACACCGTGGAGCGGATGGCGATACTGTCGGCAGGCGAGCAATTGGGCGAAGACTCGATTCCGGCGGAGGTGCGCGCGGCGCGGCGGGAGGGAACGCCGTCGAGCCTGCAGCAGGCGCGCGAAACGGCCGAGCGGGAGCACCTGGTGAAGGCGTTGAGCGAGGCGGAGTGGAACGTGTCGGCGGCGGCCCGGGCGCTGGGGATGGAGCGGACGAACCTCCATAAGAGGATACGGGCGCTCGGTTTGAGTCGCGAGCGTGATCCTCGGGCCGCGAACGGGCGGGAATAAAGGCGAAACATAGAGCTATACGGGTCTGATTATCTGATGCTACAGTAAGGCCAGAGGGATCAGGCCATGCGAAAGTATGGTGTGGTTGCGGTGCTTTCCCTGTTGGCGGGGGCGTTTGCGGCGGCGCAGGGTCCAGTCATCACA
>DATIFQ010000077.1:0-4433 GCA_035455185.1 Bryobacteraceae bacterium | reverse complement strand
CACGATCTGGTACATGAGGTACAGCCGTTGTCGCTGTTTCTGAACGGCATTACCGCGCTGTTTTCCCTGTTCGGCTTCGCGCGCAGCGGTCTGGTCGCCTGGCGGCCGGCGATCCTGCTCGCCATCGTCACCACGGTCTTCGCTCCCTTCGGCGCGTGGCTCGCCCAAATCGTGGATGCGCGCTGGCTGTGGGCGTTTTACTTCGCCGCCGTCGCCTTTCTCGCCTGGCGCATGTTTCAGCCAGAGAAATCCGGCGCGACGACCACTGCCGAACCCAATATGAAACTCGCCCTGCTGCTTGCCGCCCCGATCGCGATCGCCGCCGGTCTGCTCGGCGTGGGGCCAGGATTCCTGCTATTGCCCTCACTCATCCTGCTCGGCTTCGAACCCAAGCACGCGGCGGCGATCAATTCGCTCGCGGTGACGCCGCCCTCGTTCTCCGCGCTCATCCCGCACCTCGCCACCGCCAAAGTGGATCTCGCTCTTGGCGCCGTGTTGGTTGTCGTGGGGGCGCTGTGTTCCTTCCTTGGCGCGCGCATCACGAGCCTCTACGTGCCGGGCAAGCGTCTGAAACAGGCCTTTGGCGTGTTGATCGTGGTGATGACTGGCTACAAGTTGTTCCAGATTCTTGGTGGCTCGGGATGAGAAGCTATAGTGTGTCGCTCTCTGGTTCGCTTGGTCTTGTCAGCGAATGTCCGTGATCCATGTCCGCAGGCGCAACACTACCTTCACACGGTCTGGTCATTCAACTGACGCTGGCGGGTATGAGTAAGCAAGTACCACACGGGTCAGCACCGCATGGCACTTACTCAGCGTGAAGGCAAGAGATCCGGAATTTCTGGCATTCCCGCGGAAGCGAGAATCCAGGAAGGTCGGGGTCTGATCTGTTGTGCCCCCAAAAAAAAGCGGAGTTCACCAGGAACTCCGCAAGGGGGAGGCATCGGGTTTCACTCGCGTCGGGGTCAGGCCATCAGTGCCGGGCTGGCGGCGTTCACGGACAGGGTACTGAAGCTGTTGACGATGGTGCCGGAGTTGCCCGCGCCGTTGTAGACGTTGAAGATGGTCGGATTCTGGTTGATCACGTGGTAGTCGTAATCGATGTAGTTGTTGGTGATGTTGTAGATGCTGCTTGGTACCAGCGCCCGGGAGGAGGGGGGCGGTTCCTGGCGGGCGACGGTCCAGCCGAGGCTGAAGCCGCCGCAGATCTTCATCACGGCGGCCGTGTCGAGGTCTTTGCTTAGCGCCAGATCGTTGATGACGAGTGTGCTCATGGTCGGGTCTCCTGGTTCTGTTGGTCAGATTCGCGGTTTGCGGCGTGGCGGGTTGCCGCCGCGGGCTGACCAGATACTGAGCAGGAGCCGTGCCAATACCGCCGCGCCTGGCGGACGGTCAGGATAAGCCCCTGGTTAGCAAGAACAAATAACGTACCTGGCCCACTTTCCCCGCGCCCAAGCCGCGCCCGGGTGCCGCGCAAACGCCGGCGGCGCCCAACAGTCCGGGGACGAGTGTTTGTCCGGGACCCACTTCCGCGGCGCCTCGAGCGCCTCCGGGGACCGCGCCGCGCCGTCGGGCCGATGTTATTCACAAGAAAAAACAGGGAGCTACACCGCCACGGCGGCGGCGGCGACAGAACTGGTACGGATCCTGCCTTGGTAGTGGGCGTGCGCACCGCGGTGCCCACACGGTTAACACCCCGACCCACCCCAACCCGTGACAAGTTTAGGAGATTTGCTTATGAAGACTGTGAAGATTGACGACCTGGAAACCCGCAAGGACCTGGACGCCGCCACCATGAAGACCATCAGCGGCGGCAACCTGATCGGCCAGGGCGGCCAGTTTACCCCGGTGACCGCCATCGGCGGGGGCATCTTCAGCCCGCAGGTAGTCACCAACGTGCCGGTTAATGTCCCGATCGCGATCCAGCTGGACCTGGATACCAACCTCGGTATTGATACCAAGGTTGCCAATGTGATTGCCTCAGCCGCCTCGGGTATCACCCAGTAACACTCCAGGGCGGCACGCCGTGCCGCCAGCTACGCGGAGGTCCCGCCGGACCTCCGTGTAGCTTGCTACTCCCGCACTTCCCTCCCCTGATAGACACCGGCTTGAGCCGGCGCCGGAAACGACCCCGCCGATCCGCACACCCTGGCAGGCGGGGCTTCCCGCGCCGCGGCCGGCTATCGCCGGATCTCCGGCAGCGGTTGCCGCGCTGCTTCCCGCCGCGCCACTTATCACCTGCGCCATCACCCACAGCGTGACCGCTGCCGGGCCGCCGGATGGCAGTGTCTCGCCGCCTCGGGGGGTGTCGCCCGCCGAGGTGTTGCCAGTCTGCAAACTTCGCCCCCGCTGGTGTTGGTGGCGAGCGAACGACGCGGCCGGTTAGCGCCGCCCTGCACCGTGACCTCGCCGCCGCATAAAAATAATAAACACATAGTTCTCAATCGCTTGTGATTTATTTTCGCGCCGCCGCCGAAAGCTGGCACGGCCGCTGCAATAGAGGGGACGTGAACCGCAACGTTCACACAACGCCGAGAGGCAACCCTGACCCAACCCATTTTTGCAACTGACTTTAGGAGAACCTGACCATGATGATTAAAGACCTGGAAGTGCGTAAGGACCTGACCAGCGACGAGCTGTCCGCGGTGCGCGGTGGTGACAACTTCAGCTATCAGGGCGGCCAGTTCGCCCCCGCCGTCGGCCTCTCCGGCCCGAGCTTCTTCAGCTCGCAGACGGTGACCAATGCCGCGGTGAACAGCCCGGTTGCGGTGCAGAACGACAACGACCTGAACCTCAGCCTGGAAAACAAGACCGCCAACGTCCTGCAGTCCCTGGGCACGCTGGTCGTGCAATAAGTTATCCGCCGCCTGCGGCGCAGCCCATGACAACGGGGGTCTTCGGACCCCCGTTGTGCTTTTACCGCCGGTTCGGATCGAATCACAACCGGCGAGGTTGCAAGGATCGATGGCGGCCGGCTGCCGGAAACGGCCTGACGCTGGCGCAGATAGGCATAGGGTTCCAGAGCGTGACCTTGCACGTCTCGATAAGGGAGTAGAGATTGGCGCTGGCCTTCCCACTCGCCTGAATCCGCTATTGTCTCGCGCACGGCATAACCACACCCACGCAGTACTCCCTCTGCCCGTCCCTGACAGAGCCCCCCCGGGCTCACCTCCCCGCACCCGCCTGATCACTGACCGGCGGGTTTTTTTACCCGTACCTCGCGCCGATACACCCACGGTTTCCACGCCTGGCACGGGACACCTCTCCTGTCAGCCGGAAGGCAAAATGGTCAAGCCTCTGCTATACATAAAACTTAAGACTATATGAAGCGGAGGAATGCTCATGGCTACTATTGACTGGCGTATCCGTGGACCCGAAATCGCCACCTGCAATTGCAATTGGGGTTGTCCCTGCCAATTCAACTCGAGACCCACCCACGGCCATTGCAGGGCCGGTGTGGCCATGCAGATCGATGAGGGTCACTTCGACGGCACTTCACTCGACGGCCTGCGTTGGGCGGCCATATTCGCCTGGCCGAAGGCCATCCACGAGGGCAACGGAGAAGCCCTGCTGATCCTCGATGAGCGGGCCGATGAAACGCAGCGCGAGGCTCTGCTGAGCATCCTCTCCGGCCAAACCTCCGTCCCGGGTGCAACCATATTCAATGTCTTCGCTGCGACACTCAGCACGCTGCACGATCCGGTGACTGCCCCTATCGAGTTCGAGCTGGATCGCGACAACTGGACTGGGCATTTCTCCGTACCCGGCTATCTGGATGCCCATGCCGCACCCATCATCAACCCGGTCTCCGGAGAATCTCATCGCGCCAGAGTGATGTTACCGGATGGCTTTGAGTACCACGAAGCAGAGTTCGTCAGCAGCCGCACCCGGGGCGAGGGCCCGATCCCGCTGGACTGGACTGACGGTCACGGTCATATCTGCATGCTCCACATGACACCCAACGGGCCGGTGGACTGAACCTCACGGCACGGTCGCCAGGATCATGGCGCAAGAAAAGGACGTGGCCAGCGGCATACTGGAAGCGGCCGCGCGACACGACCGACTGGTGATCGCCGGCGCGCTGGGTTTCGTCTCACTGCTTGCCTGGGCCTGGCTGCTGACCGGTGGTGGCATGGACATGCCGTCGTCCATGGACATGAACATGGTAATGCCCAAGGACTGGACACCGCTTTATGCCCTCGTGGTTCTTGTGATGTGGTGGGTCATGATGATCGCCATGATGCTGCCAAGTGCCGCTCCCATGATCCTGTTGTTCTCCCTGGTCAACCGCCGTAGCCGCGTGCCGGGTGCGCCCTACGTGCCGACCGCGGTGTTCGCCACGGGCTACCTAGTCGCCTGGGGGGCGTTCAGCCTTGCGGCGACCCTGGTGCAGTGGTGCCTGGAGCAGGCTGGCTGGCTGACCATGGGCATGACCA
>DATIFQ010000076.1:0-4406 GCA_035455185.1 Bryobacteraceae bacterium | reverse complement strand
AGGGATGATAGCACTTTTTTCGGACGGTGGGGACCGCTATTGCGCGGCCAGCTTCTTGTACACCTCCCGGGCGCGGTTGAAATAGTCGAGCATGGCCTCGCGGTGTTCGGGCGACCGAAATCCTGGTTCCCGCCGGTAGTGCTCCATCTGGATGTCGATCCAGTCGATGAAAAACTTCGCATCGTCACGTACGATGCCCCGGTCGTCTCCGACCTTGACATACACCGGGCTTGTCTGCGCAAACCGGATCGTCTCTCCCGGGCGCTCAAATGCACGTGCCGCCACCCAACCGGTCTCGTTCACCGGCAGCTCCACTTCTGCCGACAGCTCGTCCGAGTCCGCACCACCGGAGACGGTCTTTACGACACGGCCCTTGAAAACGATTTCGAGGCGGTCGAGTTGACCGATCGTCTCGGCGTTGGCCTTGATGTTCAGCCGCACAGAGCCGGAGGGCGCCTCAATTGTGTCGCCGGGAATCCTATCATTCACGGTGAGAAGGAGAACAGGTCCGTTGGTTGCGAAGCTGCGGCCCTGCTTCAGCGCTCGGAACCAGGCCTCGTACGAGAACGGCCCATCGAGCTTCACGTAGACGCGGTTGTATCCGAGCGGCGCGGCCTTGACTGCGGAAGCGCTGCCCGCGGACGCCGCGATGCGAAAGCCGCAATTCAGAAACTTGTAGTAGACCTCCATGGCCCAGAGCGGCATCCCCGCCGGCGTGCCAAATTCCGGGCGGAACTTTGGTCCGAATCCCCACTTGTCCGTTTCCACCTCGACGCCATGCCTGTTGAAGTGATTGTGGACGATGCCGCCGAAGTCCATCGGGCAGAGCGCGGCGATGGCCGGCGAGTCGCGCCACAGGATCTTCTCGGCGTCGATGTAGGCGCCTTGCTCGCGGGCAAGCTTGCAGTAATGGTCGTTGGGAGGATAGAGCCAGTAGCCCTCGAACGGAATTGCCGACTTCAGCCCGACGAGGTCGATCGCGCCAGGGCCTTTCTGGAGCCGCTCGACCTCCTTGTCCAGCACGCTGAAGACGTGCGTGGCGTCCACGCGGCGAATTGCCTCTGTCGTGTCGGGCGGGCGCGAGACCGGCCTGTCCTCCCAGATCCAGTCGGTGAGCGTCGGTGCGAGGTTCAGGTCCTCGGCGAGGAGAAGTTGCGGCATTTCGTCGATCTTGCGGTGGTTGTGGAGGTCGCCGGAATACCAGCCGAGCTTGTTCATCGGGATCCAACGCTTGAGGGCCAGATCGAAATGCTGAGGTGACGTCGTGTTGAGCAGCCGAACCGTTCTTGGGACGTATTCAAGACCCCGCTCGACGGTAAGTGTGTACTCTCCGGAAGGTAGGTCTATCCGGAAGCGTCCGTCAGTAATGAAATGCTCTTCCTTGTACTTCTTGTATGTGATGGCGCCCGGGGGAACGTGAAGCTCTCCCTTGGAGTCTGTCAAGTAGACCCGGGCCGGCATCATGCGGTTGGTTTCGGCGTCTTTGACAATAACTTCGAGCCTTTGTTGAGAGAACGCCGGGGCACATAGCAGAAAAGCAACAGGCCATAGCTGGAATCTCACTGGTTACCTCCCCAGGACCTCGAGGTACTTTGCCACCGCTTCGATACCTCGATAGAAGTTTGGCAGGTGGAACTTCTCGTTCGGTGCGTGCAAGTTGTCGTCCGGCAGGCCGAAGCCCATCAGCACGCTTGGGATGCCGAGGAACCGGTCGAACAGCCCGACGATCGGGATCGAGCCGCCCGAGCGGATGTACACGGTCTCCTTGCCGAAGCTCTCCGACAGTGCCTCAGCCGCCGCCTTGATGAAGGGGCTCTCCGTGTCGACCAGCGACGCGGCCGCGCCGTGGATGTTTCGCACCTCTGCGGTCACGCCGCTTGGGCAGGCTGCCGCGACGGCGCGAGTGAACTGTTCGAGCGCTTCTTCGGGCCGCTGATCCGGCACGAGGCGCATGCTGATCTTGGCGACTGCGCGCGCGGGAATGACTGTCTTGGCGCCCTCTCCCGTGAAGCCGCCGCGAATGCCGTGGACTTCAAGCGTTGGTCGCGCCCAGAGCCGCTCGAATAGCGGGATCTCCGGCTCACCCACAAGCTCGGTGACACCGACTTCCTTGCGCTTGTACTCCTCCTCGTCGAACGGGAGCCGCGCCCAGGCTTCCCTTTCCTTCGCACTCGGTGGCCGGACACGGTCGTAGAATCCCGGGATCAGGATATGCCCCTCGCGGTCCTTCAGCGCGCAGAGAATCTCAGCCACCGCTTGGAAGGGATTCGGCGCCGCGCCGCCGTACGATCCGGAGTGCAGGTCGTGGTCCGCGCCACGGACGTCGAGTTCCAGATAGACGATGCCCCGCAGGCCGACACAAAGGGTTGGCAAGCCCGGAGCGAACATCTCGGTGTCGCAGATGACGGCGGCGTCGGCTTTGAGGCGAGGCGGTTTGCTCGACACATAAGCCTCAATGTGCTCGCCGCCTACCTCCTCTTCGCCTTCGATCAGGAATTTCACATTGACCGGCAGCCGTCCTTCCGTCTTGAGGAGCCCCTCCACGGCTTTGATGAGGATGTACGTCTGTCCCTTGTCGTCGCTCGAGCCTCGCGCGAACAGATCGTCGCCGCGGAGGGTCGGCTCGAACGGCGGCGACTTCCACTCTTCGAGCGGATCGGGTGGCTGGACGTCATAGTGGCCGTACATCAGGAGGGTCGGCTTACCCGGGGCGCCGGTCCACTCGCCGTACACCAGCGGGTGCCCCTGGCCCTCAATGATCTCGACCTGCTGCATGCCGGCCCCGCGGAGCTCCGCGGCTACAAACTCGGCCGCGCGCTGGATGTCCGGTTTGTTCTCGGGGAGGGTACTGATGCTGGGGATCCGAAGGAACTCCATGAGCCCCTTCAGAAAAGCATCGCGATTCCGCTCGTAGTAGTTCATACCAGAGGAATGATAACAACGGGTAGGCCGTGAGGTGAGGTGGGCTAGAATAAAGACATGCCTGCCAGCGGGATGCGGGGGATCATTCCGGCAGTAGTGACGCCGTTCCATAAGGACGAGTCCATCGACTATACAGCGTGGCAGCACCTCATCGAATACCTGATCGCGAGCGGCGTGCACGGGCTCTTCGTGATTGGTGGCCAGGGCGAGTTCTTCGCTCTCAACGAAGAGGAACGCACGGTGGCGACTCGCTTTTGCGTGCAGACGGTGAACCGTCGGGTTCCTCTTTACGCCAACGCCGGCGCCGTCACCACACGAGAGACCATCCGTCTCGCGGAGAAGGCTGAGGGCGAGGGCGTCGACTACATCGTGGTGATCACGCCGTACTACCTCAAGCCGTCCGCCGACGAACTTGTGGACCACTACGTCGAGGTCTGCCGCAGCGTCCGCCTGCCGGTGCTCGCGTACAACATCCCGGAGCGCACCGGCGTCGAGCTCACGCCGCTGATCTTGCAGCGGGTAGCCGCCTCCGCCGAGAATTTCGTCGGGCTGAAAGATTCGAGTGGCAGGCTGGACCTCATGCCGGATTGGGTTTCGGCCAAGCTGGCGGTGTTCATCGGGCGAGACCACATGATCCTGGAGGCGCTGAAACTGGGAGCCGTCGGCGCCGTCACGGCCTGCGCGAACGTTGTGCCGCGGGCGTTCGTAGACCTGTACAATGCGTTCGCGGCAGGAAACCTGGAAGAAGCGGCGCGCTTGCAGGCGCTGGTGGAACCCCTTCGGAAGGCGTTCGCGCTGGCGACGTTTCCTTCGGTGGTGAAAGAGGCGATGAGCATCGCTGGGATGCCCGTGGGATGTTGCCGGCGGCCAGCGGGGCCGATGCCCGACTCCGCTCGCGACAAGCTCGCCGCCGTGCTCGACAAACTCAGAGAGGAGCGCTACTTGCCGGATCGGGCCGCCTGGACGGCCGGTGTCAGGTAGCTTCGGGGGAATGCACACAAATCGACTCGCACAGGAGAAGAGTCCCTATCTGCTTCAACACGCCCACAATCCGGTGGACTGGCACGCCTGGGGCGAAGAGGCGTTCGACGTGGCGCGCCGGGAGGATAAGCCCATCTTCCTGTCAGTCGGCTACTCCACATGTCACTGGTGCCACGTCATGGAACGGGAGTCGTTCGAGGACGATCGAATCGCAGAGATCCTGAACCGGGATTTTGTCCCGGTTAAAGTGGACCGCGAGGAACGGCCGGACGTCGACCGCATCTACATGCTCTTCGTTCAGGCGACGACGGGAAGCGGCGGCTGGCCCATGTCCGTCTGGCTCACGCCGGACCTGAAGCCGTTCTTTGGTGGCACGTACTTTCCTCCCGACAACCGCTACGGGCGCCCGGGCTTCGCGCTTATTCTGGAGCGCATTGCGGAAGCTTGGCGGACGGATCGAGCCAGGCTGGTCGAGTCCGGCGCGGCGATTGTCGAGGAACTCC
>DATIFQ010000075.1:0-5156 GCA_035455185.1 Bryobacteraceae bacterium | reverse complement strand
GCGCTCGGCTGGTTGTTGAAGGAGAGGACGAGCGTGCCATCGCCATTAGGCGTGTTCGAAGGCAGGATCGCCGATACCTGCGTCGAAGACGCCGCATTGACGGCCGCGTAGGAGATCGGTACGGCATCCACCGTTGTGCCGTCGACCGTCACCTTGATGGTAATCCCCTCCCAATTCGGGAGCAGCGGGAAGGCCGTGACCTGCTTCAGTCCACCCGGTCCGAGATTCCTGCCGAAGACAGTGAAAATCCCACCCTGTGGGATTCCGTAGTTGGGCATGCCGGGCAGGGCGTAGCTGGCGGAGTGCAGAACCGCATCCACCACCGGCTGAGCCAGTGCGGCCGCCGATAGCAACGTGACCAGGAACAACAGCTTGAGCGTGTGCTTCATGTTGCCTCCGATTGATTCGAGTTGTGGAGAACCCAGACTACTCTTTGGGTGCGATCCCGAGCGTCTTCATCTTTCGGTAGAGGTTGCTTCGCTCCAGCCCCAGTAGCTCAGCCGCCCGAGAAACGTTCCCGTTGGTTTCATCCAGCTTCCTTAGTATATACTCCCGCTCGGCCGCCGCTCGCACCTCATGCAGGCTCCCGAAACCGTCGAGCGAACGCTCCACCGTCGTCCGCCGCGCCGGATTCAGCGGGATGTGCCGGGCGTCGATCCGCACCTGCGGATTCATGATCACGATCCGTTCCATCAGGTTGCGCAGTTCCCGCACATTGCCCGGCCAGTAGTAGTCCCGGAGTACGCGGTACGCCTCCGGCGTGAGTTCCTTCGCCTTGCGGCCGTACGCCGTGGTGAACTCCCGCAGAAAATACTCGGCCAGCAGCGGCACATCCTCGGCCCGTTCGCGCAACGGGGGCACATAAAAAGGAATCACGTTGAGCCGGTAGAAAAGATCCTCGCGGAAATTACCGCGTTCAATCTCTTCTTCAAGGTGTTTGTTGGTGGCTGCGACAACCCGGACGTCCACCTGCATCGACTCCGGCGCGCCGACCGGCTCGAACCGCTGCTCGTCGAGCGCCCGCAACACCTTGGCCTGTGTCTTTAGGCTCATGTCGCCGACCTCATCGAGGAACAGCGTACCGCCGTCGGCCTTGTGGAACTTGCCGGCTTTGTCCTCGTGAGCGCCCGTGAAGCTGCCCTTGCGGTGTCCGAAAAGTTCGCTCTCGATCAGCTCCTCGGGAATCGCGGCGCAATTCACTTCGACGAACGGCTGCGCCGCCCGCGCACTCATCGCATGGAGCGCATGCGCCACAAGTTCCTTGCCGGTTCCGCTCTCTCCGAAGATCAGCACCCGCCCGTTGGTGCCGGCCATCAGCGCCATTTGCTGCCTCAGGGCCTTCATCGGAACGCTTTCGCCGATGATCCGGTACCGGCACTGCTCGTCCTTCTTGAACTGCTGGTTTTCCAGTTCCAGTTCCCGGTGACGCAGCGCATTCTTCGCCACCACCGATACCTTCTCGATCGTCAGCGGCTTTTCGAGGAAATCGAACGCGCCGAGTTTCGTCGCCTTTACCGCGGTCTCGATGGTGCCGTGCCCGGAAATCATCACGACCACCGGCCGGTCTCCGAAGGGGATCTCCTGGATGCGAGCGAGCGTCTCCATGCCGTCGATTCCCGGCAGCCAGATATCCAGGAGCACCAACTCGAAACCCCGTCCCAGCTCCGTCAGGCAATCCTCGCCGCTCGCGACGGCGTGGGCCTCATAGCCTTCATCGGCGAGAACGCCGCAGAGTGATTGCCGGATGGCCGGCTCGTCGTCCACCACAAGGACGCGCGGGCGATTCACGCACGCACCTCCGCCGGGTTTGTCTCTGTCTCACTCGCCGCCAGCGCCGGGATTTCGATAATGAACCGAGCACCCGCGGGATGGTTATCCTCCACCCGGATGTGCGCGTTATGGTCGGTCAGGATCCGGCTGACGATGGCGAGGCCGAGTCCGGTGCCGCGCCCCTTGGTGGAAAATGTGGGCAGAAACAGCTTTTCTTTTTCCGCCGTCGAGACCCCGCGCCCGGTGTCGGCGACGACCAGTTCAACCGCGTCCGGCGCCATCGCGTGCGTGGCAACGAAGAGCCGCTTTACAGGCGATTCCTGCATCGCTTCGGCGGAGTTGTCGACAAGGTTGGTCACCACGCGCCGGAACTGGTCGCGATCAATGTTGACCGGCGGGAGCCCTGGCGCCAGTTCCTTGTGCACCTGGATTCCCTCGAGCCGCCCGGCAAACACATTCAACGCGCTTTCGACCACTTCGTTCAGATCGGACGGCGCGGGCTGCGCCGCCGGGAAGCGGGCGAACTGCGAGAATTCGTCGAGCAGCCGCTTGAGCGATTCCGCCTCCTGTACGATCGTGGTAGTGCACTCGCCGACAATTCGAGCGGTTTCCGCCGGGATCTGGGCCCGCTCGAGCTGCCGGCTCACACGCTGAGCCGAAAGAGTGATCGGCGTCAGCGGGTTCTTCACCTCGTGCGCAATGCGCCGCGCCACCTCCTGCCAGGCCGCGGCCTTCTGCGCCCGAAGCAGCTCGCTCGTGTCCTCCAGCACCAGGACAAATCCCGAGGTGATTTTCGCCTCCAGCGCCGACACCGTGACGCTCAAATGAAGATTGCCCCGCCCGGTGGACAGCTCCATCTGATTCGATGCGACGCCGGTGCGGCGTGCGCGCTTCATCATGTATTTGATCTCGGCGGTGTCCTCCCGTGAGAAAAGGTCTTCGAGCCGTTCCGCCCGGGCTACTCTCTCCTCGGGAAAGATCTGCTCGAGCGCGCTGTTGACGCGCAGGATCCTGCCGTCTGGAGCAAGCGAAATCACGCCGGTCGGGATGCTCTCGAGGATCGCTTCGGTAAAGCGCCGCCGGCTCTCCAGTTCGCGCCGGCCCGTCTCGAGCGCTTCGGTCATCTCGTTGAAGCCTCGGACGAGCGTGGCCAGTTCGTCGGCCGCGCGAACCTCGAGCCGGTAGCCGAGGTTCCCTTTCCGCACCTCGCCGGCGGCAACCAACAGAGCGGAGATCGGCACGCTGATCAGCCGGGCCAGGAAGAGCGCGATCCAGGTCGCCAGGAACAGGATGAACAGCGTCAGCAGAAACAGCAGTTGGAGATAGAAGTTTCGGGCGCTCCTGCGGTCGAGGGCGAGCTGGTCATAGGCGGTCAGGTAACTCTGAATCTCGTCCCGCTTCCTGACAAGATCCACGGGCTTCAGAGCCGCGACCACCAATCGGCCACCGGCGGTTGGAACGCTCGCCACGATAACCGAATCTGAGCCTTCCGCCCGTCCCTCGCACAGCGTGGTCCTGGTGCCGTCGGTATGCTCCAGCACGGCCGCCTCCATTCCGTGGTCGCGGCAGAATCGGTCGAAGAAGCCTGGTGGCGGACCGGACGCGCCGGCCGGAGCCCCTTCAATCGCTCGAATCTCCGGCAGAACGGCGAGCAGTTCCGCCTGTGCCTTGACCCGTGCCTGGGCCTCGCGTTCGATCGATTCGACGATCTCGACTAGGTTCAGCTTGATGCCTTCCGCCGGCCTGCTGAACCACTTGTCGAGGTTCCGGTTCAGGACGTAGACGCTCCAGAGGACGAGAAAGAATACCGGCAGAAAGCTGAGCGCGAGGGCCCCGATCACGAGCTTGGTGCGGATCCTCGATCCTTCCCGCCCGCTCCGGTGTTCGATGTAGAGCTTCACGCCAGTCCGGAACAGAATGAAGGCGAGCGTGAGCGTGAGAATGAAAACGAGGCTCGAGACCGCCCAATAAAGCAGCGTCTGGGCCGGGTTCGCGGGGCCGTAATCGCCGAACGTGAAAGACCCCTGCCACACGATCAGCGTCACCAGCACCGCGAGCGCGACGACGCCGGAGCCGTAGAGCAGACGCCTCTTGGTCAAGATCAACCTCCTCCCGATTATACGGTAGGGTGCGCGAGCACGCCCGGTTGGGGTACCAGCACCCAAAAATCAGGTATTAGGCGCGACATCCTACCGAATCCAAGACGCAGGGATATGGGATCTTGTAAGCTTAATAGAATTTAACGTGTAACCTTTTGAATCCGTGAGGACGAATCTTGGCGATCCATGTGCTACAATCCTATTCGCTATCGGGTAGGGATTAGGCTACAGGAATCCTGATGATTTGCCTCAACTCCTATACAGCACCCAGGGGTGGGTGCCGTATAGGGCGTTGGCGGCTTTTGGCTTGGAGCTTTGAGTAGCGCCTATCTTCGGTTAGCATATAAGATCTTTGGGTTACAAACTCCGCATTCTCATAACCGGAGGCATTTGGCGCGGCTTGCAAGCTATTGGAGCGCTGAATGTTGACATTTCGGCCCGACGATTGCAGGCAGGGGAAGACTTCAGTCATCAAAGGTACATGGATACCTTAGTCCGCAAAGGAATTTCATTGAGGAGGTAGTTTATGTTCAAAACCTTAGGCGATTGGGGACGTGCGGGTCTCGTGCTCGCACTTCTCCTTGCGGTGACTCTGCCCGTGCTCGGGCAGGAGCGCTTCGGCAACCTCAGCGGCACGGCCACTGATCCGAGCGGTGCGGTTCTTCCGGGCGTCACCGTCACGGCGACCAATAAAGCTACCAACCGTGTCGACACCGCCAAGACACGCGGCGATGGAAGCTACATGGTTCCGGATGTGGAGCCGGGCCGATATATGGTCCGTTTCGAGAAATCAGGATTCTCGAGATACGAAGTTCCGGACGTTATCGTTCTGGTAGGCAAAACCTCGAGAGTCGATGCCTCCATGCAGGTCGGCAGCCTGGAGCAGGTGGTACAGGTGACCGAGGCCGCTCCGCTGATCGACACGTCGAGCACCATGATCGCTCACAACGTGACCTCGGAAGAGTTTAGCCGCCTCCCGAAGGCACGCACCTTCCAGGGCATCGCCATTTTCTCGACTTCGGTGAACACCGGTGAAATCGAGGGTGGCTATCAAGTCAACGGTGCCAGCTCCGCTGAAAACAACTACTACATCGACGGCGTTTCAACGAACAGTGTCATCGACGGCAGCGCTCGCCAGGCCGCCGCGTTCGAGTACCTTCAGGAAGTCCAGGTGAAAACCGCCGGCCTGGAGGCCGAATACGGTGGAGCGTTGGGTGGCGTAGTCAGCGCGATCACCAAGTCCGGCGGCAATGATTTCCACGGCGAAATCCACTATTACTATTACGG
>DATIFQ010000074.1:0-30402 GCA_035455185.1 Bryobacteraceae bacterium | reverse complement strand
TTCGCCAGGCGGGAACACTCACAACGCGGACCAGTACCTGGAGATCGACACGGCGGTAGCGGCGGCGAAGTCGCTGCTGGTCTTCATCTGCCGCTGGTGCGCGGTGAGGAGGTATCAGCACCTGCCGGTGGCGTGACGGACGGGTGAGCCCCGGGAGCACTACCCGAGGATTGGCTCGGGCCACAAGGCGCGGAGGAACACGAGGCGCAACAACTTGAAAAGGACTCGCAGGGCAATTAGCTCCGTGGCGGCGGAAGCTCGCGGGCAACCCGGAAGCCACTATTGTTGCACCGCTGGTGCAAGCCGAACCCTGGGCGGGCGCTGTAGCGAGCCTCAGCGCTTTCGAGGCACCAACCCCCACCCCGCAGGGGGCGTACCTCGCCGGGCGCGAGAGATGCGAATCCGCTCCCTCCGTCGACTCTGGGTGTCCCATCGTTCGGGGCTCCGTCGTAGTTCTTCGACCAGACATCCTCTACCCACTCCCAAGCGTTGCCAAGCATATCGTACAAGCCCCACGGGTTGGGCTTTTTCCGCCCGGCAGGGTGAGTCGTCCCGTCCGAGTTGACCTTGTACCACGCCGCCTCGCCGAGATCGGATGGCTGTTCCGCCTTAGTTCCAGCACGTGCGGCGTATTCCCACTCGGCCTCGGTCGGCAGCCGGAATCGGTCGCCTGACTCACGCGACAGCCACCGACAGAATTCGACTGCGTCGTGCCAGCTCACGGCCACAACGGGATCTTCGTCTGATTGCGAAAACCCCGGATTGCGCCAACTGGCGCCCTTTTCGATGTTCCAGAAACCACGGCTCCGCCAGATCACGGCGTCATCGACCGACCAATGGCAAGTCCAGGCGGACCCTTCTCGCTCGGCATCGGTGCGGTATCCAGTCGCCTCGGCGAAAGCGCGGAATTGGCGGACGGTTACCTCGGTCGAGCCGAGGTCAAAAGCCCTGATCCGAACTCGATGGCGCGGGTTTTCAAATTCCTTCTCCGATCCCATTAGAAACTCTCCCGACGGGATTCGAATCAGGCTGAAGCTCGCGCCGCGGACCGTAACAGTGGGGAGCCGTTGAGCATTATTTGACTGGTCGTCACCAGACGCGGGAATTGCCGCGGCTGCGATCAGAACAACGAGCGGCGCCCGGAAAACGAATCGAGACATAAGTGCCCCTCTCGATTGTAATTCGAAATCAGGGTAACAGATCCAAATATTGTAGACTGGACGCGTTTCGCCGTGATTCGTCAGCCTGCGTCCGCATCCCCCGACCGAATGACGCACCATCCGAAAGTTGAAACCCACGGTCAAAGGACGTGCCGAGCTGACCTGAGACTGCGGCAGACCAGTCACCGCAAGTGACATGCATGGCAGTCTTTTGGACTGCGGTGCAGAGCGCGTCGCCTATCGGGTTACTTTATCTCTGAGGGTGACTAGTACTTCCTGTAGAGGCTTCCCCGAGTATTTGGACTTGCCTGCGTGTTCGCGTGACACATCATCAGGATATGCCGCCTTCATCACACCTTCCCGGATAAGCCATATTTTTCTATAGACGAAAGCGTCAAGCTGAGGCCGATACCGGAGAAAAACCAGGTACTGCTGGTTAGGAACCGGCTCGACGCCGTTGCGGATTTCGTGTTTGACAACACGTCCGTTGGAGAATCTAGCCACCCCACCCTGGCGCAGAAGGGTTAGAGAATCGCCGGGTACTGTTGGAACCCCGACTGCATTTTTCACATGTTCTACCACTTGCAGCGTGTATTCGGTATAGATATTCTTCTTGTCCGCGCTAAGAAAGGGCTGCAGATGTGTGATGTTGCCAACCACTACTACATCACTTTCGGCGTATGGTAACTCTGGTTGAGGCGCGAAGTCCACGACGGTCAGAGGCAATAGGCCTGACTCCTCGGGGTCTATCATCGATGGTCGTCCGGGTCGCACGTTGTAGGCGTTGTTCCGTGCATCGCGCACCCATTGCGGTACGGTGTCCTCTGCGGGGGACAGGAAAAAGGGAACTTGTTGGCTGGAGCCCTGTGTCAGAACGAAGCCGGCAAAAGTTAGAAGGACAGCGAAGGAGCTACAAAATTGCATAGTCACCTGCCTCGACCGAGAACAGGTTTTAGTATAGCGGGAGAATCTCGCGGGCATTCACCTCGCTGGAGAGCGAGTAAGCCTCCCAGTGGATGAACATGCCGAACTTGTAGTCCCGCCACTGCTGGACGCGCTCAGGCGGAGCGGCCAGTTCGGCGGCGGGAAGGGAAAGTGCGGTGGCGCCGAAAAGAAGAATAAGAACGATCTTCACAGCCGGAGATCGTACCCCAAACCGCGCATGCCGTCGATGATGCGTCCACGGATTACACCCACCTCTTCGGAGGATAGGGTGCGGTCGGGCGCGGCTACGGTCAGGCGGAACGAGACGCTCTTGCCTCCCTCCGGCAGCGGCGGGCCGGAATACTGGCGCAGGAACTCAATCTGGTCGAGGTCCGCGCCCGCGAAACCGACCAGGCGCTTTCGAATGTCGCCGACGAGGTCGCGCAGTCCGACGATCACGGACAGATCGAACGCACTGGACGGGAAGCGCCGGATCGGAACGTACCGCTTGTCCTCACGGGTCAGACTCCGCATCAGTTCGAGGTCGATGTCGAGAACCGCGGCGCGTCCACTGACGAGCGACGAATGAAACTCGAACAGGCGCCCGAGGGCGCTGTCGCGCCAGACGACTTCGGCGGCGCGCGCCGGGTGTTCGTAGCCGCGGGCCGGTCCCGGACGGATCTCGCAGTCCGGCATCAGGTGCCCGGCGGCGCGCTTCAGTTCCATCAAGCCGGCCTGCCCATCGTCTTTGGCGTAGACGACGGCCGCGAGGTGCGGCGTCTCTTTCGGAAGCCCCTCCGGCTGCTTGTGGATTTCTCGCCCGATTTCAAAGAGCCGGAACTTCTCGAAGTGCCTGCTATTTTCGAGAATGTTCTTGAGAATCTCCGGAAGCAGGCTGCGCCGCATGAGCGTCTGCTCGGCCGAAATCGGGTTGGCGACCCGAACGTGCTCCTCGGGATTCATCCCGAGAGCCAGCGCCTGCTCCTCGCTGATGAAGGAGTAGTTGTAGACCTCGGTGAAGCCTTGTTCCGCCATGGCGTGGCGCACGCCTCGGTGGAACAATCGCTCTTCATTGCGAGGCGGCGGGATCACCGGAAGCGCGGGGGGTTGCGGCGTCACCGAGCCGTAGCCCACCATCCGGCCGACCTCTTCCACCAGGTCATCCTTGATCGAGATATCGCGGGTGGCGCGCCAGCTCGGCACGCTGACCGAAAGCACCCGCGGCGATTCCTCGCTCACGCCGAACTGCAAGCGCCTCAGTATCTCCGTCACTTCTTCGGTTTCCACGCCGCGGCCGAGCTTGCGGATCAGCCAGTCCATGGGCAGGCGGATCGGGGCGGGGGACGGCGTTTCTTTTTGCTGGTCGGCGAGCCCGCCCACCAGCCGAATTCCCGGCGAGACTTCGCATAACAGTTCAACCGCGCGGGCCAGTCCCCTTACTGTATTCAGGGGGTCCTGCGCCTTTTCGAACCGCATCGAGGCGTCTGTCCGCAGCTTCTGCCGGGACGACGTCTTGCGGATGGAGGAAGCCTGGAAGTTCGCGCTTTCGAGCACGAGCCGTGTGGTGCGCTCATTGATGCTCGTGTCGAGGCCGCCGATGACGCCCGCCAGCGCAATTGCTCCGCGCGCGTCGGCGATCACGAGGTCGCGCGCATCCAGGTGATACTCTTCCTGGTTCAGCGCGACGAAGTGCTCGCCCTGGACGGCCGGACGTACGATGATCGCCGGGCCCTTTAGCGTGTCCCAGTCGAAGGCGTGCATCGGCTGGGCCAGCTCGGCCATGACGTAGTTCGTCACGTCGACTATGTTGTTGATCGGGTTGAGGCCGATCGCTTCCAGCCGGTATTGGAGCCACAGCGGCGAGGGTTGGACGGTGACGTTTTCGAAGGCCAGTGCGCTGTAACGCGGGCAGAGGTCGAGGTCGCGAATGTCCACGCCAATGGGCGCCGGGTTGCCGGGAACAAGGCCAGGCTTCACCGGATCGAGGAGCCGTGATCCCGTGATCGCCGCAACCTCGCGGGCGAGCCCGTGATGCCCCCACAGGTCCGGGCGGTGAGTGATCGACTTATTGTCGATCTCGATGATCTGGTCCGGCGCACAACCGGGGATAGGATCGCCCGGCGCGACGTCGATCTCGAGGATACCGGCGCCATTGCGGTTGATGCCGAGCTCCGCGCCGCTGGCGAGCATTCCCTCGCTGGTCACGCCGTCGATGGTGATCGTTCCGATCTCGATCCCGCCAAGTCGCGTGCCCGGGGGCAGCCAGGCGCTGGTGATACCGGGGCGGCAGTTGGGCGCGCCGCACACGACCGTCTTTTTGCCGAAGCGGCCGGCATCCAAGACGACTTTCTTGTTGAGGCCGGCGCCTAGCGGTTCTGCCGTGAGGACCTTTGCTGCGCGCACGTTCGCCATGTGCGCGCCGACGCTCTCGACACCCTCGCACTCCGCCGTTTTCATAGTGATCAAACGGCCGAGCTCGGCAGCCGGCGTCTCCAGCTCGTCTACGAGTTCACGGAGCCAGTTGTAGGAGAATTTCACGGTCGGGGGCTCCTCTTAGAATTGCCTCAGGAATCTGAGATCGCCGCTCTGGAGATAGCGAATGTCGTCGATGGCATGGCGCATCATCACGAGCCGCGTCAAACCCACGCCGAACGCCCAGCCCATCCACTGCTCGGGATCGATGCCGCTGTTTCGGAGCACATTGGGATGCACCAGGCCACAACCGACCTGTTCGAGCCATCCACTCTGCTTGCAGACGCGGCAGCCCTGTCCATCGCAGAGCAGGCATCGGATATCTAGCTCGAAGCCCGGTTCGACAAAGGGAAAATAACCCGGCCGCAACCGTACGGTCACCTCGCGCCGGAAGATTGCGCTCAACATCGTCTTCATGAAGTAGACCAGGTGCGCGATGGAGACCTCGCGGTCGATCATCATTCCTTCCAGTTGATAGAAGGTGTGCTCGTGCGAGGCGTCGACTTCCTCATTGCGGAACACGCGGCCGGGAGCGATCATCCGGAGTGGCGGTCCGAGGCGCTCCATGCCGCGCACCTGCACCGGTGAAGTGTGCGTTCGCAGCAGGCTGCCGTCTGTCAGCCAGAAAGTGTCCTGCATGTCGCGAGCCGGATGGTCCTGCGGGATGTTCAGGGCGTCGAAGTTGTGGTACTCGGTCTCGACTTCCGGACCGTCCAGCACTGTAAAGCCGAGCGAAGTGAAGATATCCTCGAGCTCGGCCTGAATCTGCGACACGAGGTGCAGATGTCCCCGTTCCGGTTCCGGCGCAGGAAGGGTCAGGTCGAGCCACTCGGCGTCGAGGCGAGCGGCGAGGACAGCGGCGTCGAACTGCGCCTTGCGCGCCTCCATGGCCTCTTCGAGACTTTGTTTAACGGCGTTCAGCAGCTTGCCGATACGCGCCCGCTCGTCGGGAGGGAGCTTTCCGAGGTCCTTGCTTACCTGCGCAAGCGCGCCTTTCCGTCCGAGCACTTCGATGCGCACCGGTTCGAGATCCTGCGCAGTGGCCGCCGCCGCGATGCATTCGCGTGCACGAGTCTCCAGTTGTGACAGCGTGGCATCCAACATGGTTGGGAAACTTCTTATTCTAACGTGAGATCAGCTCGCGGGCTTGAAGAGCTGAGGTTCCTTTTCCAGTTCCCAAGCGAGGTGGTTGACGTAGAGCAGGATCGCCGGTTCGGGGTACGCGCCGTGGAACTTGTCGTAGACCCTCTGCTGCCAGCCATCCGTGAGGTAAGACGAGGCGTCGAGGTCCTTGGCGAAGAAACCATCCTCGTTCGGGATGCCAAGGAAATCGAGCACGCTTTTCACCATGTCGAAGTGGGTCAAAAGGATCGCCTGGGCCGTATCCTTCGCCAGATCTTCGTCGTTTTCCTGGACGCGCGCCCACAGACGCGGAGCCGCCTTACGCAGCGTTTCCGTATTCACTTTCCCCAGGTGTGCCCTGGTCTTAAAGGACTCATAGAGCTGGTAAGTTCTTAGTTTTCCAATCGAGATCCGCCGGACAAGGTCGCCAAAGCGCTGCTCGCCGAGTTGGACAAACACTTCCGAAAGCCGCATCGAAAGCAGGGTAGCACAGCCGCGTGCGCTACAATAAGTTGGTTCCGCACTTCAACATGAGCAACATAGTCGTTTTGGGCGCACAGTGGGGCGACGAAGGAAAAGGGAAGATTGTCGATCTTTTTTCCGAACGGTTTGACGTTGTGGCAAGGTACCAGGGCGGCCACAACGCCGGGCACACCGTCCGTATCGGGGACAAGAAATTTATTCTCAAGCTGATTCCCAGCGGCATTCTGCGCCCGGGAAAACAGGCAGTCATCGGGAACGGTCTGGTCATCGATCCCGCGGCGCTGATCGACGAGATTGAAGCGCTTGAAACCTTGGGCATCGACGTGAGGAGCCAGCTCGCCGTCAGCAACCGGGCTCACGTGATCTTCCCGTTCCACCGCATGGTGGAGAAGATCGCCGAGAGCCGGCCGGACCGCGTGGCCATCGGCACGACGTCGCGCGGTATCGGCCCGTGCTACGAGGACAAAGTCGGCCGCCGTGGCATCCGCGTCGGCGAATTCATCGATCCGGAGAGTTTTGCCTGTCTGTACGGCTATCTGGCCGAGGACAAGCAGGTACTCGCCCGCGCCTTCGGTATCGACGATCCGATTGACTTTGGCGCGATCCGGCAGCAGTACACGCAACTCGCAGAGCGCATCCGGCCCATGGTCTGCGACACTGCGGCGCTGCTCAATGACGCCATCGGCTCGGGCAAGCGGGTACTGTTCGAGGGCGCCCAGGGCACGATGCTCGATATCGATCATGGCACGTATCCGTTCGTCACCTCGTCGAGCGCGGCCGCCGGCGGCGTTTGTACCGGAGCCGGTGTGCCGCCCACGAAGATCCACGGCGTCCTCGGCGTCTCGAAGGCTTATATCACGCGGGTTGGCGGCGGTCCGTTCCCGACCGAAGCCAAGGACGAGATGGGCGAGCGTATCCGAAAGGTCGGCAACGAGTACGGCGCGGTTACCGGCCGTCCCCGGCGCTGTGGGTGGTTTGACGTGCCGCTTCTCCGGTACACGGCGATGGTGAACGGCTTCGACAGCCTGGTGATCACCAAGCTCGATGTGCTCGACGAGCTCGATGACATCCCCGTTTGCACGGCGTATCGCGTCGACGGCAGGGAATCGCTCGAGATGCCGGCCACCCGCCGGGGTGTGGAAGCGATCGAGCCGGTGTTCGAAAGGCTGCCCGGCTGGCGTGCCCGAACAGCCGGCGTCACACGCTATGAAGACCTGCCTGTGCGGGCAAGGGACTACCTGTGGTTCCTCCAGGACCATACGGGCGTCGAGATTGGCTGCATTTCGACCGGTCCCGAGCGCGATCAGACGATCGTGATGCCGGGATCGAAGCTCGAAAAGCTGCTGGGGTGACCGTGCCCGCTTCGGAATGGTACGCCGACACCGATCCGAGGGCTCTTGGGGTGTTCCTCGGTGTGCAGCGAGAGATGCCTGTCAGCCGAAAGATCGAAACGGTGCTTCAAATGTCCGAAATGATCCGGCGTTTGTCTGAGGCGAATGTGCGCAGGCTCCACCCCGACGCCAGCGACCGCGAGGTCTTCCTGCGGACGGTTGCCCGGCGGTTGGACCGTGAGACGATGATCTGCGTTTACGGCTGGGACCCCATCGCCGCAGAGCCATGACATCACCGGACACACCATTAAGATTGGTCATAGACGCTTTGAACCGGATAGGGATTCCATTCATGGCCGGAGGTTCGCTGGCAAGTTCGATCCACGGGGTAGTCCGAGCGACCCAGGACATCGACCTGGTTGTGAAGCTGCGGCCACCCCAGGTTGATCAGCTTGTTGCGGAACTCGGGCCGGCGTTCTATGCAGATGCGGGAGTGATCCGGAGTGCTCTCGCAGCGGGCAGGCCGTTCAATCTGATTCACTACGCAACGGGATACAAGTTTGACCTCTTCCCCCTGAAAACCGACGCCTACTACGAATTGCAGTTCCACCGCCGAGTCATCGAGCACCCGGTCGTCTTCGACGGGGAATTCGAGTTGCCCGTAGCCACTGCGGAAGATACGATCCTCGCGAAGCTTGCGTGGTATCGAGCCGGTGGAGAGGTGTCCGAACGACAGTGGAATGACGTGCGCGGTGTGATTCTCGTGCAGCGAAACCGTTTGGACGTGGACTACATGAAGCGTTGGGCGAAGCACCTCGAAGTGGAGGATCTGCTCGATCGCGTTCTTCGAGAGTGCGGCGGAGAACTGTCCGCGGAATAGCCCACAGAACTTTTTCAGGCGTTTTCCGGTGCTGTCCGGCGATCCCCCTGTGCTACATTCGAAAGATCGACGACCATGACTCCTGGGGTGACGCTAGGGCACTATCGGGTGATTTCGCGTCTCGGATCCGGAGGCATGGGAGAGGTTTATCTCGCCCAGGATACGCGCCTTGAGCGGACCGTGGCGATCAAGATCTTGCCTGCTGACGTGGCTTCCGATCCTGACAGGATGCGGCGTTTCGAGCAGGAGGCGAAAGCAGCCGCGGCGCTCAGCCACCCGAACGTTGCCCATATCTACGAGATCGGCGAAGAGGACGGCGTCCGGTTTCTGGCGATGGAGTACGTCGAAGGACAGACCCTCGCTGAGCTGATCCGGAACGGACCGTTTGATGCGCCGGCCATCCTCGATATCTCGATCCAGGTCGCGGATGCGCTCGAAGAAGCCCATTCCCGGGGAGTTACTCATCGTGACGTGAAGCCGGCGAACATCATGCTGACGTCGCGTTCCCGCGCGAAAGTCCTGGATTTCGGTCTAGCCAAGGTGCGCCTGCCCAAGGCTCACGCGATCACCGCATCCGCGCCGACGCAGACCCTTGCATTCCCGGCCACCGACTCCGGAACCGTTGTCGGTACGGTCCAGTACATGAGTCCCGAACAGGCCCTCGGCCGCAATGTGGACCACCGTTCGGATATCTTCAGCCTTGGTGCCGTGATGTACGAGATGGCTGCCGGGTCTCCGGCGTTTCCGGGCGCGACAGCCGCGGCGGTGTACGACGGGATTCTCAACCGGACGCCGGTATCGCCTCTCCAGACCAATCCGGCACTACCGGAGGAACTCGAACGGATCATTTACAAGGCTCTCGAAAAAGAGTGCGAGTTGCGATATCAGACCGTCGCCGACCTGCGCGTGGACCTCAAGCGGGTGCGCCGGGACATCGAGTCGGGCACGAAGAGCGCGGCTCGAGCCGCCGCGACTGCACGGCGGCCATGGACCGAGTCTCTGCTGTTGGTTTCCGCCGTGCTCGCTGTCCTGGTGGGCGTGGCGATTTTCTTTGTTCAGCAGCGACATGCCGGCAAGCCGGAGGCCGCTCTGCAGGCAAATCCGCTCACGTCCTATCCGGGAAGCGAGAGCCAGCCGAGCTTCTCACCTGACGGCAACCAGGTCGCCTTTGCGTGGAACGGGGAGACCGAGACGGACTGGGACATTTACGTGAAAGTTGTGGAAGCCGGCACGCCGCTTCGCCTCACAAGCAATCCTGCCGCCGATTACAGCCCGGTGTGGTCCCCGGATGGACGCCACATTGCCTTTCTGCGCCAATCGGACTCGGGCTCGGCGTTCTATCTGATTCCGGCTCTTGGCGGACTCGAGCAGAAGCTCTCCGATGCCAGTTCGGATCGCAGCGGGTTGGATACTCCTTACCTCGCCTGGTCGCCGGACGGCAGGACACTGGCCTTAGCAGACAAGGACTCGCCGCAGGAGCCGTCGAGCATCTTCCTCATGGCGGTCGAAAGCGGGCGTCGCCGGAAACTCACGAACCCTGAGAGGAAGTCGCCCGGTGACAGCAGCCCGGTATTCTCCCCGGATGGAAAGCGGCTGGCTTTTGTGAGGACGGCCAGTTTGGCGGTCCAGGACATCTACGTCATGTCGTTGGAAGGAGGCGGTCAACCGACGAGGCTTACGTTCGACAATCGACGCGTCATGGGGCTGGTCTGGAACCCCGTCGATGGAAAGCTCATCTTCTCGTCTTCGCGCGCTGGCAATTCCCGGCTGTGGCGCATCTCACCCAGAGGCGGTGAACCCGAGCGGCTTCCGGGCGGTATCGGTGAAAACGCTTCGTTCCTTGCCATCTCGCGCAAGGGTGACCGCCTCGCCTACACACGTTCGGTGGTCGATACAAATATCTGGCGGTACCCGATGCCGGGCAAAGCTGCTCCAGGGGAGACGCCCGTCCGGTTGATCTCGTCGACCCGCCACGAGCAGGGACCGAAGTACTCCCCCGATGGGCAGCGCATTGTGTTCGCGTCGAACCGCTCGGGAAGCCAGGAGATTTGGGTTAGCGACCGCAACGGGGTAAATTCGAATCAGTTGACTTCTTTCGACGGGCCCCCTACCGGCAGCCCTTACTGGTCGCCGGACGGCCAGTTCATCGCGTTCGATTCGCGGCCGGACGGCAACCCGGACATCTATATCGTTGGCGCCGGCGGGGGCGTCCCGCGGAGGCTCACCTCCGACAGTTCGCAGGACATCGTGCCAAGCTGGTCCCGAGACGGGCGGTGGGTCTACTTCGCCTCCAACCGCACCGGGACGTTTGAGGTGTGGAAGGTTTCTCCCGGAGGTGGTCCGGCCGTCCAAGTCACGCGGGCTGGTGGTTTCCATGCCACCGAGTCGCCGGACGGCAGGTACATTTACTACACACGGGCCCCCGGAGCACCGGGTCTCTGGCGGCTGCCGGTCGACGGCGGGGACGAGGAGCCGGTTATCGAAGGGCTTCGGGCCGGCTTCTGGAGCTACTGGGCCATTGTTAATGAAGGCGTCTATTTCCTCGACCGGCAGGAAGTGCCGAAAGAAGGAATTCACTACTACCTGAGATTTTTCGAACTCAAGACGCGCAAGGACCGGCTCATCACCGAACTCCCCAAACGGCCGTTCAACTCCGGCCTGGACATCTCGCCGGACGGCCGCTCCTTTCTTTATACCCAGGTGGACCAGAGCGACACCGATATCATGCTGGTCGACAACTTCCGGTGACCCGAAAACGGGACACTTTGATTCCGCCGCTTTCGTTCTACAATTGCCGTGTGAGTCGACCCACCCTCCTGCTGGCAACGATCCTGCTATGGGGCTGCTCAGATTCCGGACCAAAGCCCGCCTCGAGTGTTGACGAGTTCTTGACGATGTACAACGAACTCGACCGGCGTCTGTACACGGTTGCCGCCGAAGCCCAATGGAAAGCGGTTACTGACGTCACTGAGGAACACACGGGAGCACGCATCGGCGCGGACCGTGCGCTGGCGGCATTCCGAGGGAGCCGCTACGTCATCGACAGCAGCCGCCGCTTCCTCGATCTGCGAGAGTCTCTCAACGACCTGAAGTTCCGGGAACTGGACAAAATCCTTCTCAATGCCGCCGAGTCGCCAGGGACCATTCCCGACGTCGTGCAGGCGCGAATTGAGGCCGAGGCGCGACTGACGGCGGCGATGGACGGGTTCACGTTCTGCCTGGAACGGCGCGGAGAGCAGTGCCTGAAGCCGATCACGGCCAACGAGATCGACGACATTTTGCTGAATTCCCGCAATCTTGCCGAGCGGAGGAAGGTGTGGGAGGCGTCCAAGCAGATCGGTCCGCCGCTAAAGGCCGGTTTGGCCGAGGTCCGTGATCTCAGGAACCGGACCGCCACCGAGCTCGGCTACTCGTCGTTCTTCCATCTGCAGGTGGCCGATTACGGCATGTCCGTCTCCGAACTGATGCAATTGATGGACAAGGTCGTCCTGGAGACCCAGCCGTTGTACCGTCAGTTGGATCTCTACGCGCGGCGCAAACTCGCCGAGCGATATGGGCAGCCCGTTCCCGAACGCCTCCCGGCGCACTGGCTACCGAACCGTTGGGGACAGGAATGGCCGGGGCTGGCCGGGACTGTCGACTTCAACGGCCTGTTCAAGCGAAAAGAACCTAAATGGATCGTCGAGCAGGCGGAGCGCTTCTACACGTCACTTGGCTTCCCGGCGCTTCCGCGCCAGTTTTGGGAAAAGTCCGATCTCTATCAGCTACCACCCGACGCCACCCGGCGCAAAAATACGCACGCCTCGGCCTGGCACATCGACCGCAACCAGGACGTCCGCAGCCTGATGAGTGTCGTGCCGAACTTCCGGTGGTTCGAGACGAGCCATCACGAACTGGGCCACGTCTACTACTACCTTGCGTATTCCAATCCCAAGGTGCCCATCGTCCTCCGTGAGGGCGCGAACCGTGCATTTCACGAGGCTGTTGGAGACCTGATCGGAGCGGCCGCCCGCCAGGAGTTGTACCTCCGCCAGTTGGGGTTGCTGCCGGCCAGCCAGACGATCGACCGGACGCAGTGGCTGCTAAACGAGGCGCTAGACAGTGCGGTTGTTTTTCTGCCTTGGTCGGCAGGGGTGATGACTCACTTCGAACACGACCTGTACGAACGCAAGCTGCCGGCGGAACAATTCAATCGCCGCTGGTGGGAACTGGTGACCAAATACCAGGGATTCGTACCGCCCTCCGAACGTGGAGAGCAGTTCTGTGACGCCTGCACGAAGAGCCACCTGATTGACGACCCCGCTCAGTACTTCGACTATGCCGTCGCCACCCTGCTGAAGTATCAGTTGCACGACTACATTTCCCGGCGCATCCTCAAGCAGGATCCTCGCCGCTGCAATTACTACGGGAATAAGGAGGTGGGCCGCTGGCTCTGGGAAATCCTGAGCCTCGGCGCCACGCGCGACTGGCGGCAGGTGCTGCGAGAGAAGACCGGCGAGGACCTCAGCTCGCGCGCGATGATTGAGTACTTCCGCCCGCTGTCGGAATACCTGGAAAAAGAAGACGCCAGCGCGGGGAAGAACTGAGCCTACCTCCGCGTCACAGTGATCGATCTCCAGGACGTGTTTCCGGCGGCGTCGAACGCCCTCACCACGACCGTGTTCGTACCAACCAGCAGCGGGATTTCAGGGGTAGCCCAGAAGTTCGTTCCCACCGCATTGCCCGACTTCCCGCTCGAGACAGACCACGTAACGGCACTGACACCGGTGTTGTCCGTCGCCGTGCCGCGCACCGAAATCGAGGCCGAATACGTCACTACGGCGGCCGAAGCCGGGTAAGTGACGGTGATGGCGGGCGCGACAGTGTCAGGCCCGCCGCCAAAGCTCACTGTCAGCTTGCGGGAAGACCTGCCGCCGCTTACCGCCGTCGCGGTGAGGATGATCTCGTTGGACCCGGTCTGCAACCCGATCGTTCCGGTCCGCCAGTTGGAGGTCCCCGAAGCCAGGCCGCTTCCGCCGCGCGCGCTGACCCACTCGACACGCGCAATTCCGGAGGCATCCGAGGCGGTACCGGCAATCGTCACGGCCGGTGAAGTCGCGGTGTATGTGCTCGCTGTTGTCGGCAAGGTAATCCGAAGATCGGGCGCTGTCGTGCCGCTGCTCAGCGTGATCGTGACCGTGCGTGAGCTTCTGGTGTACGCCTCGTCGATCGCAACGATCGTCACCGCATTGTCCCCGGTCTGGAGAGGCAGGGAGGAGATCGACCACTCTCGCCCGCCCTGCGCAACACCCGCGGCTCCCCGGTTCGTCGACCAGCTCACCGTGACTGCCCCGCTTCCTCCCGTGACCGTGCCGGAGAGGCTCACCGAACTTTGGGTGGTGGTGTACGGAAAGACGCCAGGGTTCTGAATCTGGAGTGTGAGTGCGCCCCCGCCGCCCGGATTGGTCCCGGGCGCGGCGTACAGCGTCTGAATCGCGGCGATATCGTCCGCCGCCAGTTGTGCGATCCGGCGGTAATACGGATACATCACCGTCCCCGGTAGATCCGAGTGGCCGAGTCCGAGCGCGTGACCAAACTCGTGCAAGGCAACAGAGAAAAGATCGGCCGAATACCTGGAAAGGTCCGGCCCGGTCACCCACTCCTCGTCGTCGTCGAAATGAATGTCTCCGGCACGCGGCTCGGGATTCGGCGGGGCGGGGTAGTACGTGTGAGCAAGCACCCCGCTAAAGCCGTCGAACGGATACGCATCACCGTGGTTTCGGGGAGCGAAGAGGATATTCAGCGTACGCCCACTTTGCGCTTCACTGGACGGCAGGAAAGTAAGACTTGCGTACCTGGCCCACTCGAGCATGGCCCGCTGGATTTCCTGCTTCGTCGCGTCTGGCGGGAGCTTGCGCGACAGTTGCTCTAAGAAGTACCCAAGTTGCGCGCTACCGCGTCCCGGCCCGTCCCAACCGTCGCCCACTAACGCCGCCGATTGCCCCACATAGCCAAACGCCGTCACCGCCCCGGGACACCCGCGGACTCGCTCCCCGCGGGCAAGTTCAGCGGAGCCAGGGAAGACATAGGAAACCTCATCCCATCCGGCCAGTTCTCGCAGACGCCACCACTCGCCGCGAACGAGCCACTGGTTGCGGACGAGATCCGGATGGTCAACGATCTCGAATCCCTGTTCTTGGAGCAGCGCCCGTGAATCCTCGCGCTCGACGTCCAGGAAGAACTCGACTACGGCCGTCTCGTCTTGCGGAGCAGCGTCCTCCTTGAGGTACGGGCTGATCTTTTGACTCGCGCGTGGGCGCACGGCCGCCACGATGTTGAGGCTGTCGAGGTCCGCTCCATCGTCAACAGCGACGGCAAACCCGCCCTCCGGCAGGTATTCGACGATCCGAACACCCCGTCGGTCCAGCTCCCGGCTCTGTTCCGGCGACGGCATGGTCGCGAACCGAAC
Organism: Bryobacteraceae bacterium; assembly: GCA_035455185.1. GTDB lineage: Bacteria > Acidobacteriota > Terriglobia > Bryobacterales > Bryobacteraceae > JAEHDI01. The sequence continues at coordinate 15,582 of DATIFQ010000074.1, read as the reverse complement.
CACAAGGTGCGAGCGGCCGGCCGCCCTTCGTCTCACTGGGTAATCCAGGGCGGCCCGCGGTTCGGCGGTTGCTTCCAGGCGCCTCGGTTTGCGCAGAACCAGGGGGCTGTCTGCCGCTGTGACGGCCATCCCCACGAGAAGAAGGGGCAAAAAGACCCTATGACACTTCACATCTGACCTATCGAACGATCTGAGACAACTCCCATACGGCGGCCACTCAGTTCAGTAAGGAATCTGTCGTATGCGCTGCCAGTATTTCCGCCTAACGATGCCGATTCTGTTGATCCTGGGGCATATCGCCGCTGCCGGTTCTCTCCGGGCAGGCTCGATCCGCCTGGAAAGCGGCAGACTTTGGGCCGGGGACCGAAAGTTCGTCGTTAAGGGAATCGCTTACTCAGACGTTCCCATCGGACGCCGGCCCGCTGATGAGTTCCCTGCCGCCGCCTGCCTCTGGGCGAGGGATCTGCCGCTTGTGGCGGCCACCGGAGCCAATACGGTTCGTACCTACGCACTTCTTCCAGCCGACGCTGGCGTGTTTCTCGAGCTTCTCGCGTCCAATGATCTCTACTGGCTGGCTGATTTCCCTCTGGACCGCTACTACGATCCCACTCGGCGCCTCCGCGAAAGCCAGGACCGGATCCTGGCGGAGTTTCGGGCTTACGCAGAGCGGTTCCGGGGCCAGCCCCGGTTGATCGGATACGTCTTCGGCAACGAAGTCCTGTCAGCGTATCCACGTAAGTTCGCGGGTCCCTACTCCGATTTCGACGACCTCCTCGCGGGGGCAGCCGGCGTGCTCCGGCAACTGGAGCCCGAAGGAACTCCTCTTCTGACCACCACCGCCCGCGCGCCTGCCGAAGTCCACGACGTAGCCGGCCTCTCGTTCTGGAGCTGGAACGCCGCCGGCCTTAACGGTTTCACCGAAACGCTCGCCGCGGCCAAGGGCCGCACACACCTTCCGGTTCTCGTCTCCGAGTTCGGCGTCGACGCCTTCGATGCGCAGGCCGGCGCCGAGAACGAGCAAGCGTCGGCGGATGCGGGGATGTCGCTCGCGGACACGATTGAATCGGCCGAAGGCGTCCTTGGGGGTGTCTACAGGAGCTTCGTTGACGAGTGGTGGCGCTCCGGGCCGGATTCCTCGATTCACTCGATTACTGGGAGTGACGACAGCAGCTTTCCCGACGGTGTGAGGAACGATTCATGGTTCGGGATCTTCCGTGCCACTGAATCCGGCATTGCGGACCTAGACAGTCTGCGTCCCCGCCTCGCGTTTCGAGCTCTTGCCGGCCGCTGGGGCGGACGGGTTCCGGCGTCGTTCGATCTCGAAGACAACCCCAGAATTGCGAAGCTCGAACACGCCGCCACGGGCGAGGAAACTGCGGCGCCTGGCGTTCTGCTGCGCCTGTCGGGGGACGCGCTCGCCTCCACCGAATCGTCCGCTGCTCTCTTGGACCGGTGGCCGCTGCATTTGGAAACGTCGTGCCTTTGTCTTGACGGAAGACCGGCCCCGTTGGGTCGGGTTACACCGGACATCGTGACCGCACAGGCTCCCTGGGACGTCAAGCTGGGCGACGAGGTCGCCATATGGTTCCGTTCCGGCCGGGCGGCGAACCCGATGATGCTTTCGATTCGTGAGTACGCTCCTGGAATCTTCCCGGATGCCGTCGTTCGCGCCGGCACGACTTGCCGGGCGTCAGCGGAAAATGGCGTCCGGCCGGGCGAGGTACTCGAGGTATATGCGACCGGCCTGGGGTCCGGAGCCAGCTCCGATAGCGTCGAAGCTTCGGTTAATGGTGCGTCCGCCGAGGTACTCTATGCGGGCCTGGTTCCGTCGTTTGTCGGATTGAACCAGGTGAATCTGCGGGTCGGCGCCGCCACCCCTCCCTCCCTGTCGGCGCGTCTCGTCCTGCGAATCGGAGGCATCTCCGGCCCGCCTTACCCCTTGCCGGTGGCCGCGGTCACCGACCGCTACGGCGTCTCGCTCGCCTACTCCGGTGGTGAGATCGTCCTTCAGGCCGGCGGCGAGCCGCGGACGGTACCGGTGCGCGTGGAAGGCGTCAACGGCTACTGCGGTCCCGTGCTCTTCACGGCTCTGGATCCAGAGCCGGGCCTCTCGTTCCGCTCGCCAACCGCGTTTACCGGGCAGAGTGTCCCACTTGAACTGCGTGCCTCGGCCGCCGCCAGGCCGGCCGAGGCGCTCGCGTTCCATTTGCTAGGGAGCGCAGCCGGTACGCTCGGCGGCCGTGTCAGCATCCCGGTTACGGTATTACCCAGCCGCGGCGAGATCCCAGTCCGTGTGATCTCCGGGGGCTTTCGGTCGAAACCGATCGCACGCTTCGACTGGAATAGCCGTACGATCTTTGCCGCCAGCGGTGGGGGGCCGGGCCGCGGCATCAACTTGATGGCAGTGAACCCCTCGACCGGGGTCTTCGACGCTGTGCGAACGTTTGACACGTGGGGAGACGAGGGAGCTTCCAGCCGCCTCGTCGCATACCTGGCCGCTCTGCCGCCCCGAACGATCGTACTGTTTGCCGTGGCGGACGAAGCCACGTACCTGCTGAGCCAGCAGGCCCGCGACACCATCTCTGCTCTGTTCGGCAGCCGCGCGATCGGCGAGCTCGGCTATCAACACTCATGGGCAATGATCGGCCGGAAGGGCGACGAAACTCCTCTGGCCGAACGTTCCTCGGGTGACACGCAGGTGGTCCTGGAGCGCGTACTGTCGCTTCCGTCGCCGTGATTTCTGAAGTGGGCCGGATTGTGCTGAAATATCCCCTTGAGTGATTGATATGGACTCAGCCAACCGTTTTTCCCGCAGAAGTCTTCTCTCCGGCGCCTCTTCACTCGCGGCGGCCCCGGCGATTCTCGCGCAGCGCAACGCCAACGATCGCCTTGGAGTGGCGATGGTGGGCGTCGGCACTCGCGGCATCTATCTTCTCGAGCGCGCTCAGGAGTGCCCGAACACGGAGATTCGCGTCATCTGCGATCTCTATGACTCCAACCTCAAGCGCGCCGCCGACAAGTGTTTCAACAAAAAGGCCCAGCTCATGAAGGACTGGGAGAAGGCGGTTTCCTCGCCCGACGTGGATGCCGTCTTCATCGCCGCGCCCGATTTCTGGCATGCGACGATGGCCGTTCGCGCGGCGGAGAACAAGAAGCATGTCTATGTAGAGAAAGCCTTGTGCCGCACTCTGCCCGAGGCGAAGGCGATCCGCAAGGCGGTCAGGGACAACAAGGTGGTCCTGCAGTTGGGCCATCACCAGAACAGCGATCCGTATTTCATCAAGGCGCGCGAGATCTATCAGTCCGGCCAGCTCGGCAAAGTCGCGCTGGTGCGAACGTATATCGACCGCACGAGTGCATGGCCGGAGTGGCAGTTCTACACGGCGTACAACATTCAGGAGACCCCGTCTGACGCGACGCCGGCGACGATAGACTGGAAGCGCTTCGTCGCCAACGCTCCCGAGATCCCCTTCGACGTTCAGCGGTTCTTCCGATGGCGCTGCTGGTGGGAGTACGGTACCGGGATCGCCGGCGACCTCATGAGCCACCAATGGGACGGCGTCAACATGATCGTCGGTATGGGAATTCCGGAGGCTGTCCAAACGATGGGCGGGCTGTACTTCTGGAAGCAGGACCGAGAGGTGCCGGACCAGTGGCACGTGATGTTCGAGTATCCGAAAAAGGAAATGAACGTCACCTTCGCCTGCACGTTCCACAACCGCCATCACGGGACGAATACCTACGTCTTCGGCCGCGACGCGACGCTCGAGGTACATACCGACTGGTGCCGTGTCTACGGCGCCGAGTGGAAGCCCGACTTCCCGAAGAAATGGGCCGCCGCTCGCAAAGCCGCCGAATCGATGGGCATGCTGCCCAACGACGCAATCGTCGCACCGGACTACTCGATGAAGAAGGGCGAGCTGGAAGTCACGGACCACATGCGCAACTTCATCGACTGCATCCGCTCCGGCGAGACGCCGCGGTGCGGGCTTCAACGCGCCTGGGAGGAGGCGGTCACGGTGGTGATGTCGGTCGAGGCCTTCTTCAAGGAACGCAAGGTGAAGTGGGATCCCGTGAGCGAGGAGATCGTTTAGGGGGCGCGGCGCGCCCCCTCGCGCATAGACGTCAGAACTTCCGCGGTAAGCCTCACTCGTGTTCGATTTGTGCGAGCAGTTCCTCGACCTCTTGTCTCTTGCGTCGCACTTGTCCCACGTTCCGAACGTCGTTGAAGTGCCACATCCACACCCACACCAGAACCACCAGAGTGACAGGCATCCACAGATCCCACGGATTACCGCTTCGAGTCCAGATCGGGAAGAGGACCATCGATGCGCCCGTCAGGAGAGGAATGGCGTACCAGAACTTGACGCTCTTCAGGAAACGAATCCGGCGGTCGTATACTTCGAGCAATTGCCGGTGATACTCCCGCACGCTTGCCCCGGTGTCTGCGAGGGACCGCTCCTTGCGATGGTAGAGCCAGGTAACCACGCAACCGGCGACGACTGTCACCGTCAGAATCAGATACCCGATTTGGAAGATCGCCGCATTCGCTTTCCACGCCGCAAGAGCGGTCAGGGGCCCGAGGGCCAGGGCCAGCAGGTACCCCGCCCGATTCTGCTCGCGAACGACGTCTTGAAAGGATCTGCCTTTCTCCTGAACCAGCCGGATCGTCATTGCCACGTCTTCCTTTCCCGCAGGATTCTGCCGCCAGACCGCCTGCAATTCATCGCCTGGCGATTCGTGGGAGTTCATCGTCTCACCTCCTTTGGGCGCAAAGAGGCAGCCAGCCGTTGTCGCACGCGTGAGAGACGCACTGCGACGTTGTTGGCGGAGATGCCAGTGACGTCCTCCATCTCCCGGCCTGTAAGTCCTTCGAGGTAGAGAAGCGCGAGTTGCTTGTCGAAGGAAGGCAGTTGCTGTACCGCCTCCAGCAACTCCCTGTGACGTTGCCCTTCCGTTACACCCGGCTCGGTGGCCATCTCCTCGAGCGGCCTTTCCAGCCTGTCTTTACGCCGGCGCCTTCCGGAATAGGTCAGAGCCACGTTGTGCGCGACGCGGTACAGCCAGGTACGCTCGCTCGCCTCACGGCGATACCGGGGCAGAGCCTTCCACAGAGCGAGGGCGATCTCCTGGAAAAGGTCCTGCCGGTCCGCTTGGTCGGTCAGGTATGCCGCACAGAGCCTGCGCAGTGCGGACGCGTAGGCCTCCAACAGTTGCTGATATCGGACATCGAGGCTTGCCTGCCGAGAACTGCCCACAATCAGATAGTCCCTCACCGGCCGAAAAACTTACAGGTGATGTTGCCGTCCGCCGAGCTCTACCGAGGCGCTGTCTACAGCCGCCAGGGCTTGCGGTACCGGCGCGAGGTCATCTGCTGTGCCTCCCGATCGTCGATGATCCGCTCCCGCTGATCGTCCCAATAGAGCCGCCTGCCGGTCCGGTAGGCGAGGTTCCCGAGCAGGCCTCCCTTCGTCAGACGAAACGCGTACTCCAGGTCGCAGGTGGTTCTTTTGCGGGACTTGATCGCATCCAGGAATTCACGGACGTGTCCGGGCGAGTCGGGAATTGTCGGGTCGGGCCGCTTGAAGTCCGGAACGTGCTTTCCCGCGACGTACAACTCATGCCATTCGTACCCCGCGACCAGCGTCGCTTCGGCGCCCTGAAAGATGCAGCCGATCGACCTCGACTCGAAGCCTGGCATCCCCTTCGAGTGTACGTTCCAGGAAAGAACCAATCCGGGGTACTGATACACAACCTCCATCAAACTCGGCGTCTCACCGTTGTCGTCCGTGAGATATCGTCCTCCTGCCGCCGCAACGCTCGTCGGAGCTTTCAGATCGAGCGCCCAGTAGGCGAGATCTGTGATGTGGCACCAGAAGTCGATGAACACGCCGCCGGAGTAGTCCCAGAAGTTTCGAAACCGTCCGTGCGAGCGGTTCGGATTGTACGGGCGTTTCGGGGCCGGGCCGAGCCAGAAATCATAGTCGAGCTCTTTTGGCGGAGGCGCATCGGGGGGATTGCCGATGCCCTTGTCGCTGGAGCGGATCCAACAGTACGCTTTGTGGATTTCGCCCAGCATCCCCGAGCGGACCACCTCAACGACGCGGCGGTAATTCGGGTAGTCGTTGTGAATGTGCGTGCCGAGTTGCGTGATGCGGCCGCTCCGGTGCGCCGCGTCGAGCATGGCGCGGCCCTCCGCGATGGAGTGGCACAACGGCTTCTCGACGAACACGTCCTTGCCGGCCCGGCAGGCTTGCACTGTAGTGATCGCGTGCCAGTGATCGGGTGTGGCGATCGTCACCGCGTCGACGTCCTTCATATCAAGCAACTTGCGGAAGTCGCGGAAAGCTGGAGGTGCGGTGGAGCGCTGTTTGCGGACCTCCTCGACCGCCCGGTCAAGATGCGTCTGATCGACGTCGCAGAGGGCGGCGACGTTCACGTCAGGATGTTCCATGAACTGGCTCAGGCGGCCACTGCCCATGCCGCCGACACCTATGAATCCGACGTTGATTCGTTCATTCGGGCTTACACCGCCGAGCGCCCGCTGCGATGCGGCGGTGAATGGCAGCACGGCCGTGGAGCCCGCCTGCTTCAGAAAATCTCGTCTCAAATGATTCGGATGTTTGGACATTAGTTCTCTGAGCCCGGCAACATTCTATACCACTCGCTCCGAGACCGTAAGAACGGGAGACAGGAAGGCGTGAGCGGGAGGGAATGATGGACAAAAAAAGAGGCGAGCCCGAAGGCCCGCCCTTGGGGTTGTACGTCAATTCGACTGAGTCTAGAATTCGATGCGGAGACCGAGGCGCTCTTCGCGTGGCCCGCCGTCATCAGAGATGCCGCCGGCCCAACTTATCCGGCCGACGCTGCCGGTGTTGGAGATGTTCATATCTGGGTTGTTGAAGTTCGGGTGGTTGAGCACGTTGCGTGAGGTCATCTCCAGGATCACACGGCCGCGTTCACTGAAGATCAACTCCTTCTGAATGCCCGCATTCAGAACGTTGCAGCGCGGCCCCCGGATGGTACCCTTGGCGGCTGTGCCGAAACGGCCCTTTTGGGGTGCGGCAAATGCGGTTGTGTCAAACCAGCGCTCGATGGTGCGCTGGCCGGATGGAAGGTTCGGATCCCGGAGTTGATCGGGGCGCAGCGTAACCCACGGGGCGTCGCTTTCCGTGTACGCAATGCCCACAGGATCCGGTCCGCTCCAGTACGGAGTGAGGAAGTTTCCGGAGTGGAAAGCATAAGTCCCGGAAAGGACCCAGCCGCCGGCAATCAGATTGACCCAGCGATTGACGTTTCCTCCAAACTTCCTTCCCTTCCCAAAGGGAAGATCCCACACCCAGTTCGCCGTCACCCGATGCCGCGGCATATCGAATGCGTTGCCGACTTCACGGTGCCGGTCGAACGGGTTCTCGATCGTGCCCCAGCGGAAGGCGTCGTAGCGGTCACGAGCCAAGGTATAGGCGGCCTGGAAATAGAGGTTCTTGACCATCGATCGTTTCACTTCGGCGCTCAGGCCGTGGTACTGGTGACCCGCTCCGTTGGTTCGATACATGATCTCGGGGTACTGTTGGAACGGCCGTGCCTTGGAGGTGAACGGGCGGTCGTCCGGAATCGGGGAGTTGTAGTTATACGAGTAGCTTCCCTGGCGCTGCGCCGTGCCGATGTAAGACAGGCGGAAGCCGGTGTTCCACTGCTGGTGCTCGATGGTCGCGTTGTACTGCTGGCTCCGAGGCGTGATCAGTCCAGGGTTGACGGCACTGGGAAGATTCACGGTGGCGTAAGGCGACCCGATAGCGCGATCCGGGAATACGCGCGGGAGAATCACAAGCGGATTGTCGGCCGGGTTCGTGAAGCCCGGTTCCGCAAGCTGGAACGGACTGCCGGAAGAGGTGAAATCAAACGGCGTCACCTCGTAGAAGATGCCGTAGCCCGCGCGCAAAACCGTGTTGTTTCCGAACGGGCGCCAGGCCAGACTGACCCGGGGAGCGAAGTCGTTCTTGTCGGGCCGGATCAAGGTCTCCGACGGCAGCCCGGCGCTGGACGCGCTCACAACGTTTACGTAACTCGTAGGGAACAGTGGGCTGATCTGTGCAATCGAGGCGTCAGGGACGACGATGCTGCCCGAGCCAATGTCGAAGATCGACATCCGGCCGTGGTTCTCGCGCCAGGGCTGGTGCAGTTGGTAGCGCAGTCCGACGTTCAGGGTCAGACTCGGCGTGACCTTGAACTCGTCGGCGAAGTAGGTGGCGTACTGCCAGCGGTTCCTTTCGAGCAGCAATGACGGAAAGGCACGGGAGGAGTACGTCGGGATGCCCAGCAGGAAGTCGGCGTAGGGATGGCCGCCAACCTCACCTGCCTTGTTGAGGCTCGTGAACTTGTTCGAGAAGTTCACGGCACCAAACAGGTTTCCGGGGATGGAGAAATCGTCACCCTCGACCCGGGCAAGATCCACGCCGAACTTGAACGTGTGCCGGCCGCGGAACCAGCTCACGTGGTCCATCCACTGCTCGTTGTGATTTCGGAAACCAGGGTTGTTTCCGTTCTCCTGGGAGATCCCTTGCAGCCCGATGCCGGACCAGTTCACCTGGAGCAAGCCGGGGACGTCCGGAAGGTTCGGGGCCAAGCCGGTCAGGCCCAGCCGCTTTACCTCGTCGTAGCCTCGCACCGGACCCTCGGAGGGGATGTTGTTGTAGTCCATGCCCCAGCGCGCCTCGTTAATCAACGATGCGCTGAAGACGTGGGTGTAAGAGACGGTTGCCGATCGCGTCGGCCGCGTCTGGCGGTGCAGGCCGACCGTCGGCAGGTTGGATTCCCACCAGGTCGCCGGTCCGTTGGTGATAATCGCACGGCCATACACGAAGTTTTTGTCGGAGAAGTGGTGATCGAGACGCAGAGTTCGGCTGATTGGGACGCTCCAGGGCATCGTCTTGATCTCGCGGTAGTTGTTTGCCTGGAACACGTTTGGGTCGCCGAAGTTGGGGAGCGGGTAGTACTGGTCCTGGATCAGTTTGCTGACGTTGTTGATACTGCCCGCTGGAATCCTGTTATTCGGGAACGGCGAGCCGGTCGTTGGGTCGTAAATCGTGATGGGGTTGCCGCCTTCGTCCCGCAGACCGGAAAAGTCGCCCTGCCGCCAGGCTGCAATTGGAACGGTCGGGTTGAGATTGGTGAAGCTAGCGTTTCCGGCGGACCGCTCCATGGAAAAGAAGAAGAACGTCTTGTTCTTGCCGTTGTAAACCTTCGGGATGTAGACTGGTCCGGCGATACTGCCGCCAAAAATGTGGAACCGGCCGGTCCAAATGCTATCTGAGAAGAAATTGCGGGCTCGGAGCCCGGGCGTCATGAACGTGTCGTACACGCTGCCGTGCAGTTCATTAGTGCCCGACTTGGTGACGACGTCGACGTGGCCGATTGCGCCGAACTCGGCGGTGTTGTTGGCCATATCGACCTTGACTTCCTGGAACGACTCGATGTAGTTCAACTGCGGGCCGATCGCCCAGCCCTGTCCATCGTTCATGGTGGTTCCATCAATGGACCAGTTGTTCTCGTTGCCGGTGCTGCCTGCGAAGCGGTAGCCGTCGCTGCCGTTGATCATGTTCGGCACCTGATTGAAATACGCCCACAACCAGCGGGCGTTGAGAGGCATGCTCTTCATCAGTCTGTCGTTCTGTGTATTGGAGATTCGGGCGGTCTCGGTTTCGATCAGTGTGGCCCCGGCCGAGACTTCCACGGCCGTGCTCGTGGCGCCCACCTGTAGTGTGACGTCCAAGCGGCGGATGTCTCGTGCGGTCAGGGTGATGCCCTGTGTGACGAAGGGCGCGAAGCCGGGGGCTTCGGCCTTCAACGAGTAGTTGCCCTCGCGCAACTGGGCAGCCGAATAAACACCTGCCTCATTCGAGGTTGCGGTGGTGGTGATGTTTGTTTCGAGGTTGGTGACAGTGACGTTCGCCTGGGGCACAACCGCGCCCGAGGCGTCCGTGACCGTCCCCGTGATGGTTGCGAAGGTAGTCTGCGAGAAAGCCAAACCGCAGACAGCGAGAATGAGTAGACATGCGATGACTAGGTGCTTCACATAACCTCCAACTGGTAGGACCAGTAGTCAGAATAGATTTTACTGCCCGGCAATACGACTGTCAAGAAGTTTTTTTAAGCATTAATATCAGTTATTTACAGAAACGAACTCTAGTCTGGACTGATGTCCATACCAGTAGACTTGAAACTTGTTTATTCCTGTGCTAGAGTGTCTTGACGGGAATGCGATGAACGCCGATTTTCTGGTTCCGGTGTCCCGAACAACGGTCAGTATCGAAGTGTGCCGAACGCTGCTCGGCTATATTCTGGCGGGTGATTGGAAAGATGGTGACCGGTTACCGGGCGAGCGCGAGTTGTGCCGGCGCCTCGGTGTAGGCCGGGCCTCCCTGCGCGAAGCGCTGAAAGGTCTCCAGGTTCTCGGAATGATCGAGATGCGGCAGGGAGAGGGAACCTTCGTTTCCAGCCAAAATGGCTTTCTCACCCGGCCGCTGCTATGGGCGATTTCGGGTACGGGTCCGGACAGTTTCAGCCAACTCTATGAGGCGAGGCGCGTCCTTGAGGGTGAACTGGCTGCGCTTGCGGCTGAACGGGCAACAGACGAGGAACTGTCGGCGATCGAGGCACTCGTTCTCCGGATGGAAGCCGAGGGTTTCACGAATGTTGTCCTTGGGGAAGCGGACGTCGAGTTCCATCTGTGCATCGCGAAAGCGGCCCGCAACGTCGTCCTTCAGAATCTCATCACGCTCCTCCTCCACCTGACGCGGCAGATGACTCGCGAGGTCATGTTGCCTCCCACGGTGTCCGGAATCACCGCGCAACTCCACCGGCAACTCTACGAGGCGATCAAGCGGCGAGACGCCGCCGGCGCCAGAGCGGCATGCGCGCAGCATTTCCAGACCGCACTGGATAGACGACGCCGCGCCTTCGCGCAGCCCGGCTTGTAACTCCCGCCGCCTATTCCGGCAGGACAAACTTTACAAAAAGCGACTGCGGAAGATTGCCCCAACGGGCGTACTTCCAAGCCTCGTAACGATCGCGGGGGTGAGATTCGATCTCATCGGGCGGTCCGAGTTTGACGTACACGCGGCCGCGGGTGCTTCGCCAGCCCGGACCGTCGTCCCGGAATCGCTCGTTGGCATAATGGATGCGCCGATAGTGCTCTTCCTTAAACTCGTTCGCAGCCGTGCCGGGACTCGGATCGCGCCCCTTCCAGAACCGCTCGATGAATCGCTCCCGGTCCGAATCCGAGGGGAGTCTCAAAAACTCGGCCCTCTCGGCATCGGTGATCAGATAGGTAACGTCCTCCTCGAGCCATTTTCGATAAGGGGCCGTGAGACCCGAGGGCGCGGTCCGCGAACGCGCCAGAAACGCATCCGGCGCGGCCGCGGGGCCGGCCTGGGACGAATCGTAGACCACCTTTCCCGCGCTCATGATTCGTACCCACTCGATGCCAGGCAGTAGCTTCTTGACGCCCGACTCGCCCGCCTGAACAAGGAACGCTCCAACCGCGGGCCACACCGCCGCCACAATGACTGCCGCAACCAGCGCCAGCGCGCGCCGTGCCGCCGGCCGCGCCGGTGCGTGGATGATCCGCTCGATTCGTTCTTTCATGTTTGTTCCACCGGTCACTCCCGAGACACCCGCGGTTGCGCAACCCGCACAGAATCGGCAAGTCATGAGCAGCGCCGAGGCGTAATCCTCCCGCACGGCGCCGCGCCGGACCACAGCTTCATCGCACGCATGCCCCCGCTCCTCGGCCATGCGGCGCTCGATCCACCACGCGGCCGGGTGGAACCACAACACGCATGCAACGGCGCGATGCAGGGCGGCCGTTAGATTGTCACGACGCATCGCGTGGACCAGCTCGTGCGAAAGCACGGTCACGAGTTCCTGAGGGCTCAGGACGCCGGAGAGGCCCTCAGGCAGGATGATCCGCGGGCGCAGGATTCCCCGGAGCACGGGCTCCGTCGGGCCTGCCGAGATCACAAGGCGGACACGTTGGTGAAGCCCCGTGCCTTCCTCAGCGGTTTGGAAAGCCTGCCGCTCGAATTGATTCGGCTCTCGGTGCACCCTGCCGCCGGTCCGGAGCTGCCGGTGCCATCGAAGCAGGCACGTAAGGATCCCCGCCAGCCATACCACCGTCATGGCGCAGTAGATCTCGTGGTGAGCGATGTGGGCCTGTGGTGGCGCGGCGTTCGCGGATGGCGTCAGGCGCCCGGCGAGCGGTGCAATTCCGGCGATCGCCTGCCACGCGGGGGAGGGAAGCAACCCGCCCACCTGGGCCCCGGCCCATGCGAGCAACCCGGCCGGAAGGGCTAGCCGCCAGGATGCGATCAGCCAGACTGCGTTGCCAGTCACACTCCCTTTGGACCTTCTGGAGAGAATTGACCGGGCGAATGCAGATCGCTCTGCCTTTGTAGAAAGAGCGGTCCGGTTCTATCTGGCACGCCTCGAGAAAGCCCGCCGTGACGCTGCGGACGCTGAAATCATCAACCGCCACGCGGACCGCCTGAACACGGAAGCCGCGGACGTGTTGGTGTACCAGCGTCTGCCGTGAATCGCGGCGAGTTGCCCTGATCCGAGAGGGTCGCTTCTGCCTGCTCGCTTCAACAGAAATCCCGCGACGTCACCGTCGCCGCTCCGAGGGGTAACGCTTCGATGTGGCGGGCACGGACGTGGATGACGCCTTCCTGGTTCTGAAGGGCGCCGTCGATCAACAGATACGGCGCGTTCACGATCACCGTCCGGTATTCGGTGAAGAGATCGGGCGTGACGATCGCGTTCGCAACTCCGGTCTCGTCCTCAAGGCTGATGAAGAGAAAGCCTTTCGCCGTCCCGGGACGCTGCCGGCAGATCACGCACCCACCGATCCGCACCGGCCGTCCGTTTCGCAGGCCCTTAAGCTCGGCGGCGCTCTTCACGCCCATTGTCCTCATCCGCTCGCGGTGCAGTCGCATCGGGTGCGGGCCGATGGTTACCCCCGTGTTACGGAAATCGGCCAGCAGCCGTTCGGGCAAAGTCATGGAAGCAAGCGGCGAGCGCGAACCGTTCTCTCCGGACCCGGCGAACAACTCGCCTGCCGGCCGCACTGCCAGAGCGGCGTCCCAGAGGGCGGACCGGCGGTGACCCTCCCGCTCTAAAGAGTTCAACGCACCCACCTCGGCCAGAGTCGCCAGTTCATCTTTCCGCAGCGGCACGCGCGCGGTCAGGTCCTCGATGCTCCGAAAGGACGCCCGTTCTCGCTGCTCCACGATCGCCGCCGCCATCTCGGCGCGAAGGCCCTTTACGTAGTTCAGTCCCAGCCGCACGCACTTTTTGCCGTTGTCGTCCTCTACCGTGCACGTACGTCCCGATTGCGTCACGTCTGCCGTTTTGAAGTGCGAGCCGTGCCGCTGCGCGTCCTTGATCAGCGTGGCGGGGTGGTAGAACCCCATCGGTTGGTTGTTCAACAGCGCTGCCGTGAACGCAGCCAGGTAGTGACACTTCAGGTAAGCGCTGGCATAAGCGATCAGTGCAAAGCTGGCCGCGTGCGACTCCGGAAAACCGTACAGCGCGAACGACGTGATCGACTTCACGATCTCGTCCTGAGCTGTCTTGTCGATGCCGTTGCGATCCATTCCCTGCCGCAGTTTCACCTCGATCTCACGCATCCGTTTTTCGGAGCGCTTGAATCCCATCGCGCGCCGTAACTCCTCGGCCTCGCCGCCTGTGAATCCGGCCACCGTCATCGCCATGCGCAGCAACTGCTCCTGGAAAAGCGGTACGCCGAGTGTCCTCTTCAGCACCGGCTCGAGTGACGGGTGCGGATAGACGACCGGTTCCAGCCCCTGCCGCCGCTGAAGGTACGGGTGAACCATGTTGCCGACGATGGGTCCGGGACGGATGATCGCCACCTCAACCACCAGGTCGTAGAACTTCTCCGGCCGAAGGCGCGGGAGGCACGACATCTGCGCGCGGCTCTCCACCTGGAACATGCCGATGGTATCCGCCCTTTGCAACGTGGCGTAGACGAGCGGATCGTCCTGCGGCAGGTGTGCCAGATCCACCTCTTCGCCGTACGCATCGCGGATCAGCACCAGCGATTCCTCGACTGCCGCCAGCATGCCCAGTCCGAGCAGGTCCACCTTGATGACGCCCATGTCGGCGCAGTCTTCTTTGTCCCACTGGACCACCACGCGGCCCGGCATCGTGGCCGGCTCCAGCGGCACGATCGAATCCAGTTGTCCCTGGCAGATCACCATGCCGCCGGAGTGCTGCCCGAGGTGACGCGGCAGGTCCTGCGCCTGCGCATACAGCGATATGAACTTCGCCACCAGCGGTTCGTTCAGGTCAAAGCCGGCCTCGCGGAAGTGCCGCTCCACTGTCTCCTCCGGGTCGTCCCATTCAAACCCGCGCACCAGGCTCGACAGCCGGGCCAGCGAGTCCGGATCGAAACCGAGCGCCTTGCCGACATCCCGTGCCGCCGACCGGTCGCGGTAGGTGATCACATTGGCGGTCATCGCCGCGCCCAGCTTCCCGTACCGCTGGTAAACGTACTGGATCACGCGCTCGCGGCGCTCGCCGCTCGGCAGATCAATGTCGATGTCCGGCCACTCGCCGCGCTCCTCGGAGAGGAACCGCTCGAACAGCAGTTCCATCCCTACAGGATCGACAGCCGTGATTCCCAACACGTAGCACACGGCGCTGTTGGCGGCGGAGCCCCGTCCCTGCGCCAGGATCCCCTTCTCGCGGCAGAAGCGGACGATGTCCCAGACGATCAGAAAGTAGCCGGCCAAGTCGAGCTTCTCGATCACCGCCAGTTCCCGTTCGATCTGCTTCCGCGCGCGCTCGTGGTACGGGCGGTAGCGGTTCCGCGCACACTCCTCCGTCAGTTTGCGCAGAAATGAATTCATCGTTTCACCGGCCGGCACGGGGTAATGCGGAAACTGGTAGCCGAGGTTTGCCAGTGTGAATTCGATCCGGGCCGCCAGTTCTTCCGCGTTGTGGATCGCCTCCGGCAGGCCGGCGAACAGTCGTTTCATTGCCGCGGGCGTTTTCAGGTGACGCTCGGAGTTCTTGGCCAGCAGCCGGCCGGCTTCGTGGATCGTGGTCTTGTGGCGTACGCAGGTGAGCACGTCGAGCAACTCGCGCTGCTCCTCGCGCGCGTGACTGACGCCGTTGCAGGCGACGAGCGGCAGCCCCAGGCCGGCCACCGCTTGGTTGCGCGCTTCCTCTTCCCGGTCGTAATGCCGCTGGACCTCGGCGTAGACATTGCCTTTTCCGAAGATTGACACCAGCCGCTCCGCGCACCGACGGCCCTCTTCGGGACCGCCGCGCAGCGCCAGTGCCAGTGGCCCTTCCTCCCCGCCGGTGAGGCAGATCAGTCCGGCGGCGTGCTCGGCCAGATCCTCCGGAGTGGCCGCCGCTTCGCCCTTCTTCGCCCGCAGTTTCATCTTCGTGATCAGACGGCACAGGCTCTGGTAGCCGGTGCGGTTTTCAGCGAGCAGCGAGTACCGGCAGTTTTCCACCGACGTGATCTCCGCTCCGATCAGCGCGCGGATGCCTGCC
>DATIFQ010000073.1:0-8664 GCA_035455185.1 Bryobacteraceae bacterium | reverse complement strand
GAAGTTGGGGATGATGAAGTCCGCCCCGACACCGGCAAGCCGTTGCCGTTTCCACTCGTCCACCTTGCGGCACTCGGGTTCGTCGGTGGCGACACCCACCGCGATGCCTCCCACTTCCTTGACGTTCTCGATTTCGACGTAGCCGTCGCCGAAGCCGAGGAACTCCTCGCCGCGACAGTTCGCCTCGTCAATGACTTTCCGGATAAGAATTTGCTTCGAGAAACTCTTGTAGTCGTCGAGCGCGCCGTAGACACCACCCTGGAAATAGCGGTCGATGTCGAGCAATCGCGCCTCATCCCGCATGTATTCCTGGTCGGTGCCGCTGGCGAGGAACATTGTCAGGCCCCGCTCGGCGAGAGCTTCGATCATCTTCCGGGCGCCCGGCACGAGGTACTTTTCGGGCGAAACCTTGCCTGCGCGGAGTTCTGCAATGCGATCTCGGATCTTATCGTTCAGCCGGTCGAGATACATCCGTTTGTAGACCAGCGGTTCGAGCGGCTTGCCGCCGCGCTTTTCGACCTGTTCAGCCAGTTCGATCATCTGGTACATCGTCTGCTTGCCGGTCAGGCGGGCGACAAAGTCCTCTACGATGGCGCGAAGTTGCTGCTCGCTCTCGCCCGTCTTGAGTTCGGCGAGGATCTCGACCATCATCGGGACCATCACTTCCACCCACCCCGCCCGGATGAGGGAGACCGTACCATCGAAGTCAAATAAGACAAACCGGGCGTGCCTGGCCGACACGCCCGGCCGAATCTGCTCAATCATTCTTTCCTATTGTGCCATGCGATCGCCGGAGGCGGTGGCTAACAGGGACGCATTCTCAAAATATATGTGCGTAACGCAAACACGGCCTAACTCTTTGATTCGATTGATCCGTTGCGGGCCTAGGGACGCATCGTCCATCACGATGCGCCACTCGAAACGGGGCAACTACGTGGCGGAATCCAGCACGGCGGATCCTTTCACTCAAATCATACACGGCATAGTTCCAGCGAGATGACTGCGCAAGCGACTATTGTATTGATTCCAGGAGCGATAATGCCTCAGGGCGCCAAGTCACCGATGAAGCGGAGACAAGCGCAGTGTGCCAGTCTACTTCTCGTCGCGAATGTGCCAGGCCGGGGTGTAGCGCTTCACCTTGATATTGCGGAATTCCGCCGGCACGCCTTCCGATTGCAGACAGACGTATCCAACGCGCGGGTTGGCGTTCGAGCCGATACCCACCAGCACTCCGTTCAGCACGGTAGCGACGCGCCCTTCCTCGGAGTAGACCTCGTAGGTGTTCCACTCCCCCGGGGGTTTGGCGGCAGCGTGAATCATCTCGCCGCCCTCCATCGTGGCTCCCTGAATCGGGAAGATGCGCCCCATGTGCGCCTGATAAAGCTGGCACTCGACGCCCTTCGGCCAGACCTCGTCGCGCTGCACATAGATCAGCACACCGCTGTTGCCGGACTCCGAGAACCGGACCTCGACGTGGAAGACGAAGTTATCGTAAACGTCGACCGTGCGCACGTACCCGTTCGGCTTGCCGGTGGTGCAGAGCTTTCCGTCCTTGATGAAGAACGTTTCCTGCTGGCTGACTTCGTTCTCGCGGAAACGCTTCGCCTTGCCGTCCGGCTGCGCAACCACTGGCACCCAGCCGGTGAAGTCCTTTCCGTTGAATAGCGTCGTCCAGCCCTCATCGTACATCCAGTCCGGATCCCGGTAGTCGCCGCTGCGCTGGATCTGCGCCGCGACCGCGATGAGCGCGGCCACGGCCAGAAGTACAATCGCCAGTCTGAGCTTCATGCTCGAAGTTCCCTAGATGTCGACGCCCATCTCGCGCCAGGTCATCATCTTCTTCCGATAGATCGCCTCGCGCCCCATGACGGCGGTCAGCGCGCCCGTGGCCCCCACGCGGATGTCGGCAAACGGCTTCGAACCGGTGCGAATCGCTTCGAAGAACGCCGCGGTGTGTGCATCGTCCGGAGTGTTCTCCGGTGGCACCAGCACCACGGGCTTCTTGCCCCGCTCGCGCGAGTAAAACGTCGAACTCATCAGGTCGACGCCGCCCTCGGTGGTGAACACGTTGAAGTACTGGCCGCCGTTAGGCATACCGTTCGGATGGAAGAAAACTTGTGTATAGGAGAGTTTCACGCCGTTGGCGTACTCGTAGCTCAGCGCGTAGCCGTCCATGTTGGTCCGGCCCGGGGGAATGTTTGGCCACACCAGCGCCCCGCCGAAGCCGGCGGCACGTTCGGGAAGGCTGTCGATCGCCCAGTTGCAGACATCGAGATTGTGTACCGACATCTCGGTGATCACGTCGCCCGAGCGGGCGGCGTTGAAGAACCAGTCGGCCGACGAGCCATCGTGGTCGAGATCGTCGCCGGCGTGCCGTTGCGCCTTGACCATCACGACCTTTCCGGCCACGCCTTCGTGGATGCGCTCGATCGTCTTGCGCAGCCGTGCGTCGGCACGCATCTGCTGTCCGACCTGAAAAACCTTGTTGGACGCCTTCGCCGCCTTCACGAGCTCGCGAATCGATTCCGGCGTGATCCCGACCGGCTTCTCGCAGTAAACATGCTTGCCGGCCTTGAGCGCCGCAATCGACATCTCGACGTGGAGGTCGCACGGTGTGGCGATGAACACAGCGTCGATGTCCTTCTGAGCGAGAAGCTTGTGGTAATCGGTATAGGTCTTCGCGCCGCTGGCGGCAGTGGCCGCTTTATCGAGGCGATCCGGTTTGATGTCGCACACCGCGACCACTTTCACGCCGGGCTGCTTCATTACGCCGCCCATCACGTAGTAACCCCGGTTTCCGGTGCCGATCATGCCGACGTTGAGAGCGTCGTTTGCGCTCTGGCCCATGCTCGGCCGCGCGATCGACGCGGCCACACTTCCCATCAAAAAATACCTGCGATTGAATTGACTCATTTGTCCTCTCTCAATGATTTTCGGTTGTCGTGCGGTCTCCGCCGATTTAGTTCAGTAAACAAAGGAATGTACCAGTATTTCATTCCGGTCGTCCAATGCCGTCAGATTCGGGACTTCGCGATCGCGGGCGTCTCCATCTCGCGCTCGGGCAACGGCACGCCCGGTTCGAGATAGTACTTCCGCAATCCATCCTGGAGAATCCGCAGCGCAGTCTGGGGGTCGTCGGCGAACTGAAACAGGTCGAGGTCTTCTTCCGAGATCATCCCGTGACGCACGAGCGCCTCGAAGTTGAGGATTTCTCGCCAGTAACTCGTTCCGTAGAGAACGATAATGATCTTCTTCGCCAGCTTTTCAGTTTGCGCGAGCGTCAGCAACTCCGTCAGCTCGTCCAGGGTGCCGAAACCGCCTGGGAAGACCACCAGAGCCTTGGCCAAGTAGGCGAACCAGAATTTGCGCATGAAGAAGTAGTGGAACTCGAAGGAAAGTTCCGGGGTGATGAACGGGTTGGGCAACTGCTCGAAGGGCAAGCCGATGTTGAGGCCAACAGTCTTTCCGTTCGCGTCCTGCGCCCCACGGTTGGCGGCCTCCATGATCCCCGGCCCGCCGCCGGTGCAGACCACGAACCGCCGGCTGGTGTTTTCGAGCTGGTTCGACCACTCGGTCAGCAGCCGCGCCAACTCCCGCGCCTCGTTGTAATACTTCCCCATCGGGCCGTCCTCATGCAGCCTCGCCGAGCCGAAAAACACGATCGTGTCCCGGATTTTCTCCCGCCGAAAGTGAGAGAGCGGCTCGAGGTATTCCGAAAGGATCCGCAGGGGGCGTGCGTCGGCGCTATCGAGAAACCTTTCGTTCTTGTACGCCTTGGGACGGCGATAGCGGGCCTGGTTTTGGTTATTCATGGGAATCGGTGGATGATGGGGCGGCACTCTCCAATTGCGCCACTCTATTCTTTAATTCTCGCACTGTCCTGACGAGGTCCGACAACCGCTGGAAGGCCGCCACCGACCGCCGCCAGGCCACGGCATCGAACGCCGGGGATCCTGAGATCACGGCGCCCGGGTCCACGTCGCCACCGACCCCGCTCTGGGCATATACGATCGCGTTATCGTGCACCGTGAGGTGGCCGGAGACGCCCACCTGTCCGGCCAAGAGCACGTTACGCTCGAGGATGGAACTGCCGGCCATGCCAACCTGAGCGCAGATGATGTTGTCCTCGCCAACGACGCAAGCATGGCCCACCTGCACCAGGCTATCGATCTTGGCGCCCCGCTTTACGCGCGTTTCACCGACCGTCGCCCGGTCGATGTTCGAAAGCGACTGGATCTCGACGTCGTCCTCGATGACCGTAGGACCGGACTGCACAATCTTGTAATGCGTGCCGTCCTCGCGCTTCGCGAAGCCGAAGCCATCGCCGCCGACAACGACGCCGTTCTGGAGAATTACTCGGTTGCCGATCCGGCAGTACTCGCGTACCGAGGAGTGCGAGTGTGCGGTGAAGTCGTCACCGATCTCCACGCCCTCATAGATGACGGCGTGGGGATGGAGTATCGCATTGCGGCCGATCTTCACCCGGTCACCGACCGCCGCGAACGGCCCGATAGAGGCGCCGTCGCCGATCTCCGCACTCGGGGACACGTACGCCAGCGGGTGAATGCCGGGTGCAGGACGCGGGGGCCGATAGAAGAGTTCGAGCGCGCGAGCGAAGTCGAAATACGGATTTCGGGACACGAGGCTCGCGATCGGCACGCCCTCGACCGGCTCCGTGACCAGAATGGCGGCCGCCTTCGTGTGCTTCACTTTCGGGATGTACTTCTGATTGGCCAGGAAGGTCAGCTCCGACGGACCGGCGCGCTCCATGCCCGCCAGACCGGTGATTTCGATCTCGCCATTTCCGTGCAGACGGCACTCCAGGCGAGCCGCGATGTCTTTGAGTTTCATAGCCTTCGGAAGCAGGATCGACGCCTGCCTCTACAGGTTACACTCATAAGTATGAGGAGTGCATTCCGGCTTCTCATCACGAGCTTGGGGTGTGCCTGCGCGGCTCTTTCGCAGCAGGCGGAGCCGGGCGCGGAGATGACGAAGGCGGTCGAGGAGTTTAAGGTCCTGACCCGCGACATGGGTCTGCGCCCCGACAGTCCTCGCAAGCGAAAACAGAACGGCGCCCGTTGGAAATGGCACGGCAGGGTGTTTGAGAACCTGCGGAACGATTTGCTGGACGCCGTGCCTCATGAGATCGTTCAGCTCGGCGGCAATAAGTCTCTGCTTCGGCGGAACCAGTTTGGGTTCAACATCGGCGGCCCGGTAGTGATTCCCTTCCTTTACTCCGGCACGCGGTCCACTCACTTTTCGGTCTCGTACGAGGGCGTGCGCGAGCGTGTGTCGCGCTCGAATCTTACTACCATTGCCACCGCCCCCGAGCACGGCGGCGACTTCTCGGCGACCGTCGATCAATCGGGCGTGTTGCTGCCAATCTTCGATCCGCTATCGACCCGACCCAATCCGAACTTTGACCCCTCGCAGGCGGTGTCTACGGAGAACCTCGAGTACTTACGCGAGCAGTTTCCCGGCAACCGCATCCCAGCGCACCAACTCGATTCTGTTGCGCAGAAAGCACTGAGTTACTATCCGAAGCCGAACGCCGCCGTGGGTCCGTTCGACCGAAACAATTACTTCCTCGTCTCGCCGGAGACCAACACAGCGAACGGAATGATTGCAAAGGTGGACCACACGCTCCGCGAGCGGCACCGTCTGAATTTCGATCTGTCGTACTCGAATGGTTCCCTCGGGGCGGCGGAATTGCTGCCTGGTCCGGCCAATCCAGGCGCGAACGATCGCCGGTTTCATTCCCGGCGGGCCTCCGTCGAACACGTGTTCACGTCATCTTCCCAGACGGTGAATACACTCGGCTTCGAAGCGACCACCGACGGTTCGAAGAACGGTTCCGATACCGAGGCCGACTACCCGGCAGAATTGGGACTCAGCGGAGTCTCCGGACCCACCTTTCCGTACCTGAGGATCTACCCTTACCTGTCGATGGGCCGGTCTTATCCGATCTCGACCAATACACGAAATTCGTTTAGCTGGTCGGACTCACTTTCCAGCCGCCGGGGAAAGCACAACCTCCGGCTTGTGACGCGGCACACGCGATTCCAGGTCCACTCTTACTGGCCGCAGTACCCGACCGGATTCCTCCGTTTTGAGCCCGAATTGACAGGCCTGCCTGGAATCGTCAACACGGGTCACGCCTTCTCCAGTTTCCTGCTGGGTTACGCCGAGTACGGCGCGCGTAGCATTGTCGTGGCGCCGTCGTATTTTCGCCGCTCGTCCACGTTTGTGACGATGCGCGATTCCTACGAGCTAAGGCGGGGGTTTACCATCAGTGGCGGCGCGAGCATGTCCTGTTACACGCCAAGGGTCGAAAAGTACGACCGCCAGTCCACGATCGATCTGACCGCGATCAACCCAGCGAACGACCGGCCCGGCGCACTCGTGGTTGCTGGGCAAGGAGGCCATGGGCGTGCTTTCCAGCCGACACTAGTCAAAGTGGAGCCGAACCTGGGGTTAGCCTGGAACCCGCGCGGAGACACGAAAACCGTCGTCCGCGCGAACTTCAGCC
Organism: Bryobacteraceae bacterium; assembly: GCA_035455185.1. Taxonomy (GTDB): domain Bacteria; phylum Acidobacteriota; class Terriglobia; order Bryobacterales; family Bryobacteraceae; genus JAEHDI01. The sequence goes on along the minus strand of DATIFQ010000073.1, from coordinate 2,135 downwards.
GCGACTACAGTGTCATCCCGGTTTACTACGGTCAGTTCGGAACCCAGGCGTTCAACGCCACGCCGACGTACATCTCGCCGAACACACAGCTTCAGCCGGCGCTCATCCTTACCGACGGATTTCCTGCGCCCGACCACCCCGTTCCGGACACGCGTCCCGAAGCCGCAAACGACACGATCGCCGACTTAATCAACACGACCGACAACCAGCCGATCTACCAGTCGGCGTCGCTTTCGCTCGAGCGCGAGTTGCCCGGGTCGTTTGTGCTGACGGCCGGGCTGGCCTACGCGGGGGGAAAAAATCTGCCGGTGAGCGAAAACACCGCCGATCCCAATTCCCTCCGGCTCGAAACACTCCAGTATCGCGACCAGCTCAACGACGAGGAGTTTAACCGGTCGCTGCGGCCGTATCCACAATACAAGGGCTTCGAGCTGAACGACTCCTGGCCGCTCGGCCGATACCGCCGCGACGCCGGATGGCTTCGGGTGGAGAAGCGCACCAGCCGCGGGCTCACTCTCAACCTCACCTATCAGGTATCGAAGCAGTACGACGACTACTCCGGCCCTACAGGACGCCAGGATGTTTACAACCGCGACAACGAATGGTCCCTGACGTGGTACAACCGGCCGCACTATCTCGGCATGAACTACGTCTACGAGCTGCCGTTTGGCCGCTCGCTTACGGACTGGAGGCGGCTCGCCCTCGAAGGCTGGTCGCTGAGCGGCTCGTCCTCGGTTGTCAGTGGAGAGCCGCTGGCGATCCGGCCGCTGTTCAACAACACCGGTGGAGTCGTCCGCGCCCTGCGGGTGAACGTGGTGCCGGGGGCAGACCCAAGCGTGGCGAATCAAGGACCGGACTTGTGGTTCAATCCGGCTGCGTTCGACCAGCCTGCCGACTTCACCATTGGCGACGCCGCCCGAACACATCCGACGTTGCGTGCGCCGACCAATCAGAACCACGATCTCGCCCTCAACAAGCGCTTCGTGCTCGGCGCGGACCGCACCATCGAGCTGAGCGCTGTCGGTTTGAACTTCCTGAACCACGCCAACTGGAACGATCCTGACCAATACGTTGGGCCGGCCAGTGCGCCGAACCTGAATGCAGGCAAGATCATCGGCTCGCGCGGCGGCAGGGTCATCCAGGTGGGAGTGAGGCTTAGTTTCTAGGTGCGGCCGCTCGGTCTTCTTCTGCCGTTTCTCCTGCTCGGGGCAGCCCCGCCGGTCGCCAACGAAAAGACCATTCACGTGCCCCTGTGGGTTGCCGCCGGAGGGGACTCCGGGCTGACCGCGGCAAATGTGAGCGCGAAGCTGGAGGGCCGCCCGGCTACTGTCCGTTCGCTTCTCGGTCCGGACGATCCCCTGCTGCTCCTGATCGTTACGGACATGGTCGGCGACGTCTCCGCCATCGCTCCGGCCAAGCAGGCACTCATTGAAGCCGTACGGCAACTTCCCGCCACTGCGCACGCGGGGCTCTTGAGAGCGCAAGACGGACTGAACGTCGTCCTCGATCCCACCGCAGATCGCGAGGCGCTCGCAGCCGCGATCGAGGCGATGACCATCAGCGGCAATGCGGGCATGCTCAACACGGTGGAAACGATTGCGCGGATCGCCGACGGCATTCTGCAGAAGTCTGCCGTGCGGGTGGCGGTGCTGTACGTAACCGACAGCGACATCCGCAACTACCGGGAGGACTACACGAATCCGGTCATCAATTACAGCGATCCGCACGACATGAGCCGCCGGTTTCCCGAAGGCCTCATCCGTGAGAAGATCTCCAAACTCGACGGGGTACTCGCGCGCCTCGAAGCGCCTCTTTTTGTCGTGCACCTCGACTATCGCAGCGAGACGCTGAATGAAGCGTACCAGGTTGGCCTGAAGCAACTGGCGGCGACCACCGGCGGCGCCAGCTCCTTCTGCCGCTCGAACGCCGAGATTCCTGGCGCCATCAAGGAGATGTTTCGCACGATTCTCTCGTACTATCGACTCGACTTACAGTTGCCCGCACGGTATCCGAAAATCGTGAAGGTTGAGCTGTCCAGCGATGGGCGCAACCTGAATTACCGGACGGAGTTTCGTCTGGATGGGAGGTGATAAGATCTAGCCATGTCCAAGCCCCTTGCGGCCTGGGTTATTGTT
>DATIFQ010000072.1:0-6066 GCA_035455185.1 Bryobacteraceae bacterium | reverse complement strand
TGCACGCCGCGGATCTCCATGATCTCCGGCGCCGTGATGGGCTGCTTGTAAGCGATCAGGGCGAGCGTCTCGAGCGCGGGCAGCGAGAGCTTGAGCGGCGGCTTGAGATTCTTGACGAAGCCGCGGATCGCCTCGTGATGCTCGGCCTTGGTGGTCATCTTGTACCCGCCGGCAACGTGCCGGAGGGTGACGCCGTGCTCGGGCTTCTCGTATTCGGTGACGAGTCTTTCGAGGGCCTTCTCGACCTTGTCGGCCGGCTGGCCGAGCGCCGCGGCGATTTGCGCCGCCGACAGCGGTTCGTCCGTCAAGTAGACGACGGCCTCCAGCATGGCCAAGAGCTGCGATTCCGACGAATCGTCGGGCGCGGGGGGCGCGGTGGCATCGGGCTGCTCCTGGAGCAGTGCGTCGAGCTCCACTTGAGCGTTTTGGTCGGTCAACTCCATCCCAGCTAGCTGTATCCCTTCTCAATGGCGGCCATCGCCTCACCGGAGGCGAAGACCTCTTCAAATCGTTTGTGTCTCTTGATGAGTATCTCGCCGAAGGCGTCCTTCTGGTAAAGGACCACCGCCTGAAGCTTCACCATCTCCAGGATGGCCAGGAAGGCGGCGATCATGGTGCGGCGGTTTTGCTGGCGCTCGAAGAATTCGGCAGCGGAAAGCGGGGTGCCGCGGGGCGTCCGCTCGAGCATGGATTTCAGCCGTTGGATCATCTCCGGCACGCTGACGTCCTCGTCGGTCACATCGTAGGTAGGCCGGCTCTTCGCGCGTTCCAGCACCTGCTGCAACGTCTTCACGAGGTCGAACATGGTGACGGCGAGTCCGGGCTCGTCGTCGTCGGACTCAAACGCGCTGATCTGCGGGTTGGACCAGACGTTTTCCTCAATGAGGCGCTTCTGCTGGAGCATTTCGGCGGCCTGTTTGAACCGCTCGTGCTCGAGGAGGCGTTCGACCAGTTCCTGCCGGGGGTCTTCCTCCGGATACAGTTTTTCGAGCTCGGGATCGCGCGGCAGCAGCATCCGCGACTTGATGTGGATGAGGGTGGCGGCCATGTAGACGAACTCGGCGCTCAGTTCGATGTCGAGCGCGAGGGCCTGCTGCACGTACTCCAGATACTGGGCAGTGATGGAGGCGATGGGGATGTCGTAGATGTTGATCTCCTGCTTGCGGATCAGGTCCAGCAGCAGATCAAGCGGCCCCTCATAATGCTCCAGATGGAAGTTTAACGGCGACGACACAACTTCTCACGATAGCACGGAGGCAACGGGCGGCTCGCGGGCCTCCGGAACCCGGGCGGCGCCACAATCGGGGGAGCGGGCGCGCGGGATCGGAGCCACGGTCACTGGCACGGGTTGCCGGCACGGATTGCCCCAGGGTTGGGTCCACTCAACCACGCGCGGGACAGTGCCACAGCCAGTCACTCCCACGGTCCGCCCGGCCGCCAGTTGAGATCAAAAGGACGATCTGCAGCGGCGGCGGCGAGCGGTGTGGAGGCAAAGAGTCGCACCTGCTCCACGATCTTCTCCAACTCCCACCCCGACTCGAGTCTGCTGCGGCGAACAAAGGCGCGCCATTGTACTGCCCGCGCCGGATCTGAGCTGAACGCTTCTGTGAGTCCCACTGGTTCTGGTTCCACCGTCGTTCCGCGATGGCGGAAAGTCGAGTGAATGGCTTTGACCAGAAGGGCACCTTCAAACGGATACAGCCGCGCCAACAGTGCCAGGTCGTAGTAGTCCTTGATCCGGCTGTTGAGCATGCCGAGCACTGTGAGCGCTTCAAGCTTCTCCGCCACGACAGTTTCCTTTGGATAGGCCCGGAGCACCGGTGGGGGGAATTCGAGCATGGCCGGGTACTCAACCTCAACGGGCTTCGGCACGATCACGTCGCCAAAGCCGACGTCGATCTGCATCGGGATACGGGCTTTCGCAAGCGTCGCGTGGAACCGGATTCGCACGCCTTCGTATTCTGCGTCTTCCTTGATGCGTTGCCCCTCGATAGAGGCCGGATAAAACTCCAGTCCGTCCGGTTCGGTATAGAGTTGGCAGAGTTTGGCAACGATCGCCCGGATATGCTCCAACTGGTTGCTGGTCCTGCCGGCCAGGTCGATGTCGATCGTCGGCCGAGTAATCGGGGCCTTCCAGGCCGTCAAGAGGAGGGCGCCCTTCAGAACGAACCGGTCCGCGAACGGGGATCTCGCCAGCCGATAGAGGAAGCGCTCCATGGCGAAGTACTGCAGCAGTTCCTGAAACGGTCGGCCTTCTGCGCGGGCGCGGTTCAGTAGCCGCTGCCGGACGGATGCGCCTAGATCGCGGCCGCTCACAGCACCGCCTCCAGGTAGGGTCGCATCACCTTCTCGACTCGATCCACTCGCGCGAACTTGGAGATCAGCATCAGGTCAGGCTTTCTCGTTCGCTCGCGGTACGTTCGGAGCGCTTGGACGGCCACATCGAGGCCGATCTTGTTTCGGTATTTGAAGCAGTCTGCGATGGACTTCTCCGCTGAGTAGATCCTAACCGCTACCCCATCAATCGAGACGGACTGGACGCCGGCGCTGAAGGATGGCTCGGAGTACCAGAACACGCGGAGGGGGATGCCACCGAGGTTCGGAATCTGGGCATGGCCGGGAAGAGCAACGTCCACCGTGTGCGGAACCTGGGTCGTGAGACCGTGATGCGCGAGGGCCGAGATCAGGCAGATCACAGCTCGCGGGATTCGGAGGGCCACGGCCACCAGATCGGGGTTCGTGAGCGCGGGCCTTTCGGACAGCCGATAGAAGCCGCGGGCCACCTGTTCAATCTGGCCCTTATCCCTAAGCGCATACAGCGTCCGTGGGTGGACACCCAGTCGGATGGCTTCGCTGGTTCGCAGCATTCCTTGGTGTTGGGCGAACACCTGGCGCGCTTTGTCGAGACCTGTTTCCCTGGCCGACACTGGATAGACTCCACGGACATTATACTTGTTTTCCGATACTTCTATCCACCACAAGGCACGCAACCGGTGCCCATTGAAAACCGCAAGGCGGTACCCTTTGCAGGAGCGGGAACGGAGAGGTTTCGCCGAGCCCTGGTAACGGTTCGACGTGGTTGGTAATGGCTAGAAACGGAAGGGCTTCCTATTCTCTATATATCCTGTTAGGACGCGCGTGGCCTCTCGGAGACCTATTCTTTTCAATAGCTTACAACGCATAGATTCTTCAAGCCGGACCGGGAGAGGCGGCTGGCGGGAAAACAGTAGAATCGCGTATTGGAATCTCCCCTTCGGCTGGAGGAGAATCTGCAGTAGAGTCTCCCCATGACGCGCAACGCAAGGCGCCCGGCATTTCTGGCAAGTGAAGACTGGTTGGCCGTGTGACCGGCGTTTCTCCTGATCGCGTTGGTGCTGGCCGGCCTTCGGCCGCTGATGCCGCGTTTTAGCTGGTCTGTGCCAGGCAGCGGCGGCACGGCACCCCTGGGTCAGGTCTTCGGAAGTGAAAACCTCCTGCGCTCGGCCCTGATCGGCGCCGGTTACCTCGTCATCTCCGACCTCGGGCTCGCCTTCATGGGTGCCAGCCTCGCCAGATACCTGATCGGCTTTCCCGTCCTTTACAGCCTCAGCTGGCTTTCACTGGTAATTGCGGGCAACTCCACGGTGAGCTACTGAGGCTTGGAGTACGTCCTCTTTGCGCTCGCCATAGGCCTCATGGTAAGCAATGCCTTCGGCGTTCCGGCCTGGCTTCGGGAGGCCGTGCGGACCGAGTACTACATAAAGATCGGCTTGGTGATCCTGGGGGCCGGGATGCTCTTTGAGGAAATCCTTCAGGTGGGTGTGTTGGGGGTAATACAGGCTGTGCTCGTCGTGAGCGTGGTCTGGCAGATTGGTTACTGGCTTTCCAGGAAGTTGCAGGTCGATGCCGAGTTTGCGGTGATCCTTTCAACCGCCGTCTCGATCTGTGGGATCTCGGCGGCGATTGCCGCCTGCGGGGCCATCCAGGGCGACCACAAGAAGCTCTCCTATGTGACGTCGCTGGTGTTGATCGTCGCAGTGCCGATGATGGTTCTGATGCCCTGGGCCGTGAAGCGCTTTGGGATTCCGGAATTGGTCGGCGGCGCTTGGCTGGGCGGTGAGGACCATTCCCACCCCGCTGTGCCTAAGGCATAACGGCGATGATGCGCACCGGGCCGCCGCTGCCGCCGCTGATCTTCATTGGCAAGGCGATCAGCGTCGCGCCTCGCGGCGGAAGCCGGTCCAACTGGGCCACGTTCTCGAGACCGTAGATGTTTGCGCCGTTCAGGGTCCGGTGCACGATGAAGTCGCTGGAACGCCCGTAGTCCAGGCTGGCCGTGTCGATGCCCACTCCCCTAACCTTGCGATCCGCGAGCAGCTCGGCGGCCTCGCGGGAAAGACCCGGAAAGCTAAGGCCGCTCGCATCGCCGCGCTTCTCCGAGCCCAGGTACTTCTTGGCGTCCGGCCAGTAGCGGCCCCAATCGGTGCGTACCAGCACGATGTCGCCGGCGGCGACGCGACCGTGCTTTTTCTCCCATGCCAGGACGTCACTGGCGCTGAGCCGGTAGTCACGATCCTTCAAGCAGGGCTCCGCGATGTCGATGACTGCGGCAGGACCGATGAGGCGTTCCAGGGGAATCTCCGCAGTGGTCCACTTGCCCTCGGCAAAGTGCACCGGGCTGTCAAGGTGCGTGCCACCGTGTTCGCTCGTGCAGAAACTCGCCGAAGCGTACCAGTAGCCTGCGGCCGAGACGCCCCAGGCGTCTTCCTTCCGTTGGAACCCTTCGGCGGTGGGCCAGTAGACCGTGCGCTCGTCGTAGGGGTAACTGAGGTCCACGACCTTGCGGGGATCGATGGCGCTGCGGCGCCGGTCCTGCCCCATGAGCGCCGCGGCCGACACCACAAGGGCGACAAGGAACAGCTTCCTCATGGGCGCATTTTCCCACACCAGAAGACGCACGAGTGCATCGCCCAGGATGGTGGCCACCCTGTAGATGGGATTCTGTTGTTCAAGACCCTTGGGTCCTATAATAAGTGCGGGAGGACGGTATGCGCCTTCTGCCCGTATTGCTTCTCTGTGCCTGTGGCTGGGCGCAAAGCGATCCGAAGGCCCTCCAGATCCTGGAACGCGTCGCCGCGAAGTACAAGAACCTCGACAGTTTCGTAATGATCGGAGCGGCCACGCGGCCGGTGTTTCCGGACAAAGTTGCTCAAGTCAAGGTCCAACGCGCGTACGTGTCTCGGCGCTTCGTACCCGACGACGCGCCGCTCCCGTTCGTCGATGCGGCGGCACGCTATCGAGACGACCTCGAACCCGCCTTCCTGATCTTCCGCGACATCGCGGACCGTGTGGCCGGGGTGAGGCTGCTACGGAGCGAAACCGCCATCCTCGGAGGCCGGCCCAGGCCGTGCGATGTCCTCTCCGTTCGGTATGAGGACCACGCGCGCAGCTCGGCGCTCAAGCCGGTGGTCTACTGGATCGAGCGCGAGACCGGCACCGTATGGAAATTGCAGTTCAGCGAGCGCCGGGCCTCGGACGTCTGGCAGTGGACGGTGGCCCTCGACCAATCGTCCGAAAATGAACCTCCCCCTTCGTGGGCTATGCTGCCCGCAAAGATGGTCACAAGGGAGGACACCCGGCTGGCCGGCAGCGACGCTCCCGAAATCAGCGGCCGGACCCTCGACGGGCGTTCGTTTGCGCTTTCAAAGCTTCGCGGCAAGGTCGTCGTGCTCGACTTCTGGGCCACGCACTGCGGTTACTGCTCCGAGGAAATGGCAGATCTCGAACAACTGAAGACAAGTTTCACCGCACAGGGAGTGGAGATCGTCGGCGTCAACGAAGAGGAGCCGGAACTGGCAAAGCGTTGGCTGGCGGAACGGAAGCGCACGCTGCCGGTCGTCTTGATCGCCCCCGAAACGGGTTTCAAAAGCTATGGCGTGGATTCCTTGCCCACGACCGTGGTGATCGACCGCCAAGGGAAGGTCGTCAAACAGTGGATCGAGTTTGCGAGCGGCCGAAAGGTACGCCGGATCATCGAGACTCTGATCGCCCGGTAGCCGGTACCGTGTAACCTGTTGAGTCCAGCAC
>DATIFQ010000071.1:0-12639 GCA_035455185.1 Bryobacteraceae bacterium | reverse complement strand
GAAACCACCATCAATGACGTCCCGGTCAAGCGGTACCAGCCGGGACTCTTCGAGACACTGGATGCGGAAGGCAAGCGCTTTGCGGTGCTGCTCAACGAAGACGGTAGCTACGTCACCAGAGAGAACGGCGCAAAGCGTGGCACGAAGGTGCGGATGTTCGCCTCGGGTCTGGGCCAGACGAATCCAGCGTTAAACACCAACTACGCGGGGATTGCTGGACAGAGCGTTCTCGCCAAGGTGGTCATCGGCGTCAACAACGCTGGCGTGCCGGTCGTAGCGGCCGAGACCATGCCCGGTGTCGTCGGCGTCTACATGGTGACGTTCGACTTGCCCGCTGATACGGCAGCGGGCCCGTCGCGTCCGTTCGCCATCGCCATCTTTCCGGAAGACGGCGGGTCGCTGATCTTCGGCAACCCGTCGGAAATCCCGGTGCAGTAAGCCCTCGGTAGGGGCACGGCCCGCGCCGTGCCCCTATGCTAACCGCACTCCAAACACGGCCTGCCCGCTGTTTAGCTGCGCCAGGGCCTTGTTCCACGTCGGAGTTCTCTCTCCGTTGGCCCTCGCGATCGCCATGCGGGTCGACAATTCGGCCATCCAATGTGGGAAGCTTTCGTAGCGCCGGGAGATTGCCGCGGCGTCGCCGGCGTATTTGCCCACTCGGATTACATACTGTACTGGCCCGCGGAATGGACCTCCGTTTTCCCCAACCTGGCGGGTCTCCAGTGTGCCCCCAAGCATCTCGGCGAGACGTTCCGCCGTGGCCCGATCGACGAACGCATAGCGGTTGACTGAGAAGGTCCTCGTCTCACCGCTCACCGGGTCCAGGGCGATGCCCCCGGTTTTTGCCTCCTCCTCGCTCAGATAGTTTGGTTCCAGGTTAGCCTTCGCGTTTGCGCTAAAGGACACCGGAGCTGTCGAAAGCTTGGCGCCAGTGACGGAATTTTGGCGGGTCGAGTGCGCCGCCAGCGCGTGCCTTTCCCCCTCTATCCCAACCCTCTGGAAACGCCGTTGAAGTTGCAGGAAAAGCTGCTCAGTGAAGGAGTTATCGGCTGGTTCGGCTTCCTCCGCCTTCGCCTGACGCGAGGCTGATGGAAGAGTCAACGCTGACACGGGACCGGACACTCCTCGGAACATAGGACTGAAACCTCCGCTGAGGCTTCAGCAACCGCCGTGCCAACTACTTCGGGGCGTCGCCTGGTTCGTCGAACAGAACCTTGAGCGGAATTACCTGCTCGGTCGGCCGGACCACAATGCGGACTTCTTTTGTCTTTGGCGGCTTCTTTTCGGAGGGCGTGTATCGGAACGAGAGCAGCGCCGTCCCCTTCGGCTCCAACTGCATGTGGTCAAACTCGACCTCCAGCCCCGGCAATAGCTGGCTCCGATCCATTTCCAGGCTAACCTCGCCAGGGAGCGCGCTCTTGAGTTGGATCTGGTCAGTCGAGATCTTGGTGCTGCTCAATTTCACCACCTGCCTGTCGGGCTGCACCATTCGCTTGAGCACCGGAACCCGCGGAGCGCGTGTCAACTTCGCGACTTCATCTTCCTTCGGCATCGGCCCAGGGTGCATCGGACCGTGGGGCGTCATCACCACGTCGGAATGAATCGCGAACCACCGCCACTCGCCGTTCTCAATTTTCCATTGGCTGCCCACCGGTACCTTCACCTTGAAACGAGTCCCCATGGCACCGAAGTCACGGTCGCAGGCGACGACCGCTGCGGCCTTTGTGAAGTTGTCGGAATACTTGATGCTGACGATAGTGAACTGTTGAATGCGCGACTTCTCGGCCTCGAAAAAGACCTCCTTGCTGTCCTCAGCGACCATTTCGTAGGCCTCGCGGAACTTGCCGCTCACGTATGCTTCATAGAACTTGGTGATGCGCGCGCGCAGCGCCGCATCTACATCCGGCGGCGCTTTCTCAAAGAGTTCGGCTGGCTCTTGAGCGAGACCAGCAACGCTCAGAACAGTGAAAACAAAGGTAATGAGTCGCATGGGAGAACAGAAACGCGGTAAAGTCCTTGGCTGGGAGGCAGGGATTCGAACCCCGATAAGCAGATCCAGAGTCTGCCGTCTTACCGTTAGACGACCTCCCAATTCCCTCACTATTTTAGCATCGCACAGTCCGGAAATTGGGTTGTCCGCCATTGATCATTGGACGTTCCGGCCACTCCTTCGTTTCGGCCGGAGCGCCGGTCAGAGATGTGATCGCATTCTCCCGCGGCCAGCGAATCGCGTCAGGTAATCGGTCCAGTTTCTTTCCCGTCCCGGCGCGTCGAACGTCGAAGTCCAGTAGTCACGAAACTTGGCGGCCAGCTCAGCCGCCCGCTGATCGAGGAACGCACGGACTGCCCCGGCTTGCCTCGATCGCCGCGGCTGAATCGTCCGGATCAGATCCCGCGCAGTGAGGCAGTCGCTGATATCGCCAAGGTATTGCTGGATCTGCCGCAGTTGCGCCAGTCGCTGGTCCAGGCCCGCGGGATAGCAGGACTGGAACATTTCCAGCGTGTAGCGAAATTGCTTCGTTTCCAACCTGAACTGGTGCAACTCGTCTGCCGGCAGCTTATCCCCGACGGCCTTGCGCCCCGCTGAAAAGTAGTCTCGGGAAAGCAATGGGAGCACGATCCTCGCGTTCTCTGCGGCGCTAAGCGACGCCTTCCATTTCTGGGCATTCTTCTTCGCCATGACGTCAGATACGCAGCCGCCGGCGCCATTTCGCCGAGAACTCTCGACGTCCCCACCTTCGGATCGAGCCGGCGAGCTCCCGTTCCGCTTCTTTCCGGTCCTCGGCGATCTTCCGGCACAATGGCGTGTCTGCGCCTGCGCCCGCCTCGTTCAGGAGAGTCAAAGTGATATCGCGGTTGCGGAGTTCCGCGGCCATGTCCATAATCAGGCGAAGCCGCCGCCGGATCTTCCTTGAATCGCGCACGGGAAAAAACTGTCCGAAGACGCGCAGACACTGCGAGAGCCGGCGGATCGACACGCGAAGGTCGTGTATTGCGTCAGCATCGCCGGACTTGGCAGCCCGCCGCAACTCGAACGCGAAACGGTTGAGCCGCCGGGACGCCTGGACAGCGGCGTATTTCGCGATCGGTTCACCGGTGCAAGGGCTACCCCCCGGCTTCATTTATGACCTGACCCTTACCAGCGACAGCGGGCGCTGGTAGACCTTGTGAAATATCTCCGCGGCCTTCTCGCCCGCCCACTCCTCCAGATCTGTGTCCGCAGCCGACCGGATATGCAGCACCACTGTGTTGTCATGAATTTGACATTCCAGGTTCTCGACCCTCTGATCGTGGCTGCGATCCAAGCTATCCGCAAGCCGCAGCAGCGGATGCAGCAGATCGACTGTACGCCTTTCCTCGGCGCTTAGCAACTGGAGATTGTCATGAACCGGCGCCGGCAACGCGCGCCTGTGGTAGCGGCACAGATTTGCGATCAGCAACCGCTCCCTGTCGGTGAACCCGGGCATGTCGGAGTTCGCCACCAGGTAATAGGAGTGCTTGTGGTGCCGAGTGTCGCTGACATAGTGCCCGGTGTCATGCAGATAGGCGGCCGCTTCGAGCAGCCTTCCAGTGTTCGGCGGAAGCTCGTGCAGCGACTGAAACGAATCGAACAGCGTATGTGCGAGCGACGCGACTTTGCGCGCGTGTTTCACCTGGACCCCGTAATGCCGCGCCGTGTCCTCGACCACCCTGCGCTGTTCCCGACTGAGTTGCGTGAGCTCCTCGCCCACCCTCCGTGCGGCCAGATCGGCGATGACTCCATCTCGGACACCGGCGTCGGAGTACCAAATCGGCGGCAGGTGGAAATCCCTCATCGCCCGCATCAGCACCGCCGCGCCCGGAATGATGATCTCGGCTCGCCGCGGTCCGATACCGGTGAGTTTGCGGCGTGCGTTCAAGTCGCGCCGCGAGACAGCGTCGAAAAACTTGCGCACCTGCGGGACAGTGGCTCGCAACCTGTCGGCCGAGTCGCGCCTCGACCTCGGAATGCGGTTTACCGCGCACACTACCGCGGACGCGGTGGCAGACGTCGCGATCGCGCGGTTCCACGGGCCGGTCCCGATCCGCTGGATCGGTCCAGCCAGCTTCTCTTCGATGTACTCGTCTAGCCGGTGCAATTCGGCCGGTTCCGGCGGGTCGTGTTTGAGGAACGCTTCCGTCAGCCGCACTGCGCCGAGCGGCCTGGAGAATGCCGCCGTCATCCGGCCTTGTTCGCTCAGGATCAGTTCCGCGCTGCCGCCACCGATGTCGATGATCAGCACGCGCTGCTTGGGATGCGGCCAGCGGGCCTGCACGCCGAGGTGAATCAGGCGCGCCTCCTCCTGCCCGGAGATCAGCTCCACAGGCGCTCCAATGGCATCGGAAGCCCGCTGGAGGAACTCCACTTGGTTGCGTGCGTCCCGCACGGCGCTGGTGGCTACGGCACGTACACCCACCACGTCGAGCTGCTGGTAAATCCGCGCCATACTCGTCAGCGTCGCGCAGGCAAAGTCCATCGCCTCGGAGGTGAGAAATCCGTTCCGAAAAACGCCCTCTCCCAGCCGGGTCACCTGACGCTCGGCTGCAAGGATGCGCGTCGGCGCACCCGGGGCTAATTCCGCGGCGAGCATCCGCACAGAATTGCTGCCGATGTCGATCGCGGCGTATCTCGGCATACTAGGAATATAATAAGAATTCCCCGGTGCTTATGGCTCTCTTTCTGCCGAACCGCTTCAAGGGCAAGCTCATCGTGGTGGAAGGCATCGACGGCTCCGGCAAGTCGACCCAAGTCTCGCTCCTGAGCCAGTGGCTGCGCTCCCAGGGGCTGGCGGTTGCCTTCAGTGAATGGAACTCCTCTCCACTGGTGAGCGAAACCACCCGCCGCGGCAAGAAGAAGGAGATGTTCACGCCGACGACGTTCAGCCTCATCCACGCCACTGACTTTGCCGACCGCATGGAGCGCTACATCCTTCCGCTCCTCAAAGCAGGCGCCGTCGTTTGCGCCGACCGCTACGCCTACACCGCTTTCGGCCGGGATGTGGTCCGTGGCGTGAGTCGCCGCTGGGTTCGAAACTTGTACCGCTTCGCCATCCGTCCGAACCTTGCCTTCTACTTTCGGGTGCCCCTCGATGTCGCCTTGGGCCGGATCCTCGGCGGCCGCAACGCCATCAAGTATTACGAGGCCGGCATGGACATCGGCCTGAGCCGTAACATCGAGGAGAGCTTCCGGCTGTTCCAGGGCCGGATTCTGGAGGAGTACGAATCGATGATCGCGGAGATGGGCTTCCACGTCATCGATGCCTCCGGCTCTATTGAGGACCAGCAGAAACAGATGCGCCGGATTGTGATGGAAGAGTTGGGCGAGCGCCTGAGAACGGACGTGCTTCGCTCCGAGCCGGGAGAGACCAGTGATTTCGAAACCGCCGCTTCAGTTCTATAGTGAGCCGCTGCCCGGCATCGAGCCGGACGAACTCCAGGGAAAACTCATCGTGATCGAGGGTCCCGATGCGGTCGGGCGGTCCACTCAGGTCGGTCGCCTGCGTGTCTGGCTCGAGCAGAAAGGCCATGCCGTCCTCGACACCGGCATGGCGCGTTCCGCTCTCGCCGGCAAGGGCATCCAGCAGGCCAAGGAAGGACATACGCTCGGGTCGGTCACGCTGACCCTGTTTTACACGACCGACTTCGCGGACCGCCTCGAGAATAAAATCATTCCCGCCTTGCGCGCCGGTTTCGTCGTTCTCACCGACCGCTACATCTTCTCGATCATGGCGCGGGCCATCGCGCGCAACGAGGATCGGCGGTGGATCGAGCAGGTGGCCGGTTTCGCTCTCGTACCACACGCAGTCTTCTACCTCCGCTGCGACGTCAAGGACCTGGTTTCCCGCGTGGTCCTTGGCCGAGGCGCCTTCGACTATTGGGAAAGTGGGATGGACATGCGATTCGGGCGCGACATGTACGACAGCTTCGTCAGGTATCAGACCCGGCTCATACGCGCGTTCGATCGGATGGCATCCAAGTACAACTTCGTGACCATCGACGCCAGCCAGCAGCCGGAACTGATCTTCCGCCGCCTTCAGCAGCACATCGGCGGCCTCTTCACCGCCCCACGGACGCGGCCCCGGCAGAAGAGTGAATTCGATCAGTAGCCGCGCTGCTTGTCGACCACGTTGATGAGCGGCTGCCCTCTCGTGTAGCGGCTCACGTTCTCCGCGAACAGATCGATCAGACGCACCTGCCGGTCCGGACTCCATCCAGAGGTGTGCGCCGACATGACGACGTTCGGGCAGTCGAAAATCGGGTGCTCCGACGGCGGAGGCTCCTTTGGGAATACGTCCAACCCCGCGCCGGCAATCCAGCCTTCCTTCAGTGCCTTCACGAGCGCCATGTCGTCGAACAACCCGCCGCGGGACAGCGCCAGAAAATAAGCGGTCTTCTTCATGTTGCGGAAGACCTTTTCGTTGAACATGCGGTCCGTTTCGGGAGTGTGAGGCGCCGCTGCCACCAGCACGTCCGCTTGCGGGACCATCTTCGGAAACCACTCCGGGTCGCGCAGTTCTGCAACGTACTCCGGCTTCGGGATCGGCCGTGCGTCGGTGCCAACGATGCGCATGTCGAAGCCGTAATGAGCCCGCCTCGCCACCGCGCTGCCGATACCGCCCATTCCCACGATTCCCATCGTCCGCCCAACCAGCTCGGAATGGTGATCCGACTTCGGCGTGCCGACGGGCTCCATGGTGCGCTTGGAAAACTGAGGCATGTAGTACTTGCTGATGCCCCGCGTGAGGCACAACAGGAGCCCCATCGCCGTTTCCGAAATACCGGGAGCGAACGTGCGCGCGTAGTTTGTCAGCACCACCGGGCTCTCTACGAACTCCCGGTCCAGGCCCTCGACGCCGGCGCCGCCCGCCTGGACCCATTTCAGCTTTGGCGCTCCCGGCAGGTCCCGTCCGCGCACGCCGCCGTAGACGACTTCCGCGTCCCTCAGTTTCTCGCGGAACTCCTCCGGCGTTTTACAGATGATCAGATCGACCCTGACCGCCCCCGCGCTCGTAATCTTCGTCGCCTCGTGCGGCTCGAACGGGTACATCGTGACGATTCGGAGAGGCTCCTGTTCCACTTTCACCTCACTGATGACCAAAGGATTCGCCACCACGGGATTGCGCGCTGTCGCGGCGGCAGGGACCCCGCCGGCAACCGCCATGAAACTCCGCCGCGAAACGGATTTCTTCGCCATCCGGAACCTCCCGCGCGGCCGCGCCGCGCAGCTCACAAGAATATCACGCATCCCTCCGGCGTTGACTCTTCCGCGCCCACGGGCTATATTGGCACACGACGGACGGCATTGATCGCCGCCCATTCCGTCTTCCAAGGAGCTTCTTCGAGGAAAGGAGTCGTCTCATGGACATTCGGCCTCTGCATGACCGTGTGCTCGTTCAGCGCACAGAAGAATCGGAATCCGTTCAGCACGGAATTATCATCCCAGACACCGCCAAGGAAAAACCCACCCGGGCCAAAGTGATCGCGGTCGGCAACGGAAAACTGCTCGAAAGCGGGGAGCGTGTGCCGGTGGCCGTTAAGGAAGGCGATCACATCCTGTTCGGCAAATATTCCGGTTCGGAAATCAAGATCGCAGGCGAGGAGTACCTTATCGTTCGCGAGGACGAGATCCTCGGGGTGTTCTCTGAATAGTTTGGCGCCGCGCCCGTTCTCCGCCGGTGGTGGTAAGTCACGTTGTGTTAACCTGTCAGAGTATTCCCAAAAAGTGAGGAGTCTGTTTGGCATGATTTCGTGGAACGCTTTCCGTCTGCCGTTGCTGGCGGCCGTCACCTGCGCCTTCACGGTGCTTCCCGCTGCTGCGCAATCGAAGATAGCGATCATCAACATGCAGCAAGCCTTGTTGGCTACCGCGGAAATGAAGAAGGCCCAGGCCGAACTCGAGGCCAAGTTCAAGCCTCGGCAGGAGGCGATGGACAAGCTGCGGCAGGAGCTGGAAGGCATCCAGAAGCAGCTTCAGACCATGGGTGACAAGCTCACCCAGCAGGCTCAGCAGGACCTCAACATCCAGGGCCAGCGCAAGCAGCGTGAGCTTCAGCGAATTGGCGAAGACCTCCAGTCGGAAGTCGATTTCGAACGCAACACCATTCTCGGAAAAGGTGGCCGGCAGATGGCCGATGTGGTTGGGAAGATAGCTGAAGAAAAAGGTCTCGATGTCGTGATCGACGTCTCCAACGCCGTCTATTTCAAACCCGCCCTGGAAATCACTAAAGACGCCACGGATGCTTACGACAAGGCGTATCCGGTAAAGTAGAAACAGAATCTGACGACGATGGCGGGTTATCTGGAGCGCTACGGCGCCGGCGAAGAACAGCGCGAGCGGCGCATCAGGCGTGTTCTGCTTTCCATCGCTGTGATCGCGGCTCTCGCCGGCACTTTTTATCTCCTGTTTCGCAACTACCGCGAGACGAAGCAGGCCAAGCGCTTCTTCGAACTTCTCCTCGAGAAGGACTATAAGGCCGCTTACGTACTTTGGGGCTGCGATAAGCCTGGCGCCCCGGCTTGCCACGACTACACTTTCGACAACTTCATGGAAGACTGGGGACCCAAGAGCCCCCACGCCGACCTCTCCTCCCTGGAGTTCGGCAAAGTCCGAGGTTGCTCGACTGGGGTCATCGTCACGGTCGAGTTCGGCAAGGGTCGGGAGGACCTCCTTTGGGTCGACCGCGACACGAAGGTGATCGGCTTCGCCCCCTGGCCCGTCTGCAATCCCCGCTTGCCTGCCTCAGGGACGCTCTGAGGGCGGATGAGCGCCCGGTTCCGGGCAATGCAGTCCCAATAGCGGTCACCAGCCCAGGCAGGGTCATGCGCCGTCCGTGGTTTGACAGCCTTCCGTGAGTCCTTCGGGTAACGCGTGGACCTGAGTGCCCACAATCTCTTTCTGCTTTAACGTCAGCAACTTGCGTCGCCAGAAGGCGATTCTGTCGACTTGCCGTGCGGATTGTTTGTCAAGCTGCTTGAAACCGGACGCCTATATCCTTTTCTGGCGGAAGAACTGCCTTGCACCGGAGTAGTGCTCCGCGCCGCTGCACTCGCGGACGCCAGCCTTCGCAGGGCGCGGTTCGGAGCGGAATCTTGTGCGAACTCGGTTTCAGGAGAATAGTGATGACGAGGATATCTGTTTCGCTTCTGGTGTTGGTTCTATTCGGTTCCGCCGCGTTCGGGGCGGCCGGTACCCCCGTGGCCGGCAAGTGGGCCTGCAACGACGGCGCAGGCCACGAAGCTGCCTGGACTCTCGTTGTGAAAGACGACGGGGCCGAACTCACCGGAACGCTTATCGGGGGACCGACTGAGCCGGTTGAAATCCCGCTGGTCGATCCGAAGTTTGGGGAAAGCATGTTCACTTTCAAGATCAATGTGAACCCGAACTGCGTGGTCGAGGCCCGTCTTAAGTTGGACGCGAACAAACTGGAGGGCCCATTCGGGTGTCCAGAGGCTAAGGGCACACTCAAAGCCGTCAGGCAACCGTGAACTCTCGCTGCTGCGCCGAACCAACGGTCAGTGGCAACCCATGCATGTGAACCGCTTGCCGTGACAGACCGCGCACGATTCTTTCTTCAGGCTGATCTTTCCGCCTGTGTGCAGGTCGATGTAGTCCGGCGTATGGTCGTCAGGTTTGAGCTTCTGCCCTTCGTTGTGGCAGAACAGGCAACTATCGGGAGGCTGGATCTTGGAGTGGCACACGAGGCAATCCGCCATCGTTGGGAATGCTGCCTTGGTCACCTCATCCGATTCCTCCAGCCCCCGATGGCAACCTTTGCAAGGTTGTCCGCTCGTGAGCTTTTGCTTCAGTCCTTCTGCGCTTGAAAGGTAGGTCCCCTGGTCGATTGCGGCGGCGATCACCTTGCCGATGTCTCCGATTTTGATGTGCTTCGAGTGGTCAAATCGTGCGATCGCGGTGGTGCGGGGCGCCTTGACGACTGCCTGCTTGTGACAGCGGAGACAGACTTCCTTCGGTGGGAGGTTGTTATCCTCCAGGCGGCTGCTCCGCGCGGCCGAAACGTGACACGTCTGGCAGTCCAGCCTCAGCTTCAGATGCAGGCGGTGCGAGAATGGCCGCCTCTCGGCGTCGCGGTCCGCCGGGACAGCGGGCACACTCGCAGCGAGCGCCACTGCGGCGCCGAGGGCTAACCTTTGTACGAAATTCGCCAAACCTTGTTGCCGCCGTCGTCCGAGACCAGCAGGCTGCCGTCCGGCAACTCCAGTAGCCCGACCGGGCGCCCCCAGACCTCTCGCTTGTCTGGTGCCAGCATCCAGCCTGTCAAAAAATCTCGGACTGGCCCGCTCGGTTTGCTACCCTTGTACGGCAGGAAAGTCACAGAATACCCCACCCGCTTCGAGCGGTTCCATGAGCCGTGAAACGCGAGAAACGCACCCCCGCGGTACTCCGCCGGAAACTGCTTGCCGGTATAGAACAGACAGTCCAGCACGGCGACGTGCGACTGGAGCGGCACGTCGGGCACGATCGTCTTCTTCACCAGGTCGGGGCGCTGCCCCTTGTTGCGCGGATCCTCGTTCGGCCCGATGTATGCGAACGGCCACCCGTAGAAGCCACCATGCTGGATTGTGGTGAAGTAATCCGGTACCAGGTCGTCGCCGAGCGCATCCCGCTCTTGCACCGCCGCCCAAAGCGTATCCGTGCCGGGGTACCAACGGAGGCCGATTGGGTTCCTTGTCCCGGAGGCAAACAACTCGTAGCCGCTTCCATCGGGATTGAACCGGCTGATCGCGGCGCGCCTCTCCGGCTCCCCCGGAGATACGTTCGAACGCGATCCGATCCCAAGGTACATCTTCTCGCCTTTGCGGTCGAACAGAACCGTGCGCGTCCAGTGGCCTGACCCGAAGTCCTTCATCGAGACGACCTCCTCGCCGCGTCCGGCCGTCATTGTCTTGCGGTCATACTTGTACCGCTTCAGCGACGTCGTCTCCGCTACGTAAAGGTAGTCTTTCCAAAACGCTAGGCCGTAGGGGCGGTCGAGCTCGCGGAGCAGCACGTTCCGCTCGTCTGCCTTGAAATCATTGTTCTTGTCGAGCAGGACGTAGACGGACCCGCCCTCCACGCTATCGCTTAGCACGATCTCGCCGGACGGCCCCTGCAGCATGAATCGGGGCCGCTCGAAACCACCGGCATACTCGTCGATGTCGAATCCAGCCGGAAGCCGTAATTGCGCGCCGTCCGGGCGCGAGATCACTCGCGGCGGATTGTTGGAGGACGGACTGTGGAAGGGTGGCGGCAGTTTGACGGATTTCTGAAACGCAAATGCGATCGCCACAAGAAAAACCGCGGACACGGAGATCACTGTATTTGTTTTCATGCTTGGAGCAACCCAGATACTCCCAGTTTACTAAATTGCGGACTTTAGTTGACGTGGCCCGAGCCATCATTTTCAGAGGCCTGAGTGGGACAGCTCTCCTGACCTGCCGGAGTCTCCTAGCGCTCCGGTCCGAAGAAGGCAACGAAACCGATGAGCACCGTAGCCTGATTACGGAAAGTCGCGGGCGTCGAGCCCCTCTCGAAGAACGGTTGGTCCGACCAGTCTCGCCGGTACTCCAGCCGCGTAAGCACTCCGGAGGCCACCTTGTATTCTCCGGTCAAAGTGAACTCCTTGAGTCTCTGGGCCGTTCCGGTGGCGAATCCGTTGGCGTCGTGGAACCATTCGATCCTCGGCGTGACCGCAAAGCGATCCGACAGCGCCAGTCGCGCGGCCCCTGCCACTCCCAGCCAGCGTGAGTTGCCAGCCGGATTTTTCTCCGCTCCGTAGTCGAAGTTCACGTAAAACGCCGCCTTCGCCGACGGATTGAACAGCAACGTTGTGTCGTACAGGTGACGGCGGCCGTGATCCACCCCCGGCCACTCCGGACCCACGTAGTAGTTGTTGGTCCATGTGAACCACGGGGAATGAAACGTCCCGGTTACGCCGACGGTCTTCCCGGAGTTGTTGTCCTCGACGTTGTTCCACCCGTTCACAATCATCGCTCCGGCCGTGAAGTGATGATGCAACGGCACGGTCGCGCGCGCGCCGAAATGGTAGTACGGAATCGCTAAAGCGAACAGAAGCGAGCGCGAGTAATTCCAATTGAGGTGAGTCTCCACCACCTCGGCCCCGGCGCCCGTGACGAATTTTCCAAAGTCGACCTGGAAATCGCTTTTCTTCGAGGGTTTGTAGCTTACGTAGGCTTGCAGGATATTCCGGAAGACGTTGGGCGCCGGCTCGGTCGCATGAATCATGTCGAACGCCCGCCCGAATCCCAGATCGACCCGGAAACCCAACGGCTCCGGATCGTGTTGCAGGACCAGCTCAGCCATATTCAGGCTGAACTGGTTGGCCTTGACGTCGAAGTTCCTCAACTGGTTCTGTCTCGATTCCGGGTGGTTCAGGTTCAGACTGTAGTACCCGTCGATCAGTCCTTTGAACCGGACCGGTCCGACGGACCATTGCCTCGCCTTGTCGTCTTGTGCCTCTTGTGCATCGGATTCGGCCGCAACCGATCCCAGAGCGGCGAACAAGGTCAGCGTGGAAACACACCACAACTGTTTCATGGGCGCAAACCTCCCCATACGGTCGTTCGGATGTGCCAGCGCGGGCGGTGTGCGTCTGGCAGCCC
>DATIFQ010000070.1:0-4231 GCA_035455185.1 Bryobacteraceae bacterium | reverse complement strand
CTGGAAGACCTCGACGACATCCTCTGGGACCTCGACCAGGCGTTGAGCGCTTCACAGAAGTAGTTCGATCTCGGGGGTGCGGAGACCGTCCGCCTTTCCCGCATCTCCGAGACGAAGACTCCCACCTTTTAGATCCACGTTTTCACAATTCTTTTACTGGGCCTTTGCGACGCCGTGTGTCCACGCGCCACAGAATAGCGTCACGGAGCGACGATCTCTCCGGGGAAAGGTTGGATGGAAGATGAAAACTGGAAACACAAGTGAATTCCCTAATGGAGCGACTAAGGGGCGAAAGTTGAAGAGCACTCTGCTGTCCGGAGCGACGCTCCTACTGCTGGCTGGGAGCGTACCTGCGGCGGCTGGCGAAATCAGACTTGAGACACGTTTAAGCGGCGGCGCGATCGGCGGGCTCGAGCCATCAGGTCACGCCGAGTTCCGCATGAGAGCGGGCGAGACGCGCTTCTCCGCGGAGGTGGAGGACGTGAATCTTCCGGCAGACACCGTACTCCGGGTTTCAGTACGCGGATCGGAAGTCGGAACGATCACGATCGGGCCAGCGCCGGTGCGTGGCGGCGATCTGAACCTGGACTCTCGCACTACCGGCCCGGTGATGGAGATGCGGAGTGGCGATACGGTCACGGTCGCGGGGCCAGGCGGCTCCATCCTGGCCGGAGTCCTCCACGAGCGGGCGGCAGGCGAGAGGAGGCTGCGCGGCGACGACCTGGCCGATGTGAACCGAGGAGACGATGCACTCAGATGCCAGGCTGCCGGCGAAGCGGTGATGTTGCGGTCGGCCCTGAGCGGCGGGCCGATCGGAGGGGTCGAGCCTCTCGGGTCCGCGCAGTTCCGTGCCGGAGGAGCGGGTGGAGAGGCGCGGTTTTCCGTGGAGGTGGAGCACCTGAACCTGCCTGCCGGAACTGTGCTCGATGTATTCGTCAACGGCAACCGGCTCGGTTCGATCACGCTGGCCGGAGAGCGATTCCGCGGTGGTGAGCTGGAGCTTGAAACTCATGGTGGAAACGGGACACTGGCGATAAAGGGCGGCGATACAGTCACGGTTTCGGGGCCTTCCGGACTTGTGCTCAGCGGCGTTCTTCAGCCGTTCTCTTTCTGCGAGCCATCTGCCCCTGCCGTTCCTCAAACGCAAGGCCACGATGGAGGTGACGACGACGCGCCGAGTCTCGAGACGCGTCTAGCGGGCGGCGCCCTGGGAGGGTTGGAGCCGTCCGGGCACGCGGAGTTTCAGAATCGGCCCGAGAGAAACGAGCGGGAGTTCAAGGTGGAAGTGGAAGATGTGAACCTTCCCGCAGGAACGATGCTCGACGTGTTCGTTGGCGGGCAGAAGGCCGGATCGATCCGAGTGGGGCCGACACCGGAGCGGGGCGGCGAGCTGGAGCTGAAATCGGAGCACGGGGACATTGTGCCGTCGGTGAATGACGGCGACCTGATCGTCGTTGCGGTACAGGGCACGAATGCGCCGATTCTGTCCGGCGTGGTCCGTATGCGCTCCGCTTCCACCGAAGCCCGGGACGATCACGGTATGCAGAGTCCGGGAACGGACGACGGGCCGGACGATCACAAGCAAGGCTCCGGCGGTAGCTCCAGCGGCTCTGGCAGTAGCTCCGGAAGCGGGTCCGGAGACAACTCCGGCAGCGGCTCCGGATCTGGTCACGACGACGACCATTCGGACGACCACGGAGGGGACAGCAGCGGCAAGCACTGACGCTGCCGAGTCGCCCGATTTCACCGAGGGGACGCGGAGAACTGCTGCGTTCTCCGCGTCCCTGTGGTGAAATCTCTGTATGTCCACAGCCCGCCTGCTTCTTCTCTCTCTTCCTGCCTGCGCATTCTTCGCCGCCGCCCAGACCACGCCCCAGCAGATGCGGGCGATGCTGGAGCCTCCGCTTCAGACGCCAGATGTCGTGGCGTTCCAGCTCCGGCACTACCTGCTGAAGAAGATCCCGAAACTTCCGCCGGCGTCGTCGGCTGCACAGTGGACGTCCGAGGCGAAGCGTCTCCGGGAGAGCGTCCTGAAGGACGTCGTGTATCACGGCTGGCCGAGGGAGTGGGTGGAGGCGCCGTTGAAGGTGGAGGACCTCGGCCTGATGCCGTCGGGCCCGGGCTACCGGATGCGGAAATTGCGATACGAGATCGTGCCTGGCATGTTGTCATCGGCGATCCTGTACGAGCCGGAGAAGATGAACGGCAAGGCCCCGGCGATTCTGAACGTGAACGGACACGTGGGCCCGCCGGGCAAGTCGGTGGAGTACAAGCAGAAGCGGTGCATCAACCAGGCGAAGCAGGGCATCCTGAGCCTGAATCTCGAGTGGCTTTCGTTCGGCGAGCTATCGCATCCGGAGAACGTACACTGGTTCGCGGCGCATCTCGATCTGACGGGCGCCAATGCGGCCGGATTGTTCTACCTGGCGATGCGGAAGGGGCTCGACTTTCTGTACGACCATCCGAACACGGACCGTAGCCGCATCGGGGTGACCGGACTGTCGGGCGGGGGCTGGCAGACGATCGTGCTTAGCTCTCTTGACGAGCGGGTGGCGGTGGCCGTGCCGGTGGCGGGGTACTCGTCGCTGCGATCTCGGATTGAACGGCCCGGGGACACCGGCGACATCGAGCAGAACGCCACCGACATGCTGACGCTGGCGGACTATCCGCACCTGACGGCGATGCGAGCTCCACGGCCGACCTTGCTGGTCTACAACGCCGAGGACGACTGCTGCTTCCGCGGTCCGCTGGTGAAGCCGTTCATCTATGACGAAGTCAGGCCGTTCTTCCGGCTTTTCGGCAAGGAGGCGGCTCTTGAGTGGCACGAAAATACCGATCCGTCCGATCATAACTACCAACTCGACAACCGGCAGCAGGGATACCGGTTCTTCGCAACGCATTTCGGAATGCCGCCGGCCGGCTCCGAGATCCCGGTGGACAGTGAGATCAAGAGTTATGACGAACTGGTGGTGGGTCTGCCGAAGGACAACTTGACGATCCTCGGCGTGGCGAAGAAGCTGGCGTCGATGCGGGAACAAGCGGCGCCAGCCACGGCGGGCAAGGCCGAACTTGCCAGCACAGTGCGGATTCGCGAGACGAAGGTTGCGGAGGTCCTGGCGGTGCGGAGCAGCAAGGCGAAGGGGCTTGAGACGCGATCGTACCGCTTCGATTTCGAGAATGGGCTCAGCGCGGCGGGTGTCTGGCTGAAAGCGATTGCGGAGCCCGCGGGCGCTCCGGCGACCATAGTGCTCAACGACAAGGGAAAGAAGTCGGCGGGCGAGGTGGCGAGCGACCGCGTGAACCGGGGCGAGCAGGTGCTGGCGGCCGACCTCGTGTTCACAGGCGATGGAGCGCCGGAGGATACGCATCTCTACGCGGAGATGCTCGCGGCGACCGGTGACCGCGCACTGGGGCTCGAAGCGGCGCAACTGGCGGCGCTGGCGTCCTGGCTCGGATCTCAAACCGGGGCGGGTAAGGTGCGGCTGGAGGCGGCGGGAATCCGCTCGCAAGTGACGGCACTGATGACCGCGACGCTTTATCCGGATCTGTTCTCGGATGTGGTGGTGCGGGAGGGCATGGAGAGCCTTCGCCATCTGCTGGACAAACCGGTCGAGTACCAGGCGGCGCCGGACCTCTTCTGCCTGGGACTGTACCCGGAGTTTGACGTGGCCCGGCTTGAGAAGATGCGCCGCTAATCGAGGTCGAAGTCGCGGGTGGGTGGCTTGAGGTCCGGAGTTTCCTTGGCCTGCTTGAGGAGCTCATCGAATTTCTTGGACAGGACGTCCTTGGACTTCTTCTCGGCTTCGACAGACTTCCGGAAGGCCGCCTCGCGCCGGTCGGCCTCACCCTTCCAGTTGTTGTAAGCGGCGTCAATATCCTCGACCGAGCGCGGCTTTTCGGTCGCTTTGAAGCTGATCACGGCCCGCGTTTCCGGGTCGATTTTCAGCGCCGCGTGGCAACACGGGCATTCCAGGTCAAACAAACCCTTCGCGGACTTGGCCATAGGGTCATCCTAGCAACTTTGAGGCGGGAAGCAGAGGGTGCGCGACACAGAGGTGGAGATGGGCGAACGTAATGAAATACCTCAACCACCGCTCCCTTGCGGTCGCGGCTTCCATGAGAAGGCCGGTCGGTGTCAAGCATTTTCTTTTTCCTTGGCCGGCGTCAGCCGGCCTGCCGAAGACATAGCCTGCCATTCCCTCATATCTGTAACCTCGTTTTGGCATCGCGG
>DATIFQ010000069.1:0-4641 GCA_035455185.1 Bryobacteraceae bacterium | reverse complement strand
TTCCCTGACCGAATCGGAAGTGAAAATCAGGAAGAAGCCCTCGAGAAGCACTGTGGGCCGCACGTGCACGACCGGCAGACCGGACCAGTTCAGCGCCTGCTCGGCGAGCCAGTGCAGCTTGTGCTGCGGGCTCGCGGTGGTTTGGGTAATGCTCATCTGCGACAGCGTCATCTGCGACATATTGATGAACGCCTTCACGCCGTGATGCTTCGCTACTGCCGCCGTATTGACCGTCGCGGCCAGATAGTCGTCTGAAACCGACATGCCGAAGTACATCGTCTCGCAGCCGGCAATCACCTTATGCATCGAATCGAGATCGAGCAGATTTCCAACCACGACCTCCGCACCCTTGTCACGCAACGCCTGCGCGCGTTCGTCTTCGTTTCGCACCATCGCACGTACCGCTTTGCCTTGCTTCAACAGCAGTTCGGTGATCGTCCGCCCGACCCCGCCGGCGCGGCCCGCCGCGCCGGTAACCAGAATGGGATGTGACATGTTCTTTCCTTCTGTGCGTTCACCTGAATCGAAGTCAGATTTGTTGAATGCGAGCGTCGGCCGGTATTGTGAGGCAGAAACCGGCCTCAGGGGCCGCCGCTCGTCCCCCACAGGTCACTTACTTCTTCAGTTCGACCAGCACCAGTTCAAAAGGCTTCGAGCCGGTATTCTCGGGAAGGTGTTTCCCTGCCGCCGTCCACCGCGTTTCGCCTGCCTTGGTACGGAGGTCCTCCGTCTTGCCGTCCGGAAAAGTGAACTTGGTCATCTGGTCCATCAGGAAGACGGCCACCGCGTTGGGATGCTCATGCATCACGGATTTCTCCCCGGGTCCATAAGTGATGCGCAACACCCGCACATCGGAATTCTCAAATTCGACCTTGTAGTGTTTCGGATCGACCTTGACAGGATCCTGGGCGATCAGCGGCAGACCCAGCGCCACCACAGCCAGAAGCCAACGTTTGTTTCGCATGCAAATTCTCCTCTGAGTGAATATCCGCAGCAACTTCAAGTTTGCTGTGGACGTTGGAAGCAGTATAGCTCAACCCCGAGGACGAATCGGTGGAGACGCAATCGGACTACTTGAATCGACCCCTTGGCGCTGTGACTCTTAAGGCGACGGCTTTAATCGATTCGTTCGATGCACGCCTTCGCCGCTGGGTCCGCATCGATATGCAGCTTGATCGGCAGCGATACAAGGCTCTCGATCTGAAGGCGTCCGTACGAGGCCCATGCTCTGCGAAGTTCTTCGCCAGACCGGCGCGACTCGGGCCAAGGGTTGAAAGCCAATCGAAGGTAATGGTCTTTGCCCATCAATCGTAGACCGGGCCGCCCCGGCTTCAGCGGAATTCTGATCTCCTGCATCCCCAGTTCGCAGCTGGCATGAGGTTTAATCACTTCAAATAGTTCCGGTGCCGGTTCGGCCTTATTCAGCTTAGACGCGTCGAACATCCGCCAAGGGGAAGAGATCTCGCCCGTCTCCGGCCGATTCAACTCGATGTCCTTTTGGTCTGCAAAAAGTGAAAATGCAGATAGCCGTGTGAACCGGGCGAGAATAATGCTTGTGGTTCCAGGATTCCGGACAGTGAGCTGAAGCACGGTCCTCATACTGAGTCCACCTCCTGCCTCGCGACAGTATTTGATCTCGAAGATTTGCGGGCTTACTACGAGCGCCTCCTCGCCTTGCAGACACGCTGATGCGACACACAGCACCATCACAAAGCGTATGATCCGCGCACAACATATCTTGCCTATCTGGTCGCTAATTGCGTTTCGTCCCACCGTCGTGACTGTCCCTACAACGTCCACTGTGCTTCGAAGCTGGCCGTGCGTGAATACGCCGCCGATCATGTTCTTGTGGAGGAGCTCGTGCATGAGAATTTTCACAGCAGCTAAGGTCGCAAAGATCCTACGTCGATGAACAGTTCCTGCGTGCGCTTGTCAAACACGCTTACTGGTGACACTTCACAGATGCCGCGCTCACCGAATGTGACCAGTAGGTACCTGCCGGGTTTTATGTTTTCAAATCCAAATTCACCCGACGCGAGCGCCCTCGCATCTGCGTATTCATTTTCCGCCACTGGGGAAACCAGACGAACCGATAGACAACCGCGCTCGGCACTTGCCCGCGGAAGTTTTCCGCGAACGACATTGCCGGCCCACGGTAGTTCGATCGGAGCTACAAATAGACCGATCAGAACGGGTTGGTAAGCCTCTTTCACTTTAATGATCTTCTCGACTGGATACGCGGGAGAGCCCTGGACCGTCAGTTTATAGGTGCCGTAGGCCAGACTTGCCTTCGCGCCCACTTTGACCTCGCGCGCGGTTTTCCCATCCCGGAGTTGTCGCACCGAGAAGGTAATGTCCCCCTTCACTGGTACGCCATTCGAGTCAACGACGAAAAACTCGACGACCCCGCTCTTGCCCCTCTCATCCAGGGGCGCTTGTGCTGCCAGAGTCGAAAACAGGAACGATAATGCGATTGCAAGTTTCACTCGGGTTGTCCTCAAAACGAAGTATCGGGGTATCGGCGACATGCTACGTAACCCCAACCTCCGCTGCCCGTGCCGTTATTGCATGCCTTGCCCGCGTCTGTGGGGGCCGGCGCCTCGCATCATATCACCCAGCATGAAGCAGCCTTACTGCTTCCTGGATACACGGAAAACCCGGTCTGGGTCCAATGTCGCCGCCACGGCCGACGCCCTCGTCGGCCCAGTTCCTCAAATGCCGCGACTCACCTCCAAAATCCCGTAAACTCCGGCGCTGCCTCGGACGTCCAGAAGATAGGAGGTGCTTGTTTGCGGCTCCGAAACGCCGGCCTGTTATGGCTGTGTACGGCTGGCCTGCTCTGCGCCCAGTTTCCCGGACCATACCCGGATCCCTTTCCACGAGAGCCTCCTCGTTCGCGCGGAGACAGGGGCCCCGGCGGCAGACTGCCTGCGCCGGCGAACGTCCTCCAGCAGTTCACCGGCAAGATCGACAAGATCGAAAACGACTCCATCACTATCCGCGTGCCCGACTCGCGCTTGATCACCTTCACGTGTTCCAAAATCACCAAGTATTTCGAGCACGACAAGGAGATCCAGCGCGCAGCTCTGAAGCCCGGCGACGAGGTGGAAGTTGAAGCCCGTTCGGACAACGAAGGCTACTTCCATGCTGTGAATGTGAAGTTGGAGAAAGCTGTGGAACCGCTGGCCACGGAGACCGCCCCGGAAGAAGTGCCGGCCCAGAAACACGAGGCCATCGTGATCGGCTCCGCTGCGGCGAAAGATCCGGACGTGCCAATACTGCGCCGCGGCAAGCCCGCGCCGCGGCCCCACCCCGCCGAGGATGAGCCCGAGAACGGGCCGGCGGCTGCGGCTTCCCCCGCCGCGCCCCCGGCCACCGCCGCATCGGCCGCGTGGAGCGAATCGGATTCCTTCCTCGAAAAAGCCCGCGAGGTGGCCAACGAGTTCTCCGAAACGCTCCCCAACTATATTTGCAACCAACTCACCACACGCTATGAGAGCGAGGGCCGTCCCGTAAGCTGGCGGGCGCTGGACGTGGTGAGCGCTGCGGTGGCGTACGAAGACGGCGTCGAGAGCTACCACGACATCAGGATCAACAACAAACCGGTAAACAAGGCCATGGACCAGATCCCCGGTTCCCGGTCGTACGGTGAATTCGGCAACACCCTGCGCGGCGTCTTCTCCCCCGCCAGCGCCGCCGATTTCCACCTTCGCCGCGATTCCACCGCCTCCGGCCGGCCTGCCACAATCTACGACTTCGAGGTGGAACAGCCCAATTCGCACTGGCAAACTACCGTGGGCGGCCAGTCCGTGCTACCCGCCTATAAGGGTTCCGTGTGGATCGATAAAATAACCTCGCGTGTCCTGCGAATCGAGATGCAGGCGCTTAACGTCCCCGAAACGTTCCCGCTGGATACGATCGAGTGGGTAGTGGACTACTCCTTCGTGCGCATCGGTGACACGGAGTTCTTACTGCCGGCGCACGCCGAGAATCTCTCCTGCTGGCGAGGCACGCTCCGCTGTGGCCGCAATGCCCTGGATTTCCGCAATTACCGCAAGTTCACGAGCGAGTCGACGATCACCACCTCCGACTCCACCGTTCGCTTTGAAGCGGAGGAGCACCCCGAACCGGCCACTGCGAACAAATAGATGTGGGCCTGCACGTACTGCGCCCTCCCCTTTGTGGTACCGGGGACCGTCGCCGGCCACTGTCAACGCGGCTTCGGCGGCGCCATGCTCGGGGCCATGCCCTCGAGGATGCGGGCTTTCCAGGCTTTGAGTTCGGCGCTTTGCGGGTCTTTGGCTCGCAGGCCGTTCACCGTGGAGAGGGCGTCGGCGTACTTCTTGGCGTCGAAAAGCTGCTTGAGCTTTGCGAGCGAGGCGGCAGACACAGAAGAGGACGGGCGAGCCGGCGGGGCCAGCGATCCGAGATTGAGCGCGTTGCCGATGATTGTGGTTTGCCCCATCTGCGCCGCGATGAGCGACTCGAGGTCCGAGACGTTTCCAGGGGCGTTGCCGATGTTCAGGCCGTTGCCCATGAAGACCACTTTGCGGTTTAGGACGGCCTGCACAAGCTCGCGCACGAGAGAGGGTTTTTCCACCGGCTCCGGGATCTGTTCCAGGCGGACTTCGTCCCCCTGCA
>DATIFQ010000068.1:0-16386 GCA_035455185.1 Bryobacteraceae bacterium | reverse complement strand
GGCGTAATGGAGGGCGAGCAGCATAACACCTACGACATCGAATTCTATGGGCCCAATACGATGATGGGCACCTTCTACCTCGGTGCGCTTGCCGCCGCGTCGAAGATGGCAGTGCATCTCGGCGACAACGCCGCCGCTGAGCGTTACCGGAAGCTGATGGAAGAAGGCGCTGCCCGGTTGGACAAACTGCTATGGAACGGCGAGTATTATGTTCAGAAGATCGACGAGCGTGCCGAAAAAGCCTCCAGGTATCAGTACGGGGAGGGCTGCCTGTCGGACCAGTTGCTCGGCCAGTGGTTCGCGGAAGTGGTCGGCCTCGGCAAGCTGCTGCCCCACGAGCATATCCAGTCCACCCTGCGCGCTATCTTCCGCCACAACTTCCGAGAGGACTTCTCCGACTTCCCGAACGCGCAACGCCTCTATGCCTTGAACGACGAGGCAGGTCTGCTGTTGTGCAGTTGGCCACGTGGCCATCGCCCAGCTCTTCCATTCGTGTACTCCGATGAGGTATGGACCGGGATTGAGTATCAGGTCGCCGCACACCTGTTTTACGAAGGGATGTTCAAGGAGGGACTCGCGATCGTGGATGCCGTACGAAACCGTTACGACGGCGTCCGGCGCAACCCCTGGAACGAGATCGAGTGCGGCCACCACTATGCGCGGGCGATGTCGAGTTGGTCGTTGGTCCTGGCGCTGTCCGGATTCCAGTGGTCGTCTTCCGAGAAGGCCCTGCGGTTCAGCCCGCTTGTGAGTCAGGACAACTTCCGCTCTCTGTATTCGACCGGGACTGCCTGGGGCAACTATTCCCAGAAGCGCACGAAACAGAAACTGGACGCCGAGATCACCGTCGAGGGTGGTGCGCTGGAACTGGCGCAGCTCCGACTTCCCTTCCCTGGCAAGCCGTCCGGATCATCGCTCGCCGGCGCGACCGTCGAAGCCGCGGGCGGCGAGGCAATCATCCGCCCGAAGAAACCGCTCCGGCTGGGCAAAGGCGACAGGCTGGCAGTTTCAGTGGGGTAGCGCGGCGCCTACTTCTTTCGGACCCGGCTGCATGCCGTCATCGCCCCACTTGGGTCGATCGCACTCTTGCCTTCTTCGATGTGTTGGATACGGCCCTCCGTGTCGATCACGAACGTGGTGCGGTTCGCCATCCCACTTTCCGCGTTCAGCACGCCGTAGCTCTCCGACGT
Organism: Bryobacteraceae bacterium; assembly: GCA_035455185.1. Taxonomy (GTDB): domain Bacteria; phylum Acidobacteriota; class Terriglobia; order Bryobacterales; family Bryobacteraceae; genus JAEHDI01. The sequence goes on along the minus strand of DATIFQ010000068.1, from coordinate 15,196 downwards.
TTTGCGCAGAAAGTCGCTCAGAAGAGGAAACGTCGTCTTAAGGTGCTCGTCGGCCCAGTGCTTCAGAGTGAACTGGCCGTCGGTGCTGATTCCCAATACCTGCACGTCCATTCCTTCAAATCCAGCGATACCAGACTGGTACGCCGTAATTTCCCGTGTTCAACCGCCAGTGAACGCAGCCGGAAAGAACGCCAGCACGACCCCTTTCTTGCCGCGAAATTCCGACAGGCTGACCGGCTTGCCGGTCGAAGAAGGAAGCGTAAAGTCGGGCGCGGTGTCCCCAACCTTGAGGTGTGTTGCTCCCTGAACCGTCAATCCAGTGAACAACACGCTGCAAACGGCAAACGCCGAGATGGCTCTCATGGTGCTCCTCCGAGCGGAATTGGCCCTTGGGCTGAGCGTAGCACTGCGTTTCAGCGGGGCGCAACGGTATCGTTCATGTCTTATTTCGCCGGGCGGAGGAAGATACTCCTCAAGGTCTGAGTATCGGCCGGCTGTGCCCATCCCCCGTCGTCTTGAAGGGCCTATACTTCCTGCACGTTTTGACTTCGATCTCCATTCAGGTCGGTAACTTGATCGGTAAGGTCGCGTAGTTTGGCTCCGCCGTGGGAGATCAACCGGCTTATCTGGAGGAAGAAACAGTGCCAGTGATAGTCCTGCCTGCCGTTGACACAGACGCGCTGCTGCTCCGGCCGAACCTCTTCACGGCATGTCGGCAGATGGCACTTCACAGCCCCATTCTGCCAGCAGACCGTTGTCCTGTAAATACTTACAAAGGTTAACCGGGTCCTGGGCCGCAGCCGGTCGAACTGCTCCCTGCGCTCGCCGCTCTCGAAATGACGCGGCTCGGATGGAAGACCGCCGCTGCGGTGATCCCCTACCGCTTGATCAACTCGGCGTCGTTCACGTTTTACTCCGCTGGCTGGGTCATCCTTATGCTGATGGTGTTTTACTGGCTGGTCGAAGTCCTCGGTTACAGGAGATGGGCTTATCCGTTCATCGTGCTGGGAATGAACTCAATCTTCATTTATTCGTTTTCTCAGATCCTGCACGGGTGGCTGTACCAGGGCCTCGGTGTATTCACCGGGAATTTCTGGTACCTCGGCAGACTCGGCGAGATCCCTCAGAACCTCGCCACCTTGGGCGTGATGTGGTATCTCTGCTACTGGCTGTATCAGCGGAGGATCTTTCTCAAGATCTGAGCATCGGCCCGCTGTTCCTATCACGCCAACCTACTGTCCCATGTGAACGATGCGCGTCGCTCCCTTGAGCGTCCGCACCGTGACATGAATGTTTGAGGTCACCTCGTCAAAATACCAGCAGCCCGGCTTGAGCAACCCCCGATCCTGGACCCTTTGGTACTCCGTTTCGCCCTCCCACACTCGCGTGGGTGCAGGCAGATTGTGCAGCACCCATTCGTACGTCCGGTCCACCTTGGGCGCTATCTCCAGCCGCCACAAGTCAAGCGCCGGATTCGCGTGCGCCTGTGTATAGTCCGAAACCTCCGGCTCGAACAGGAAGAACTCTGACGCCAGTTTTGGAAAGTAGTGCAGTTCCATCGGCGCCGACCCTGACCTCGGTCCCGCTGGCACGATCGTCCCATTCTTCACGAACAGCGGCAGTTCGTCCTCCGCCGCCTCTATTTCAATCGTCTGGCGTCCCGGGTAAACCTTGTTTGTCCGCCAATTCGTCCACACACCCATCGGCAGGTAGACGCTTCTCCGGCCGTCCTCGGTGCACACTGGCGCTGCCAGCATCTCATCACCCATCAGAAACTCGTCCGCTCTCTTGCTTGCCTCGTGATCGCGCGGAAACTGGAGCGGCAGCGAATGTAGCATCGGGAGCCCTCGGAGCCTCGCCTCATCCGCGTACGTGAGAAAGAACGGAAGCCACCGGCGGCGCGCCTGCGCGGCGCTCTCATCCATCACAAGCATTTCCGCGTCCGCCGACGCGGCCGACGAGCTGAATACCACCGGCGCCACCTGCGCCAGTTGCAGCGCCCGCCGGTACAGCGCAAGCGAGTTTGACCGATACAGTCCGATGTCGAACGCCGGCAGCGGGATTCCCGAAAGCGACGCATGCGACATCATCCGGACGCAGTCGCACAGTGATTCCCACGACGCATCGAGCGTCGCCGGCAGCGGCGTTGCATAGGCCGGCAACTGCGTCTGCGCGATGATTCCGAGCTGCCACTCTTTTAGGATGTCCGGCGTCCCCGCGACTTCCTTATGCTCTTCGAGGATCTCTTTCGGCGAAGGACCGAAGTGGAAGTAGTAGTCGATTTTCCTCGCCCCGCGCACCGTGATCCGGTATCGGTCGCTGTGCTTCCGCCCCAGATCGAAGGTATACCTGCCGGGCGATACGTGGTGCAGACCGTACCCGCGGCTCGATATGAGAAACGGCTTGGTAGTGTCCATCGCTGTTCCACGAAGATCGGCCGACTCGTATGCATGGGCCCCGAGGCCGTAGAACCGCTCCCCTACCGGCGCCGATCTCTCGATCGTCACGGCGCCCTCCGCACGGCGAGCCTCGGTCAGGTCCTCCAATAGCTCCGGACCTTCCGGCGTACGCGCCGAAACCCGCAGTGTGGCTTTGTCGACATCCACGTGCAGGTACTTGGTCCTGAATCGGAGTCGCGCTCCCGCGTCCTCACGCTCGACTTCCACCTCGCGATTCACGCCCGGCTTGCACGAAGCAGTCTCCCACGCGCGGCAGAATCGGAACGTCGACGCGCTGACCCACTCGATCAGCGCCACGCCGTCCTGCGCCGACAGCGGGAAGGCCTTTGGATGGGAATCGACGGCGACACACGCGCCAGCCATCGCAAGAGCGAGAAACGCAACGCGTCGCATCAGATGAGCACCAGCCGTTCCTGTGCTTCTCCGGTCACACGCGCGCTTCGCTCACCGACGTACACGTTCACTTCGGACCGTATCCCGAAGTCCCGCAGGTAAATGCCGGGCTCGACCGAAAAGCACGTTCCAGCAATCACCCTCCGCTCGTCGTGCGTCTCGAGGTTGTCCATGTTCGCGCCTGCTCCGTGGACGTCCTCGCCGATCGAGTGGCCCGTGCGGTGCACAAATTGGTCGGCGAAACCCTGCTCTCGAATGTATTCCCGCGCCGCATCGTCTACCTCGAACCCCCGTAACGGCTCGCCTTCTTCCACTGCCTTCCGCACGCGCCGCACCGCCCGATCGCGCGCTTCGCGTACAATCCCGAAGACCCTTTCGATTTCAGCCCGCGGCTCCGTTCCGCAGAAGCCTGTCCACGTGATGTCGTAATAGACGCTCCGCGGCTTCGCCAGTTTCGCCCACATGTCGATCAGTACCAGGTCGCCTCGCCGAATTTCCTCGCTCGCATCCGCTGACGGCTCGTAGTGCGGATTCGCCGCATTCGCGTTTACCCCAACGATCGGCCCGTGGTCCGTGACCATACCGGCCGCGGCGAACGAATCCAGAATGAATTGCTTCACGTCGAACTCACGGATCCGCTCTCCCGCTCGCAGCTTCTCGCCGATCAGGCGGAACGCGTTTCCGCGGATCTCATCCACCCGCCGTCCCGCCTCGAGATGGCTCTCCAGCTTCTCCTCATCCCACCGCGCTTCGAAATACTGGATCAGGTCTGCCGAGCTCGTGATTTCCACGCCCGTCGCCAGCACGAGTTCCACCGTTCCTGCGTCCACCATCGAGACGTACGGAATCGCGCATTGCGGCGAGTATTGCATCGCGACTCTCCGGCAACCCGCGAGCAGTTCCAGCAGTCCCTCCGTCTGCCGTGCCCAGCCCGAATACACTAGCCTGGCGCCCGGCAGCGCGTCCAGGACGAACGACTCGATCGCGTGCACGAGCTTCCTCGGTTCACCGTCTGCTGGAATCAGGTAGTACCATCGCCGCGTCACCGGGCCTTCGGGCGCAAACTCCAGCACCCGGTACGCCAGTGGATCGCGCTGGTGATGATCGAAGAACAGCCACCCGTCGAGCCCCTGCTCCCGCAACGCCGCTTGAATTTCGTCGAGTTTCATCTGAATGAATCCTGCTACTTGACGCCGCCCATCAGCCGCTTCACCGGCTTGACAAAAACCGCCAGCACCAACCCCGCGCCTATCCCGAACGCCGCCACCGCGCCAAACAGTTCCGTCAGCGGCAGCGATTCGTATAGCGACGCCAGCCGTCCGCCCATATAGTTGCCCACCGAAATCGACAGGAACCACACACCCATCAGCAGTCCCGATATCTTCGCCGGAGCCAGTTTCGTCATCGCGCTCAGCCCCACCGGACTCAGGCAAAGTTCACCAACCGTGTGGAACAGGTAGACCACCACAAGCCACATTAGGCTCACTTGCACTCCTTGCGCAGCCACCGACGCACCCACCACCAGCACCGCGTACCCCAAGCCGCCAGCCACCAGCCCAAGCACGAATTTCGTCGGGCTTGACGGCTCCCGCCGTCCAAGCTTAATCCAGATCCAGGCAAACACCGGCGCCAGAAGGATGATGAACAGCGCGTTCAGTGCTTGTAGCCAGCTCGCCGGCACAGCGAAACTCAGGACCGTCTTGTCGGTGTTCCGCTCGGCAAACAGGTTCAACGTCGAGCCTGCCTGCTCAAACATGCACCAGAACAACGACGACGCCAGGAACAGCACGCCGACAACCACCAGCCGCTTCCGCTCCACCGCCGACCAGTCGCCCAGAAACAGGGCCCATACGAAAAACGCCGCCACGATCAACACCAGGATCCAACCCAGGGCATCGGAAAGCGCCTGCGCGGTGATGCGCATCACGCCCGCCGCCTGAAACGCCACCGCTCCGCCGAACATGACGCCCGCCGCCAGTAGCACGATTCTCAGCTTCCGGAGTTGCCGCTTCGACTCTTCGGCGTTCACGGGCGCCGGCTTCAGCCCCGCCTTTCCCAGGTGCTTCCCGCCGGCGACATACTGAATGAGCCCGGCGATCATTCCGAACCCTGCCAGCGCGAAGCCGAGGTGCCAGTCCACTCTCTGTCCCAGGTACCCGCACGCCAGCGGCGACACGAACGCGCCGAGATTGATTCCCATGTAGAAGATCGAGAAACCCGCGTCCCGCCGCGCATCGCTGTCCGCGTAAAGCTGTCCCACCATCACGCTCACGTTCGGCTTCAGCAGACCCGTACCTAGCGCCACCAGCGCCAGCCCCGGATAAAACAACGCCACGTTCGGAGCCGCGAGCAGTAGGTTCCCCAGCGCCATCACCGACCCGCCATACAGCACCGCGCGCCGCTGCCCGAAAAACTGGTCCGCCAGCCACCCGCCCGGCAGGCTCATCAGGTAACACGCCGACGTGTAGAGTCCGTAAATCGCACCCGCCTTCCCCACGTCGAAGCCGAGCCCGCCCGTGGCCGCCGGCGCCGTCATGAATAGGATCAGCAGCGCCCGCGTGCCGTAATAGCTGAAGCGCTCCCAAAATTCCGTCAGGAAAAGCGTAGCCAGCCCGCGAGGGTGTCCGAAAAAACGTGCTGCCTGTCCGTCCACTGCCGGCGCTATTCTTTCCGCCATTCGATTTCCGTCTTCAGACTGAGCAATCCAGCCGCCGCCTTCTCGTCCACTACCCGGAAGCCCAGCACGTCATCGAGCCAGTCCTGGCTGGACCCGTCCCAGTATTGCGTGGCAACAGTCAGTGTATATTCCTGCTGCGACAGCAGGCAATTAAACCGGAACTCCGCCGTCAACAGATCGCCCGGCGCGAACATGCCGAGCTTTCTTTTCTCCAGCTTCGTGTTCGTCCCGAAGACGTCCGTCCCCAGCCGGTTTCGAATCAGAATCCCGACGATTGGCTCCTCTACCGGCCGCAGAAACTTCGCCCGCGCGCGAACAGTGACCTGCTCGCCGCTCTGGATCGTCGACACAGGCTCGCCCGCCTCATTCAACAGTTCAACTTCCACGACTCTGCTCGCGCCATCTCCGTGGCGGTAGCTGGCCGTCAGCGCCCTCCCTTCGCGTGCCTCTTCCAGCCGCCCACGCTTATGCACGAGTCCGACATACCGATTGACGACGTCGCTCGGATTCCCCTCCGCAACCACCTGCCCTTGCACCATCAGGATCGCCCGGTTCGACAGCCGTTTCACAAGGCCCAGATCGTGTGACACGAACAGTACCGTTACTTTGCGATCCTTCAGCTCTTCGAATTTCTGGATGCACCGGTTCGCGAAGATTGCGTCACCCACTGCCAGCGCTTCATCGACGATCAAGATCTCGGGATCCACGTGAATGGCCGTCGAAAACGCCAGCCGCACGTACATCCCGCTCGAGTATTCCTTCACCGGCCTGTGGATGAACTCGCCGATCTCCGCAAACGCCTCGATTTTCGGGAACGCCCGCTCGATCTCGCGCCGCGAAAGCCCCATGATTTCGCCGTTGATGTAGACGTTCTCGCGCCCCGTGAATTCGGGATTGAACCCCGCGCCCAGTTCGAGCAGCGCCGCGATCCGGCCCTCGGTGACCACTCGTCCGGAGGTCGGCTGCAAAATACCGCTGAGGATTTGAAGGAGTGTGCTCTTGCCCGAGCCGTTCGGCCCGACGATGCCGAGAAACTCACCGCGCTCAACAGAAAAACTGATGTCCCGGAGCGCCCAGAAATCCGAATGAAGAGGGGTACGTCGGAAGGGAAAGAGTTCGAGGATGCGGTCGGAGGGACGACGGTAGAGAGGATAAACCTTCGAGACCCGTTGGACAAGTACCACGGCGCAATCGACAACTATACCGCGCCTTGATGAATGCCGGGAACCGCCATCAATTTTGCCGTTTTCTCGAAATGGTGGTTAGAGGCGCTGTTCGGGGGCTTCGCCGAGGGTAACTTTGACTTTCATCGTGCGCCCGTCACGGTAAATCGTGAGATTGAGAGCCTCGCCAACGCGTTTGCGGTTCTTGGCCCGCTCGAGGGTCGTGTTGCCGTCCACCGCCTGCCCGTCAACGGCCATGATGAGGTCGCCGCCCACGGGGATCTCATAGTTGCCGACGACGACCCGGCGGCGCGCGCCGCGCAGGCCGGCGGATTCGGCCGGAGAGCTCCGCTCCGCACTGATAACGAGCAACCCGCCTTCGGCAGGCAAATCCAGCGCTTCCGCCAGCTCGCCGGATACGTAGAGCGACCGGATGCCGAGGTACGGACGCGCATACCGTCCGCGGGCCTGGTAATCGTCGAGGCGCCACTTGGCGCGGTTAATCGGGATGGCGAAGCCAATGCCGATGTTGGCGGCGCCGACGATCATCGTGTTGATCCCGATCACGTTGCCCTGGGTGTCAAGCAGCGGCCCGCCGCTGTTACCCGGATTGATGGCGGCGTCCGTCTGGATCATGTCTTCCATCGGGGAGTTCGCCTCGGCTTGGATGGTGCGGTTGAGAGAGCTGATCACGCCTGTGGTCAGCGTGCCTTCGAGCCCGAAAGGGTTACCGATGGCCAGCACCTTCTGGCCCACCTGCAACTGGTCGGAATCACCGAGCCTGAGGAACGGCAGCTTCTTCCGGGGTGTGATCTTCAGTAAAGCGAGGTCGTTGGCCTCGTCATTGAACAAAACTCGGGCCTCGTAGGTGCTTTTGTCGGCGAGGATAACCTTGATTTGGCGGCCACCGGAGACGACGTGGTTGTTGGTGACGATCTGGCCTTCTGCGTTCACGATGAAGCCGGAGCCGGACCCTTCAACGGGTACGAGGCGGAAGAACCAGTCCTCCCGATAGACCACCGTAGTGATGTTTACGGTCGCATTGTGGGCTGTTTTGTAGACTTCGATGTTATTCAGTTCGTCGGCGCTAAGCCCGGCGGAGCGAGCATGGTCCGGCTGGGTCCAGAGGCCGCCAGCATCCCGAACAGGCGCCAGCGCGTCGCGCGGATTCCAGTGGGTGACCGATGTCAGCAGGTAGAATCCGCCTAGAATGACGGCAGCGAGGATCAAGATGCGCTTGAACATTGCGGGATACTCCTAAGGAGATTGTAGACTGCCCGGGTCTGGCGGAGCGTATCCTCCTTGGAACCGGATGTATCGATGATGTAGGTGGCGTATTTCCGTTTCTCTTCGAGCGGCATTTGGCGTCGAATGCGGGCGCGGATTTCGTCGGGATCGGCGCCATCACGAAGCACGGCGCGCTCCACCTGTTGCTGTTCGCCACAGACAGCCAGGATGATCGTGTCGAAGCGCTTATAGCTACCGGTCTCGATCAGGATAGCGGCTTCCACCACGGCGATGGCGTCGGGTTCGCGTGCGGCAATCTTCGCGATGAACTCCTCCTCGCGGCGAATTACGGGCGGGTGAACGAGGCGGGTGAGCGCGGCCAGCCGCTCCGGATTACCGAACACCTCAGAGGCCAGGCGCTTGCGGTCAATCGTGCCGTCCGGGTTGAGTATGCCTGCGCCAAACTCGCGCACGACGCCGTCGTAGGCTTCGCCGCCGGGGAGCAGAACCTGGTGGCCGAGCTCGTCGGCTTTGATGAGGTGGCAGCCCATGTCCGCGAGGGCCGCACCAACGAAGCTCTTGCCTGTGGCGAGCCCTCCGGTGAGACCCACCTTCAGCATCCGCCAGTTCTCCGCTCGGCAATCTGGACGGTGTTGACCATGAGCATGGCAATGGTCAGAGGGCCGACGCCGCCGGGCACGGGGGTGTAGGCGCCTGCGACCTCGGCCACGTCGAGCGGATGGACGTCTCCGACGAGGACGCTGCCCTTGCGGTCGAAAGCGGCCAACTTGGCGGGGTCGCCGCGGAAGATCGTTTCGACGCGTGAGCGATCGTCGATGCGATTGATGCCGACGTCGATCACGGTGGCGCCGGGCTTGATGTAATCCCGGGTGATGAGGGCGGCCCTGCCCATCGCAGCGACGAGGATGTCGGCCCGGCGGCAGACGCCCGGCAGGTCGAAGGTCTTCGAGTGGCAGATGGTGACGGTGGCGTGTTCGTGCAACAGGAGGAAGGCAACCGGTTTGCCGACGATGTCGCTGCGTCCGACAACGACCGCCTGACGGCCGGCGATGGGGATGCGGTAGCGCTTCAGGATCTCGAGGATGCCTGCGGGGGTGCACGAGCGGGGGCCGGGCCGGTTGGCCACAAGATTGCCGACGTTCAGGGGATGGAAGCCATCCACGTCCTTCTCCGGCGAAACGGCGAAGAGGACTTTCTTGGCATCCACCTGGCGGGGGAGCGGCATCTGCACGAGGATGCCGTCGATCTCGTCGCGGGCGTTGAGTTGCTCGACGAGAGTGGCCAGCTCTTCGGTGGTGATCGTGTCGGGCGGAGTGAGCTTCTCGCTATAGATGCCAAGTTCCTCGCAGGCCTTGACTTTGTTGCGGACGTAGATCTGAGAGCCTGGGTCGTCGCCGACGAGCACGACCGCGAGGCCGGGGGGCCGGCAGGATGCGGCCAGCCGCGAAACGCGGGGCTTCAATTCGGCCTGAATTTCATCGCGGATCCGATTTCCGTCCAGAATCTGCGCCATGTTACAGGCAGGATAGCAGACGGGGGCTGGGGACTGAGAAGGAAAACCCGGGAAAGGCAAAACCGCGGGACGGGTTTTGCGTTCGTGTCAGTCCCGGGTTGTGCGGGGGGCGAAGCGGAAGTGATACACGGCGGCGCCGGTGGCGATGGTGAGGATGGCGGCAAGCGAGACGTTCGGCTTGAGTATCATGCCGTAGACGGTCATCCACGCTCCGATCAGCACAAATAGCGCGGGCAGCAACGGGAAAGCGAAGCTCACGATGCGGAGCCTCTGCCACTCGGGACGCCGGCGGAATTTGAACAGCGAGGTGACCGACATCACCGCGAAAAAGTTGAGCGTAAACCCGATGTAGACGACCAGCGCCGGAAAGGGAGTGAGCGTCATCAGGATGGTGCACAGCCCTTGCAGGAGGATGGCGGGCACGGGAGTATGCCAGCGGGGATCCACTTTCGCGGCCACCGGCAGGAAAGCTCCGTTTTTCGCCATCGCGTAGTAGACGCGCGGGCCGATGGTCACCATGGCGTTCACGGTCGAGACGAGCGACAGCGCCATCAATGCGCTGAACGTTCCCGCGATGCCGGGGCCGAACAACTTCGATGCCGCAAGCGCGCCAACCGCGACCACGCCTTTCATCTCCTCGAGCGGCGTGGCGTAGATGAATATGAGGTTCAGTCCGATGTAGAGAGCCGCCACGAGCGCGGTACCGACTGCCAGTGCGGCCGGCAGGGTGCGCTCGGGACGTTTTAGTTCTTCGGCGACATAGGTGGCGGCGTTCCAGCCGCTGTAGCTCACATAGATCCAGAAGAGGCTAATGGCGAATTGAGCCGCCAGCGGTGTCGCGGATGTGCGCACGGCTGGCATCGAGAAGTGATCCCAGTTGCCGGTGCCGATGAAGAAGCCAAGACCGATGAAGGCGACGAGCACAAGGACCTTGGTCGCGGTCAGCACATTCTGAACTCTGGCGACTCTTCGGACGCCGAAGAAGTTGAGCAGAGTGAAAACAGCGACCAGGGTTGAGGCAGCAATCTGCGCGCCGCCGAGCGTAAGCGAAAACGCGCCGGAGCCGATGGTGAAGTGGGCGTTCTCCTGCTTCAGCACCGGGAAGAAGTAGCCAAGATAGTCCGAGAATGCGAGAGCCGCCGCGGCGATCGGCGCCGAAAAGCCGGCGAAAAAAGACACCCATCCGGTCATGAAGCCCCAGGTGGGGCCGTACGCGCGCGTGAGATAGACGTACTCGCCGCCGGAGGCGGGAAAGTTGATGCCGAGCTCGGAGTAACAGAACGCACCGATGAGCGCGAACAGAGCGCCGACAAGCCAAATTACGAGCACCAGCATGGGGTCGCCGAGATCGCCGGCAAGAAACCCGCTGGTCGCAAAGATGCCGGTACCGACCATGTTCGACACCACCAGCGCCGTGGCGCTGACGATGCCAAGCTGCCGGAGTAGAGCGGCGGGGCTGTCCGCCACAACAGGAGGGGAAGTTGATTTTCGCTGCGCCACCTTGGACATTGTACGCCAGCACAGCTACGATGCTGATATGAAACGGTTGGTTCCACTTGTTTTCGCGGTTGGCCTGCTTTCGTGCGCTCAGGACGAGTATCAGGCGCAGCGGGAGCGGATGGTGCGGGAACAGATGGAAAGCCGTGACATTCAGAACCGCGAAGTTCTGCGGGCGATGCGGGCGGTGCCGCGGCACCTGTTCGTCCCCCCCAACCTCCGGTCGATGGCGTACGCGGACCATCCGGTGCCAATTGGCTACAGCCAGACGATCTCCCAGCCCTATATCGTCGCCCTGATGACCCAGATGCTGGAGCCGGAAAAGGGCCATAAGGCGCTCGAGATCGGCACCGGGTCGGGCTACCAGGCGGCCGTGCTGTCGCCGCTGGTGAAGCAGGTGTACACGATCGAGATCGTACCAGAGCTGGCCCGGTCGGCGGGCGCACTACTTATGCAACTAGGTTGCAAAAATGTGACAGTGAAACAGGGAGACGGGTACCGCGGATGGCCGGAGGAGGCGCCGTTCGATCGGATCATCCTGACAGCGGCTCCACCGGAAGTGCCCCAGGCACTGCTCGATCAGCTCAAGCCGGGGGGCAGGCTGGTAGCGCCGGTGGGCGGTTCGGTATTCGACCAGGAACTGGTCGTGATCGTTAAGGGGGCGGATGGGAAGGTGCGCCGGGAGCCCGGAATTCCGGTCCGCTTCGTGCCGATGGTGCGAGGCGAGAAGTAGGTTCCCGGCTCAGCAGCGGCCGTTGAACTCCCTGATCGCGTCAAACATGGCGATGATGTTCGCCGGCGGAACATTCGCCATGATGTTGTGGACCTGCTGAAAGACGAAGCCGCCTCCGGGCGCCAGCACTTCGAGCTGTCCGAGCACGTGAGCCCGCACTTCGTCGGGCGTCCCGTCCGGCAGTGTCTTCTGGGTGTCGCAGCCTCCGCCCCAGAAGGTGATGTCGTTGCCGAAGTCGCGCTTCAGGCCCGCAGCATCCATGTCCTTGCCCGCAATCTGGACCGGGTTGATTGCATCGAGGCCGGCGTCGATGAGGTCCGGCAGCAAGGGGCGCACCGCGCCGCAGCAATGCAGCATGACCTTAACGTTCGCCAGCTTTTTGGCATACTTCCACAGGAACTGGTGCCGGGGTTTGAAGAACTCGCGATACATCTTCGGCGAGAGGAGGGGCCCACGCTGGGAACCGAGATCATCACCGAACTGGATGATGTCAATGTAGGGGCCGACCGTCTCCAGGTAACGTTCGAGATTGTCAAGATGGACCTCGGTCGCCTTGTCGAGAAAGGCGTGTGCGCGGAGCGGTTCGCCGGCGAGCATCATGAGGAAGTTGTCCATCCGGTAAAGGAACTGGCCAAGCTCGAACAGGTTGCCTCCGAAGAGGCCGACGATGGCACGGTCGGTCTTCTCGCGAAGGCGGCGGGCGCCTTCCGCCAGCGCCGCCGGATCGGCCGCGGCGGGACCGGGCGGACTCCGCAGGCCGGTCCACATCGACTCGCTGAATGCCTCTGGGAGCCGCCCCAGGTCGTCGGTATCGAGAAAAGGCCAGTGGCACTGTTCGAAGAACAGGGCGCCGTCGGGCATACGGGCGAGAGTCCGGCCGGCGGGCGAATTCAGCACCCACTCGCCGTCGCCGCGTACGGGGAGCGCCCAGACCGGCATCTGGCACGGCGATCCGTCGGGTAGGGTCCAATCGGCCCAGTCTGCGGCCTCGAGCGAGAAACCCCGGCCCATCTCGATGGTGTCACCACCGAAGCGATCGAGAACGTCGTCATGCACGATGGCCAGTTGCTGTACCGGATCATAGACGCGCGCCTCCGCCGGCGGCAGCCCGAGGGCGGCACGGAGCCGGTGGTACGCGATAGCAGCGATTCCGGACGAACGGTGGCCGGAGAAGTCGACGGGAACCCGATCGGGCTCGCGATGATTGAGAGTGGTGAGCACGCGTTCGCGCGGCGTCATGAAAGAATTCACCTCCCGAGGCAGACCGCCATTATAGCCTCGCCTATCACAGTTGAGAGGTTGTAGAATCAGCGTGGATTGCCGTGTCATGACGCCGAGATTAGTTGCCGTCGCCGGGCCGCTTACGGGCGCTGTTTTTCCCGTGGCAGACGCAGACTTCTCGATCGGACGCGAAGAATCCAATTCCCTTTGTCTCGAGGACCGCGCGGTTTCGCACCATCATTGCGTCGTCCGGGCGGAAGGAGAGCGGTTCAAGATCACCGATCTGGGCAGCGTAAATCGCACCTGCGTCAACGGCATCCCTGTCTCGGAGCGTTTCCTCGCGCACGGCGACGAAATCAAGGTCGGGCACTCCCTGTTCCTGTTTCTTCTCGAAGAAGAACCGCGCGCCAGGGCCGAGCCGGTGCAACTTGACGAAGGGGCATTGGCCTCCGGCGCGACGGTGGAGCTTCGGAGTGACGACGCTCTCTACCTCAGTCCGGAAAAAGTTCTCGAAGCCCTCTCGGAAAAGGGACGCGTTGCTAGGGATCTTGGAGTCCTCCTGGGGATCGGCACGGCGATCTCTTCGGTCCGCGGGCTGGAGAACTTGGAGCGGCGGCTCATGGAGTTGACTTTCGAGGCGATTCCCGCCGATCACGGAGCAATTCTGCTGATTGAAACGAGCCTGGGCGAGCTGGAATCGGCCTTCCACTGGAGCAGGGTTTCGCGCGCCCGACAGGGATTCCCCATATCGCGGACGGTCGCGAGCCGGGTTTTCGAGCAAGGAGTCGCGATCTTGTGCAACGATGTCCGCTCCGCTCCGGGCTTGAGCACGGCCGAGAGCGTGCTCCGTGCGCATGCAAGCTCCATTCTCGCGGCCCCGCTTGCATGTTTCGAGAAGGTTCTGGGAATCCTCTACCTCGTCTCATGCGACCCGGCCGTGCGCTTCGATGAGAATCACCTCCACCTGGCGACGGGGATCGCGGGGATCGCGGCCGGCGCTCTCGACAGCGCGCTGCGCATGGAGGAACTGAACGACGAAAACCGGCGCCTCAAGGCCGAGATCGGCGTCGAGCACGGCCTGGTGGGCGACAGTCAACGCCTGCGGCAGGTCTACGAGTTCATCGCCAAGGCCGCGCCCGGGGCCTCCACCGTCCTGATCCGCGGCGAGAGCGGCACAGGAAAGGAACTCGTGGCCCGCGCCATTCACCGCAACAGCCCGCGTGCCGCCAAACCGTTCGTAGCGATCAACTGCGCCGCCTTGACGGAGAGCCTGCTCGAAAGCGAGCTGTTCGGCCACGAGAAAGGCGCATTCACCGGCGCGATCATTCAAAAGAGAGGAAAGCTGGAGGAGGCGCACGGCGGGACTGTTTTCCTTGACGAGGTCGGCGAACTGGCGCACGTTCTTCAGGCGAAGCTGCTGCGTGTATTGCAGGAGCGTGAGTTCGAGCGGGTCGGCGGCACCCGGCCGATCAAGACGGACATCCGTCTCATCGCGGCGACAAACCGGGATCTGGAGGAAGCGGTCAAGGCCGGGCAGTTCCGCCAGGACCTCTACTTCCGGCTCAACGTGGTTTCGGTCACGATGCCGCCACTACGTGATCGGCGCGGAGACATCCCGCTGCTGGCGAGCTTCTTCTTGCAGAAGCACGGCAAGAGCGCAAGGCGGCGAATCGCCGGCATCTCCGACGAGGCGCTGTCGCTTCTGATGAGTTACCAATGGCCGGGCAACGTTCGCGAGCTGGAGAACGCCATCGAGCGGGCCGTGGTCCTCGGTTCGACCGAAATTATCCAGCCGGACGATCTTCCGGACCGCGTCCTCGAAGCGGACCGCCCCGCCGGCGCCTCCTCGCTGCAATACCACGAGGCCATGAAGGAAGCCAAGCGGCAGCTCATCCTGCGAACCCTGGAGCAGGCCGGCGGCAGCTTCACCGAAGCGGCGAAGGTGCTGGGGCTGCATCCAAACAATCTGCACAGGCTCGTGCGGACACTGAACCTCCGGGCGGCGCTGAAGAAATAGCCACGGCGGGTTGCCGCAGGTGGGCGTACATCCGCGCTGCCTGCTGGGAGTTGAACACCAGCCACCCTTTGACCACTGTCGGCAGATCGCGCCGCCTCAGGTGGGCTATCATAACTCCGCTCGAAGAGTGGCTTTCCGGACCAAGCAGCACATGGCCGAGTTCGTGCGCCATAATGTGGCCGAGTACTAACGACTCGGGGATATCCAGTTGACCAGAAAGGTCTTGCACCCGATAGAAAACAACATCCGCGAGGCGACCGACAGCAACCCCGAAC
>DATIFQ010000067.1:0-4071 GCA_035455185.1 Bryobacteraceae bacterium | reverse complement strand
CGGCACCAAGGGAACCCTGTTTGTGGACCGTACCGAATACCGGGTCGTGCCTGAGCCGGGCTCCGAGCTGGCGGCGGTGAACGAGAAGGCCTCCAACAACACCAACATGGCTCACTGGGCCAACTTCCTGGAGTGCGTGAAAACCCGGCAGAAGCCGATCAGCGACATTGAGACCGGCCACCGCTCAACGGCGACGTGCCTGCTTGGCAACGTCGCGCTCCGCAGCGGCCTGCGTATCGACTGGGACGATAAAACCCAGACGGCGCGCCAGAAGCAGGCTGCCCGGTATCTCAAGCGCGAGTACCGGAAGCCCTGGAAGCTGAGTGTATAGGTTGTGAAACTCATGGCTGGCCGCCAGGCCGTCCTCCGGGCGCTATGATCAGATCGAGGTACGAGACCGGTGAACAAGACATTCAGCGGGAAATCCGGAGACAAGAAGTCCACGCGGAGAGCCTTTCTCGGAAGAGCGGCGGCGGGATCCGTCGTTCTCTCAACGACCGCTCGCTCCTACGCCAGAATCGTCGGCGCCAACGACCGTATTCAGATCGGCCAGGTCGGATGCGGGCATCGAGCCTTCGGGCTTCGCCGGATGCTCAAACTGTCATCCAAGACCGACCCGAATTTCGATTTTCGCAGCGTTTGTGACATCTGGTCGGTGAACGCGCAGAGAGCCGCCGATCACGCAACGCAGTTGTTCGGCAAGCGTCCGAAGATTTACAGGCACTCCGAGGAAATGCTGGCGGACCCGGAGCTGGATGCCGTGATGATCGCCACCGGAGACCATCAACACGCCCGGATGCTGGTCGAAGTTGTTCGGGCCGGCAAGGACTGCTACTGCGAAAAGCCGATGGCCAACACGCTCGCGGATGCCAAACTCGCCCGCGACACCGTCAAGGCGAGTAAGCAGATCTTGCAGATGGGTTCACAGTGGCTGAGTGATCCTTACCAGCACCGCGTCCGGGAGATCGTTCGCAGCGGAAAGCTGGGAAAGATTACACGGATTGAGCAGAGCTGGAACTTCAACGGGCCCCGCTGGCGTGTCCCGATGGACCCCAACATCGCCGACGTCCGTGAGAAAGACACCGACTGGAACCGCTGGTTGGCGGGCAGGGAGCCCCGCCCGTTCGACCCGCGCGCTTACTTCGAGTTCCGCATCTATAAGGACTTCTCCGGCGGCATCACGGACCAGTGGTACAGCCACGGTTCGGGCCTCGCCCATTTCTATCTGGACACTTTCATCCCCGACAACACAGTCGCCAACGGCGGCATCTTCGCCTGGCACGATGGCCGGGAGAATCCTGATACCTTCGCCTGCCTGTCGATATTCGCCGGGAAAGAAGTGCTTTACAGCTTTAGCGTGTGCTTCGGGAACTCGTACGGAGATCACACCATCATTCGTGGCCAGAAGGGTACGCTCTACTCTCCGGGAGGCGAAGGCAGCCCGCAGTGGTGGTATCTTCCGGAGAGACACAGCGGCTGGCGTTCGAATGTTGTGTACGACCTGAAGTTACCCGGCGCTCCGAAGCCCGAGTTGGTCACCGTACCGGGACATCCGGAAACACCGCCGATTGAGCAGGGTGATGACCTCGCCTATCACACCGACAACTGGCTCGCCTGCATGCGCAGCCGCAAGACTCCCAACGGGAACATCGACACCGGCTTCGCCCATTCCGTGGCGGTTGTTATGGCCACCCGCGCCTATCGCGAAGAGAAGAAGATGTACTGGAACCGGAAGAGCGAAGAGATCGTCGACCACCGGCCCGCCGCTTAGCTTCTCACGCTGGGCTTCCACAGTGTCCAACTGTCTGGATGGGATGCGAACGCGCGCATTGACATTCTGTACGAGTTGCCGCAAAATCGTACCAAAGTGGGGTAGGCAGACAGTTACTTCATTCCATTAAGCAATAGTTATCACTCATTAAGGAGGTGTGCCATGTTTGGCAGCCGAACCTGGCGGCGGAGCCTTCCGTGCGGCCTACTGACCCTCGTGTCGATCTCTACCTTGGTCGTCTCCCTTGGGATGGCAGCCGATCCCACCGGGACCATCACAGGTATCGTGACAGACCCCTCAGGCAGCGCCGTTCCTGACGCTCAGATCGCCGTAAAGCAGACTCTGACCGGCCTTACCCGCACATTGAGCACTGGCGCCGATGGAGCTTTTCTCTTCCCCTTGATGCCCGTTGGCACGTATGAAATCAGTGTCGAGGCGCAGGGTTTCCGGCGTTTCGAGCAGCGGGGTATCACCCTCCAGGTGAATGCCGTTGCCAACCTCCCGGTCACTCTTCAGATCGGTACCCTCACTGAATCTGTCAGTGTGCAGGCCGACGCAGCAATGGTCGAGACGCGATCGGGCACGATTAAGGGCGTGGTGGACCAGCAGCGCATCGTTGAATTACCCTTGAACGGCCGAAACGCGGCGAACCTCGTACTCCTTGTCCCTGGAACCGTGGACCTGATGGCGGGCAATTCGCGAGGGTCTGGCGACGCCATTCAAGGCGGCACCTACCCAGGCGGCCAGGCCGTGGCGTCTAATGGGGCTCGCAGCGACGGCCTCAACTATCTCCTTGACGGCGGCAGCAACCGGGACCCCTATACCAACGTCAATGATCCGTTCCCCAACCCTGACGCTCTCCAGGAGTTCGTGGTGCAGACGAACAACTACGGCGCCGAATATGGCCGCGCGTCAGGCGCCGTTGTCAGCGTAGTCACGAAATCAGGCACCAACGAGTTCCACGGGGGCGCCTTTGAGTTCGTCCGGAACGAGAAATTCAACGCCAGAAACTTCTTCTCTCCGAAAGCGGACATTCTGAAACGCAATCAGTTCGGCGGTAGTCTCGGGGGGCCGGTGGTCAGGGATAAGGTCTTCTTTTTCGGTACGATTCAAGGGACCACTCTCCGTGCGCTTCCTGCGTCGCTGAATTCGGTCGTGCCCACCGCCGCCCAGCGGGCGGGCGATTTCTCTTCGATCTCACGCCAACTGAAAGACCCGTCGACGGGCGTTCCTTTCGCAGACAACCAGATTCCCACCAGCATGTTTGCTCAAGCATCTGTCAAGCTGCTCGATTCAATCCCGGTTCCCTCCGGTCCCGACGGAGTCATCTTCTACACGCAACCCGACGTTCAGCATGAGGTCCAGTTCATGGGACGAGGGGACTATAACACCAACCGAAATCGTCTCTATGGCCGCTATTTGATCTCGGACCTGCCCCAGGAGCCCACTGCGATCGCGAGCAATCTGGTGGCTGCACGCAACGGGAAGGGTTACCGCGCTCAGTCCGTGAGCGTGAGCGATACCTACACTTTCAGTCCGAGCATAGTCAACAGCGCGGTGTTCACGGTCGGCCGAAACCGAGCGACCGTAATCTCGGCCGCGCCCTTCAGTTTTGCCGATCTTGGCGTGCCGATTGCAGCCACAGAGCCAGCCGAGTTGGTCCTCTCCGTAGCGGGCTATTTCAGCATCAACACGGGCCACCCGGGCCTGTTCGCCCGGCAGAGTTACAACTTCAGTGACACGATTCACTGGATTCACGGCCGCCATGAACTGGCGATGGGCTTCGACTACCTCAAGATGAACATTGACCTGGACAACACGTACCGGCAAAACGGGAACTTCCGGTTCCGCGGCACGGGTTTTTCGGGCAACGCCCTCTCCGACTTCTTCCTCGGCAAGGTCGACCGTTTCATTCAGGGTGGCGGCGAATACGCGGCGCGGCGCGGCACGCTGGCCAGCGGATTCGTTCAGGACAACTTCCGTGTCAATCGGCGGCTCACGCTGAACCTGGGTCTCCGCTACGACCCGTTTGTACCATTCGGCGACGAACTGGGCCGGACCGAGTGCTTCCGGCCCGGTCAGAAGTCCACTCGCTTTACGAACGCACCGGTCGGCTACCTGTATGCAGGCGATTCCGGATGTCCCGAAGGGGGGAGCGATTCCCACTACTTGCTATTCGCCCCGCGCTTCGGTTTCTCGTATGATGTGACTGGCCAGGGCCGCACCATCCTCCGTGGCGGTTACGGCATCTTCTACCAGCCCCCGTTCGTCGAGGCGTTCAACAACATGGTGGATAGCGC
>DATIFQ010000066.1:0-4399 GCA_035455185.1 Bryobacteraceae bacterium | reverse complement strand
TTCCAGGCGTTGTTGGCGTCGAGCAGAACGTCGATGTCCGGACCGACGGCGTCACGGACGGCGCGCACCCTCTCGGCGTCCTGCCGCATCGGCCCCCAGCCGACCTTCATCTTGACGGCGCGGAAGCCTTCGCCGACGTATCCCTCCATCTCGGCAGCCAGCTCCTTCAAGCCCTTCCCTTCCTGGTAGTAACCGCCGGCCGCGTAGACGCGGAGCTTCTCGTTGTATGCGCCGAGCACCTTGTAGACCGGAAGATTGAGCGCCTTGCCGATAATGTCCCAAATGGCGATATCGACGGCGCCCATCGCGCGAATGTATTCACCCTTGGCGACCGGCTTGCGGTTGTGCCGGTACATCCGGTCCCAGATGCGCTCGATGTAAAAGGGGTTCTCTCCCTTGATGCGCGCAAAAAGCTGGTTCTCGATGATGCTGTTCCGGCCGGACAGGCTGCGGCCAGTGATGCCCTGGTCGGTGTAGATCTCGAGCTGCGACATGCCAGGCGGCCCACCGCCGCTTTCGATGATCGAGTTGCGCTGGCGTGGCGTGCGTCCGGGAAACTGGAGGTGGAGAAATCCGATCCCGGTGATCTTCAGGTCGGGCGGGTTGCCAGGCAGGGCAGAGCGGGGGAGGACCAGCCCGGCGACCGTGCCGAGGCTCGTGTGGAGAAACTGACGCCGGTTCATATGCACGCTCCCGATTGTAGCCCGAGGCGGCGTCAGCGCCGGAGCGAATACTCTCCCGGCGGGCCCTCAAAGTACAACGATCCTGCGCTGCCGGTCACGTGGATTGCCGGGTGAAGGATGCGTCCGTCACGCCAGACTTGCCACGTTCCCTCCGAGAGATCGGTGACCAAGTACTTCAGCGTGTCCTCTCCGGTGGCGGTGAAGGCGACGGGCCTGGTAGCCGGGCGGCCGGTGCGGGCAAAGAGCACGAGACGGTCCGCAATCCGCACGCCGACCATAGGGCCGGCCTCGACCTTGGCGACCGGCAGCACGGAATTTCTCTCGCGATCCGTGATCTGAATGACGTTGAGGAACAGGTCCTCGGACGAGGGTCTCTTCGGCGAGAGCTCCACGCGCCAGGCGCCGAGTTCATATGTGTTCGGGTCGCCGCGCGAGATGTCGTTAGGGAAATTCTCACCGAAGACCCAGAACTCCTTGCCCGGCCCGCCGACCTTGACGAACTCGGCATCCACCGGCTCCGGGAGCAGTGTGTGGTTGATCAACCGGCCGCTCCAGCCTCTCTCGGAGAGAGACACGATGGTGCGTTCCTCCCGAACCTCGGGTTCCTCCATGCTGTGAAGCAGCCAGTATTTCTTGAACGACGGGTCGGCCGAGACGACTCTGTCAAAGACGATCAGCGCGGCGGGCGTCTGTTCTCCTGCGAGGTTCAGGAATACGAAGGACCGCTTCACTTCTTTCACCTTGGCGCTGTAGGCTTCGGTAATATCGCCCTTCAGATACGAAAAAGCCGGCCGCTGAGGATCGGGGCCGAACCAGTAGCCTCCGACTTCGCCCGTCTTGTATCCGCGCGAAAGCAGCACGTCGAGCGTGGCCGGCTCCCTCCAGTTGTTCGGGAGACGCTGGCCGCCGTCGTTGCGGAAGTCGCGAGAGGCGGACGAAGCGAACTTCTCGGACGGGTCGTAGATCAGCAGGCTGTTGTGAGCGATCGTGCGCCGGTAGTAGTTGCTGTGGTGCGGACTGCCGTAAGCGCCCGATGTGCCCTGGTAGTTACCGGAGTCCACCGCCAGAGGACCCTTGTGGTAGATCTGAAACGCTCCCGCGTCGAGGTGCTGATGGTTGCCGAAGTAGTAGGCGTTCACCTTCATCTCGGCGATGACGCTGTCTTCACCCCAGCCTGTTCGGGCCACCATCCAGCCGTACGGGAATCCCATATAGCGCGTGAGGGGAAGGTCGGACGCCGGCAGCGGCTTCAGGTCCGGGTCGCTCCAGAGGAACTGAAAGAGCTTGTTCATCGGATCGATGCCGGGATTCCGCAAGTAATCAGCGAGCACGTAACCGTCGCCGTAATAGCTGGCGCTCAGGAGGGAGCGAAGCTTAGGTTCGCGGCTCTGGCCGTCGCCCGCGCGAAGCAACTGTCCGTCAGGACGGCGAAGGTAGATCCACTGATAGGGGACGAACTGCTGCGCGGGGTGGTAGACGTTGCCCGCGCCGAGCCGGTCGAAAATCCAAAGAGGATAGAGGTCCGAGCTGAAACGAGTCTCCGAGTACGACGTGCCTTGATGGAAGGCGTGGCCCGGATACCAAAAGTTGCGCGCGGGTAGTAGGCCGATGAAGAAGGTGACCGCGGCGTGGCGGTACATCTCGGGATCCTCGTCGTAGATGGCCAGCCCGGCGGCGAGCATGTCGCGCATCACCATCCACTCGGAACCGTGCCCGGTCACCCAGCCCATGGGCCGGGGCGGGTAACCGCACTCGAGCTGCCGGGCGAAGCGAAGGATTTGATCCAGAAAAGCCTGTTTCTGCTCGGCCGTAAGCAGCGGATAGCACCAGTCGTAGGCGACCGAGCCGGTGACCAACATGCGTCCGATCGGGCGGGTGACGTCCTGAGCTTTAGGATCGTACTCCGCTTTCTGAAGGGTCGCGAGCGCGAGTGCGACCGTGCGCCGGCCGAGTTCCGCGTCGCGCGTGAGGAGGTACCGCGCGGCGTCGACTTCGATGCGGATCTGCACGTTGCTCTCAGCGAGCTTTTGCATCTCGTCCCAAACCGGCTTGAGGGCAGGATGGGTGGTGCGGCGGCGGAGATCGTCGATGTCGCGGGATCGCAGGAATACGCGGGGGTGCTCGGCGGGCGGGGCCGGGACGGAGACCCCTCCGGCGTCCATCCACTTCGCGTCGACAATCTTACTTGGTTGCGCCGCCATCGGCGGCGCGCAGGCGAGGGCCAACAAAAGAGCGATGACGTGCATGAAATCTCCTGACCAGAGGCGCAGAGTATCACACCGGAACCGGAGGACGCCGCGATGGAAGTGCTACCATGCACAAGCGAGAACCGCATGAAGATGACAACTTTGATCCTTGCGTGCTTCGTGGCGGCGACGCCGGTCTTCGCCCAGTCTTCGGGCGTGACAATCCTCCAGCAAATCCGTTCACACCGCGACGGCGTGGCGTTGTGGTGGCTGGGCAATGACGGCTGGCTGATCAAATCCGGCGGCGTGCTCCTGGCGACGGATCTCGATCTCGAATCGAGCGAGCGCCTCCAACCCCCGGCGATCTCGACGGCGGAGCTCGCGGATGTGCTCGATGTGGCCTTCGTCACGCATCATCACGGGGACCACTTCAACGAACCCACGCTCAAAATCCTCGGGCGCGAAGCCCGGTGCACGTTTGTGCTGCCGAAGACATGCCTGAAGGGCGCCGGGGAGATCGGTCTGCCGAAAGAACGAATCATCGTGCCTCAACCGGGGCGGCCGTTCGAGGTCAAGGGAGTCCGTGTGGAACCGACGCACGCCATCCACGGCAACCAGGAGTTCACGGTGCTCACGCGCGAGCCGGATTTCGTCGAGTCGATCGCCGCCAACTGCGGGTACGTCCTCCACCTTGGCGGGAAGAAGTTCTTCCAGCCGGGGGACTCCGTGCTGACCGAGGAGCACCTAGCGCTGAAGGACATCTATGCGCTCTTCGTCTCACCGACGGTCCACAACATGTACGTCGACCGGTCGATGATTCTCATCAACAAGCTGGAGCCGGCGTACATCTTTCCGCAGCACTTCGAGACCTATCAATCCAGCGAAGACAACGCGTTTTGGACGAGAGGTTACCCTGACGAGTTGAAACTGCGGCTCTCCGGGGAGCTCCAGAAGCGATACCACAAGCTGAAACAGGGCGAAATGTTCGTGGTTCGATGAGCGGCCATTGCGGCGACCATGCCTGCCTGATCCGGTGACGAGAATTGAATTACAATCGGGTCCTCATATCATGGAAGGCAATTTTGGCATCGCGTCCCTGCTGATTCTGATCAGCGGCGTCCTGAACGCCTCCTTTCCACTCCCGATGAAATTCTCGCGGGAGTGGCGCTTTGAAAACAACTGGCTGGCGTTCACCACCCTGGCTCTGCTGGCGGTTCCAGCGGGACTGGCAATGATGATCGTGCCGGAATTTCGGCAGATTTACACCGCTGCTTCGCCCGGTGAGTTTCTGCCGGGCATCGTATTCGGCTTTCTTTGGGGTACCGCGCAGGTGACGTTCGGACTGAGCATCGAGATGGTCGGCATGGCGATGGCGTTCGCCATTGTGGTCGGTATGAGCGCGGTGATCGGGAGCCTCACGACCCTATTGGTGCTCAATCCGGAGGAAGCGTTGGGGTCTCGGGGACTGATCCTGATGGCGAGTGCGGTGATCCTGGCGGCGGGGTTGATGCTCTATGCGAAGGCGGGCAA
>DATIFQ010000065.1:0-5733 GCA_035455185.1 Bryobacteraceae bacterium | reverse complement strand
GGCCAGTTCTCGGCCCGGCCACCGCGGCGCAGATAGAAAACCAGGGGCTCGTGATTGGGCCAGACGATCTGGCGGGCGAGCTCCTGTTTCTCCCGAGCCCGGCGCTCGAAGCGCGTCTCGGCCCCGGAGGGCAGGCACACAAAACCTGCGATCAACAAAAGTAGAGCGTTTCTCATCATTCCGTTCCGTCCAGGAACGGATTATATCCGGCTGGCGGGGCGGACTGCCCCGGGCTCAGGCTAGCTTGAACTTCCGCAGATCGATCTTCTTGTCGTCGTATTCACCGAGACCAAGCACGCCGGCGATCTCCACGTGCTCGGGCTGCATGCGGTAGAACGTGCTGTCCTTGTCGGGAGGCGCCTCCCCGACCGGCTTCATGCCCATCTCCGTGCGTTTCGCGTCAATGACCTTCCACCCGATCCTGTCCATCGCCACCGGGTCGGTCGCGAAGTACATGGTCTGGTGGTTCCACATGTAGTTTTTCACGTTACCGCCTGGCCCGCCGTGGTACGCCCCGAGGACGCCGTCCAGGATGTGCAGCACAACGCGCTCCCGGATGATCGGGATGTCGACGACCGCGGGAATAAACGTCCCGCAGGTGTTCAGGGTGGGTGTCGAATGGCTTCGGCTTACGTTGTTCACCAGCCCGTGCGACATGTTCTTCAGCGCCAATGTAATGCCGGCCGACTGATGATGCTTCAAGACGCCCAGGTTGACCATCTTGTTGACGTCTTTGGTGAGGAACTTCGCCACGTAGGAACGGCGGTGATGCGGATCGCTCGGGTTCTGTTTCGGCAGAACCACCTGCGTCTCCATGTAGTGGGTCTCGTCGTACCCGTCCATGTCGAGCTGCAGTTCGTGGAAGTTCTCGGTGGCCCACGTCCACCGCACGCCCTCGGGTAGCCACTTCTCGAAACCGCCGGTGACAAACATCTTCTTGTAGCGGTCGTAGGCGACGATGTCGCGTGTCTTCACGCCCGCCATCTTCAGCCCCTCGACAATCTCCTGGAAGACCTCCGCCGAGGAGATGACGTGCGGCTGACCGACGGGGTTGACCTTGATGCCGACAACATCGCCCGGCTGGAAGAAGTGTCGCCATGCTTCCTGCGGTGAGGGAGCGCCGGTCAGTTCCATCATGCCCTTGTGCACCATCTGCCGCACCGGCTCGCGTTGATACCCTGCGGAACTGATGCTGCCTGGATGTTCGACGGCCACCACCCGCCCGCGGAACGTGCCTGGGATGCCAAGCTTGCCCGGGACCGCCTTGGCGCAACTCGAATACGTCGCCGTCGCCGCCGCGGTCAGGAACGCACGCTGAAGAAACTCCCGTCGTTGATGTGTCACCAGACGACCTCCTCTGAGTATTGGTCCTATTGTACAGTCCGGTGACGGGCTATGGAAGTCTGATACGCGGTGCGTTCCTATTCGTCGTCTTTTTCCTTCTGGTCCTTTTCTTTGGACTTGATGCTCACCCTCGGGATCCCGAGGCTTCCGCCGAGATTGCTGAGCTGGTCCAGGTCGATCGGCCCGACGATGTTGACGACTGTCAACTCCTTCGGCTCCATCGCCAGCACGAGCAGACCCACTACCGCGTCACCCTCTTTTCTTAGGTAGACCCCGGCGTTTTCGCGCCCGCTCTTTGCGCTCACCACTCTGGACCAACCGGAAGAAGAGGACAATTGTGACCGGATCGGAGCGACATCAGCCTCACTATACTCAGCCTCCTGGGCGAACTTGAAGCTCCTGACACGGATGGCCTTCAGGCCGCTCACCAGCTTCTTAGCCTCGCCCTCTTCCGTCTTTTTCTCGGACAGGAACTTGCTCGCCGCCTTTAGCATGGCGCCGTCCAGGGTCACGTCGACGGACTCAACTGCCTTTTCCGCCAGCTTTTGAAAGCTCGGCGGGAACTCGATCTCCTGGGCCAGCGCGGTCGAGAGTGCCAGCACAATGCAAACAACTACGATTTTCATGAGACCTCCCTGATCAATGGGCCACAGCGGACGGATGCCCTTCGCGGCCAATCTCGAGAACCTTCTCCTGCGCGAACTGGAGCTCGGCGGCAGTGATCCGCAGAGCCAGAACCAGTTGTTCTTTTGCAGCCATACCCCGCGCCGCCTCGATCCTTTGGTAACGGACTCCAGCGATCATTGCCAGCACCACCGCCGCAACGGATGCCCATCGCCAGGCGTACCAGCCGAAAGCCCGGCGATTCCGTCGGCCTTCCGCGCGGGCAGGCCGCCGCGCCGCCTTGGCCAGCAGCCGATCCGCGAATCCCTCCGGAGGCGAGTGCCTCTGCAATGCTTGCCGCAATTCGTCTTCCATGCGTTTCATGACTTCAAATCTCCAAGAGTGCGCGCCGCTTTCTCGCGGAGCATGACCAGCGCCCGCTGGAGGTGGCTGCGGACCGTCGAGACCGGCATGTTCAACACAGAGGCGATCTCCGAGGCGTCCAAATCCTCCTGGAAGTGGAGGATCACCACCATCCGGGGTTTCTCCGGCAGTGAAGCGACCAGTTTTCGGAGTTTCTCGGCCAGCAGCGGATCACTGCTTTCGGCCGGCGATCGTGGCTCCACAACCTCGGTGAGTTGCACTTCACGCGCTTCGGGCCGATGCGACCGTCGCCGGGCGCGGTCAATACAACGGTGACTGGTGACCCTTCGGAGCCAGTGAGCGGCATGGGCCGGCGACTCGATATCGTCCAGATGCTCATACAGTTGGAGAAATACCTCCTGCGCGAGTTCTTCGGCCGCTCCTGGGTCGCGCAGGAAGTGGTGCGCCAGACTGTACACCATCGCCTGGTGCTCTCGAACCAGCGCGGCAAACACTTCGACGGTGCCTTCGTCCGGCAGATCCCGATCGACGATTCCAGTCGCTGGCTCCGTCACGCCGACGTCTCTTTCCCTCTCAGTATCCAATACGCGCTAGGGCGGGTTCCGCAACGCAACTTTTTCGACGGCTCCCGGCTACGAAATTCCAGACTTCTGGTATAAAGTGAGAATTCGAGGTCTGAAACTCGGTGGGAGGTCCCATGGTTACCACGACATCCAGACGTAGGCTGTTCCAGTCCGCCGCCGGAGTTGCTCTCGCCGGCAGCCGCTTGTCCGCCGCGGTGTCGCCTGCTTTGCCGACGGTCAGGTTGGGCAGTCACGACATCACCCGGTTGATTATCGGCTCCAATCCGTTCAACGGGTACTCCTATGGCATCTACTCGCTCGACCACCATATGCGGGAATGGTCGACGGAAGAGAACATCGCGAAGACACTGCGCATGGCGGAGCAGAGCGGCATCAATACTCACCAGTTCAGTTACAACCCGAAAGGAATGGCGGGGCTGAAGCGTCATCAGGCGGAGGGCGGCAAGCTCAACTGGATTCTGCTCGGCGGCGGCGAGATGAAAGACAACCTCGCGCTGATCCCGCAGACCGCCAAATTGGGTCCGCTCGGCATCGTCCACCACGGCGGCGTTACCGATCAGCGCTTTCGCGCCGGCGAGATCGACAAGGTCCACACGTTCCTGAAGACCGTGCGGCAGAGCGGTGTGCTGGTCGGCCTCTCCACCCACGACCCGAAGATCATCGAGTACGTGGAGGAACGGAACTGGGACATCGACTTTTACATGGCCTGCTTCTACCAGTTCAGCCGGACCAAGGAGGAGATCAAGCAGATGCTCGGCGAACTCCCCCTCGGAAAGGTCTTCCTCGAGGGCGATCCCGCCCGGGTGTGTAAGGTGATTCGCGCAACCAGGAAAACCTGCCTTGGATTCAAGATCCTCGCCGCTGGCCGCTCGGCAGAGAGCCCGAAAGAGTTGGAGGCGGCGTTCCGCTTCGCCTTCGATAACATTAAGCCGAAAGACGCGGTGATCGTCGGCATGTACCCGCGGTTCAAGGATGAGGTCCGCGAGAACGCGGACATCGTCCGGCGCGTCGCCGGTCTGCCCACATAGCGCGGTCCCACACGGGAGGCCCGCACGTTGGTAAGCTGTACAACTTATGACCATCGGCGTTCCTAAGGAAACATACCCAGGAGAGCGCAGGGTAGCGCTCGTCCCGACCGCGCTCCAGCCCCTCGCGAAAGCGGGCCACCAGGTGATCATCGAGTCCGGCGCCGGCACATCCGCCGGCTTTCCGGATTCCGAATACACGGAGAAGGGAGCACGCGTGGTTTCCTCGCGGGCGGATGTGTTCACGGCCGCCGATGTGATCGCCCAGGTACGTACTTACGGTAGCAATCCGGAGGCCGGCAAGGAGGATCTCTCCCTGTATCGGTCCGGCCAGGTTGTGATCGGATTCTTCGATCCGCTCTCGTTTCCTGCCCATCTCCGGGAGGTGGCGCCCACCGGCGTTACTGCGTATTCCATGGAACTGATGCCGCGTATTACGCGCGCTCAGAGCATGGACGCCCTGTCGTCGATGGCCACGGTGGCAGGATACAAGGCCGTTCTGCTGGCCGCAGAGCGGCTCCCGAAGCTCTTCCCTATGCTGACAACGGCTGCGGGGAGTATCGTGCCCGCCAAGGTTTTTGTAATCGGCGCCGGCGTAGCCGGTCTTCAGGCGATTGCAACCGCAAGGCGTCTCGGCGGAGTGGTCAGCGCGTACGACGTCCGGCCCGCGGTGCGTGAGCAAGTGCAGAGCGTGGGCGCCAAGTTCATCGAGCTGCCGCTCGAAACAGCGGGGGCGGAAGACAAGGGCGGCTACGCCCAGGCACAGGACGAATCGTTCTACCGCCGGCAAAGGGAACTGATGGGCCGCGTGGTGGCCGAGAGCGATGTGGTGATCTCCACCGCTGCCGTGCCCGGCAAGAAGGCCCCGGTGCTGATCACTCGGGATATGGTCGCCGGAATGGCGCCAGGCTCCGTGATCGTTGACCTGGCGGCGGAGCGCGGCGGGAACTGCGAGTCGACCCGCATGGATGAGGTCGTCGTCGACAACGGAGTCACCGTCCTCGGGCCTGGAAATCTGCCGGCGACGGTGCCCTATCACTCCAGCCAGCTGTACGCGAAGAACATCACAAACTTCTTCGTGCACCTCGCCAAGAACGTTCTATCGCAGCCGGATAACGAGGACGAGATCGGACGCGATACGCTCTTGACCCGCGGGGGAGCGGTGGTCCACCCCCGCATCCTGGAGCTGCTCGGCAACCAGTGAGAGTCGCAGGCGGACGACAAAATGCGATCGTCCGCCCCACGTGAGCTGCCACAGACCTGGGCACGATCGATGTAGGTAGTCGGCTTCATGGCAACTACGGAAGCACCGTCATGAAACTGATGGACTGCTTCCGTTGAGGTGGACGTATGCGGAAAACCTTGTCCGCGTCTTGGCTGGCGCGTTCGCCATTTCGAATATGTGGCTTGACGGCTCTGGCGGTTACATGTTTCTCACAGTCCGCACCGCGGCCCGCGATATCATCGGTGCCACGGGAAGAGTCTCTAAGAACGTTTCTCCGGGAGTACGTCAGGCAAAAGCAGTTTCCAGGTGAGGATGTTACGCGTTATGCGAGAGCCTTTGTTGATCTAAACGCTGATGGGAAAGATGAGGCAATCGTTTTCTTGCTCGGCAGCTCGTGGTGTGGCAGCGGAGGCTGCCCAACCCTTGTTTTGACGCCTCAAGCGGCCTCTTGGAGAAGAGTGGCAAGTATTCTCACCACCAGTCCTCCCATTCGCGTGTTAACGAGGAGATCCAACGGCTGGCGGAATATTACAGTTTGGACTCATGACCCTGGCGCTCCACCCTACGA
>DATIFQ010000064.1:0-19092 GCA_035455185.1 Bryobacteraceae bacterium | reverse complement strand
CTGTGGGGAGGTGCCGGCGTCCGGTGGGACCGATGCCCGACTCCGCTCGCGACAAGCTCGCCGCCGTGCTCGACAAACTCAGAGAGGAGCGCTACTTGCCGGATCGGGCCGCCTGGACGGCCGGCGTCAGGTAGCTTCGGGGGAATGCACACAAACCGACTCGCACAGGAGAAGAGTCCCTATCTGCTTCAACACGCCCACCATCCGGTGGACTGGCACGCCTGGGGCGAAGAGGCGTTCGACGTGGCGCGCCGGGAGGATAAGCCCATCTTCCTGTCAGTCGGCTACTCCACATGTCACTGGTGCCACGTCATGGAACGGGAATCGTTCGAAGACGATCGGATCGCGGAAATCCTGAACCGGGATTTTGTCCCGGTGAAAGTGGACCGCGAGGAACGGCCGGACGTCGACCGCATATACATGCTCTTCGTTCAGGTGACGACGGGCAGCGGCGGCTGGCCCATGTCCGTCTGGCTCACACCGGACCTGAAGCCCTTCTTCGGCGGCACGTACTTTCCTCCCGACACCCGCTACGGGCGCCCGGGCTTCGCGTTTGTTCTGGAGCGCATTGTGGAGGCTTGGCGGGCCGATCGAGCCAGGCTGGTCGAGTCCGGCGCTGCGATTGTCGAGGAACTCCGGAAGCAGTCCGAGGTGACACCGTCGGCGGCATTTTTGAACGACGGCCCGCTCGAAAGCGGATACCACGCCTTCCGCCGAATCTTCGATCCCAACCTTGGCGGCTTCGGCGGCGCCCCGAAGTTCCCTCGGCCGTCGGTCCACAACTTCCTGCTGCGCTACTTTGCCCGTTCCGGCAATCACGAGGCCCTCGAGATGGTGCTCAAGACGCTTCAGGCGATGGCGCGTGGAGGAATGAACGATCAGCTCGGCGGAGGGTTCCACCGTTACTCGGTCGATGACCGTTGGTTCGTGCCTCACTTCGAGAAGATGCTGTACGACCAGGCGCAACTGGCGACTTCCTATCTCGAGGCATTTCAGATTACCGGCCAGGCGTCATGCGCGGCTGTCGCGCGGAACGTACTTGAGTATGTCCTGCGGGACATGACTCATCCCGAAGGCGGCTTCTATTCGGCGGAGGACGCGGACAGCGTAATCGACCCCGCTCAACCGGACGTGAAAGGCGAGGGCGCTTTCTACGTTTGGTCCCAGGACGAGATCGCAGCGCGGCTGAGAAGTCCGGCGGCGGAATGGTTCTGCTACGCCTATGGCGTCCAGGAAACGGGTAACGTCGCGGAAGATCCGCAGGACGAATTCACCGGCAAGAACATCCTGTACGAGGCTCGAACCGCCACCGAGGTCGCCGCGCGCTTCGGGGCGGGCGTGGACGAAGTCCTGGCGTCGCTTGCCGCGTCGAGGAACGTGCTGCTCGAGGCGCGATCGAAGCGGGTTCGCCCTCACCTGGACGACAAGATTCTGACAGCATGGAACGGGCTGATGATCTCTGCGTTCGCATTGGGAGCGCAAGTGCTCGACGAACCTCGCTACCTGGCTGCGGCGCGCCGGGCGGCGGACTTCATCCTGGGAAGGCTGTTCGACGGCCACACCGGCGTCCTCATGCGGCGCTATCGGGATGACGAGGCGGCCATCTCCGGCTTCCTGGACGACTACGCATTTTTCACGCAGGCTCTTGTCGACCTGTACGAGACCTGTTTCGAGCTCCGCTATCTGGAAACGGCCGAGCGGCTCGCCGAAGAGATCGGTGAGTGGTTCGAGGACCCCGAACACGGCGGCTTCTTCAGTACGGCCGACAACGATGCCAGCCTGCTGCTCCGAATGAAGGACGACTACGACGGCGCCGAACCCTCCGGTAATTCGATCGCCGCGCTGAATCTGCTCCGCCTCGCGCAGATGACGGGGAGGGACGATTTTCGCGTCGCGGCCGAAAAGACGCTGCTTGTCTTCGCCTCGCGGCTACAGGCGATGCCCGCCGGGATCCCGCAAATGCTTGTGACGCTCGATCATTACCTCGCGAAGCAGAGGCAGATCGTCGTCGTCGGCGCCCGCGACGCTGTGGACGCGCTGGCGTTGCTGCAGGCCGTCCGCCGGCGCTTCGATCCGAACAAGGTCGTGTTGCTCGTACATTCTGAAGACGTCCGGGAGGCGCTGTCGCGCAACGTCCCGGCCATCGCCGGTATGAGGCGGGTCGGCGGGAGAGCAGCCGCTTATGTGTGCGAGGACTTCACTTGCAAATTACCGGTGACCGAGCCGGAGCAGCTCTCGGAGTTGCTAAAATAATACGCAACCAGCACTTCAACCAACAACACATTCAGGAGGACAGATGGAGAGAGCAGGAGCTACAACTCTGAAGGGAAATCCTTTGACTTTGATCGGTCCCGCGCTGAAGCCCGGGGACAAGGCGCCGGACTTCGAGGTGGTGGACACCACCCTGAGCGCAGTCAATCTGGCGAAGACCGGTAACTCGGTCCGGATTTTCAGCGTTGTGCCTTCCCTTGACACCCCGGTCTGCGACGCGCAGACCAAACGCTTCAACGACGAGCTGGCGAAGCTGCCGAACGTCGAAGTGTACACGATCAGCATGGACCTTCCGTTCGCGCAGAAGCGGTGGTGCGGCGCCTTTGGCGTGGATCGGGTGAAGATGGTTTCCGACCACAAGACCGGTTCCTTTGGCTCGGCCTACGGCACGCTCATCAAGGAGTTGCGCATTGAGAGCCGCGCGATCTTTGTGGTGGACAAGAACAACGTAATCCGTCACGTCGAATACGTGAAGGAGGTGGGCGACCATCCGAACTACGACACCGCGCTCGCCGCGGCAAAAGCAGCCCTGTGATTTCCGGTGAATGACCCGTGGCCCGCGTCCCCGCGGGCCACTTTTCGTTCCGCCGGAACTCCTCAGGGAATTTCGTGGTAACCGCTTGCGAAGTAGAGAAGCGGCTTTCCCTCGTGCGCCGCCGCGGTGACAGCCTCCCCGATAACCACCAGGTGATCGCCGGCGGCAAATCTCCGAACCGTCCTGCATTCCAGAGTCGCGATCGCCCCGGGTAGCAGCGGCACACCAGTCTTCCCCGGCAGCCACGCGATTCCGGTAAACCGGTCATG
The DNA here is from genome assembly GCA_035455185.1 of Bryobacteraceae bacterium. Lineage (GTDB taxonomy): Bacteria > Acidobacteriota > Terriglobia > Bryobacterales > Bryobacteraceae > JAEHDI01. The sequence continues at coordinate 16,017 of DATIFQ010000064.1, read as the reverse complement.
GCCCTTCCGGGCGAAATGGGATGACACCGAACGCTGGTGCTGATCCAAGACGTTGATACCAAAGAAGCGCGCCGGCCGGAAGTGGCGGAGGACACCCGATCCGAGGTCGATGCAGAACAGCACCAGGGGCGGCGTAAGCGATACGGAAGTAAAGGAGTTAACCGTCAGCCCGTGCGGCGAGCCGTCGACGCCGATCACGCTGGCGACCGTGATTCCGGTGGCGAATTTCGAGCAGGCGCGGCGGAATTGATCCTTATTCGCGGACGGCAGTTTCATGCATGCTTGTGCGTCAGCGCACTTGACATTGATGTAACCCTAATCATATCATTTAGTTTGCCGTGTGCAGCGCGACACGCGGCATATTGCTCGATACCGCTTCTCGACGCGGGAGGTTCCCTTGATCAAACTGGATATCATCAACGAAGTCGTCAATCGCACAGGCATCACCAAGACGAAGGCGGAGATGGCAGTAGAGACCGTCTTCGAGAGTATGAAACGAGCCCTCGGCAGGGGAGAACGGATCGAACTGCGCGGATTCGGGATCTTCAATGTCCGCCCTCGGAAAACCGGAATCGGCCGCAATCCTCGTACGGGTGCGGAAGTCGCGATTCCCCCCGGAAAGGCCGTGCGTTTCAAGCCCGGCAAGGAGCTTCAGTCGCTCTAACGCGCCAAATTCGTGTCAGCGCATGAGTTCCCGTCACCCCCTAGTTCGCCGGAGGCCGTAAACGGGAGAGGCTTCTCCCACTTCTTTCGTGGCGCTAGCCGAACCCGGCACCGGTACTGGTTGCACGTTCTGCTGTTTCTGCTCACGCTGGTCACCACGAGTGCGGTCGGCGCCAGACTAGCCCACAACTTTCGCTACAACCGGCCGGCCATTGACGTCTCGCAGGATTTGGAATCCTACATCCGTCTCTTTACCGACCCGCGCGCCTGGATCGACGGGCTGCCGTTCTCGTTGACGCTCCTCTTGATCCTGCTCGCGCACGAACTCGGACACTATTCGGCTTGCGTGCATTACCGCCTGGACGCCAGCCTGCCCTACTTCCTGCCCTCGCCGACCGTCATCGGAACCCTCGGAGCGTTCATCCGTATTCGCGCGCCGATCTATTCCAAGAGGGTCTTGTTTGACGTCGGAATCGCCGGGCCGATTGCCGGCTTTGTCTTCGTACTTCCCGCGCTTGCGATCGGGCTAGCCTTTTCCAAGGTGGTACCCGGACTTGGCGCACGGGGAGACCTGATTTTCGGAACACCCGCCATCTTCCACGTTTTTCAGTGGGCCATCTTCCCCGGCGTGCCCGCGCAGGACATCTCGCTGCATCCGGTCGCCCGGGCCGCGTGGGTCGGCGTCTTCGCTACCGCGCTCAATCTGCTCCCAATCGGCCAACTGGACGGCGGCCATATTCTGTATGCGTTCTTCGGCGAACGCCACCGGTTGCTCTCGAGAATCTTTGTCGCCTCGCTCGTCCCGATGGGCCTGGTTTACTGGCCGTGGCTGCTCTGGGCCGCCATCCTGTTTTTCTTCGGCATGCGGCACCCGATGGTGTACGATCACAGCGAGCTCGGACCGATTCGAAAGAGGCTGGGCGTCCTAGCCCTGGCGCTGCTCGTGCTCTCCTTTATGGTGGCGCCAATTGAAACGAGTGGGGGCTGACACATCGGGCCATGAAAATCTCCGCCACCATCATCACCCTGAACGAAGAAGACAACATCGCCCGGGCGATCGAAAGTTTGCGCTGTTGCGACGAGGTGGTGGTGGTGGACAGCGGCTCGCAGGACCGGACGATGGAGATCGCCGCCAAACTCGGTGCGCGGATCGTGGAATCGCCGTGGCGAGGCTATGCCGGGCAGAAGAACTTCGCCGCCGAAAAAGCGAGCTACGACTGGATACTGTCCATCGATGGTGACGAAGCTCTCAGCGAAGCACTCGAAGGGGAGATCTGGCAGATCAAGAAATCCGGTCCGAAATTCGACGCCTATACCATGCCGCGCATGGCCCAGTATCTCGGCCGCTGGATTCTGCACTCGGGCTGGTACCCCGACCGCAAGGTGCGTCTGTACGATCGCCGGCGCGCGCAGTGGGCGGGGGACTTCGTCCATGAAAGTGTCAACGTGAGCGGGAGTGTTGGTCACCTCGACTACAATCTGCTCCACTTCACCTGCGACTCGATCTCCTCCCACCTCAAGCGCATGGAACGTTACACCACGCTCGCGGCCCAGGATCTCGTCGCCCGCGGCAAGAAGGTCACACTGGCGGACCTGCTGCTCGATCCGCCGTGGACGTTCTTGAGAACCTACGTCTTTCAAGCCGGCTTTCTTGACGGAATCGAAGGGCTCACCATCGCCTACATGGCGGCCTTCTACAACTTCGTCAAGTACGCCAAAGCGAGAAACATGAGCTGAGATGCGGGTGCTCCACGTCGACACCGGCAGCGAAATGAAGGGAGGCCAGTGGCAGGTGCTGCGCCTGTCGGAGGGGCTGCTTTCCTCTCAATGGGAGCCTGTACTGGCGGCGCCGGAGGACTCCGAGCTGGCCGTGAGGGCGCGGGCGTCCGGCATCCGCGTCGAACCCTCCCGCATCCTCTCGCTCCGGCGCCTGGCGAGCGATGTTGACACGGTGCACGTGCACGACGGGCGCTCGCACGCTCTCTCGGCGGCGCTCGGTTTGAAGCCGCTGGTTGTGGCCCGGCGGGTCGCGTTCCCCGTACGCCGGTCCGCGGTCTCCCGCTGGAAGTACCGCCGGGCAGACCACTACATCGCAATCTCCAACTGCGTACGGGACAGACTGATCGAAGCCGGCATCTCGGACGCCAAAGTCTCGGTCGTCCACGACGGTGTGCCGGTGCGTGAACCGTCGGGGCAGGGAAGCCTCGTCGTCGCCCCGGCGACACGCGATCCCATGAAAGGCCGCTCGCTCGTCGAGGACGCGGCGGCAATGGCCGGTGTCGGTGTACACTTCTCGGAGAACCTGGAAGGCGATCTCCGCCGCGCCGCGCTCTTCGTCTACATCACGCGGGAAGAGGGCCTGGGCTCGGCGGCGCTGCTAGCGATGGCGGCCGCCATTCCGGTGGTGGCAAGCCGTGTCGGTGGGTTGCCGGAAGCGGTCCGGGACGGCGAAACCGGGTTGTTGGTGGAAAACCGGCCCGCGGCGATAGCGGAAGCGATTCATAGGCTGCTGCAGGATGAGGAATTGCGCCGGCGACTCGGTGAGCGCGCGCGGCAAGTGGTACAGGAGGAGTTTTCAGTGGAGAAAATGGTGCGCGAGACGGTGAAAATCTACGAGTGGGTGCTGAGATGATCGGGGCCGTAATCGCCTTCTTCGCGGGATTGTTGATCGGCAGCTTCCTGAACGTCTGCATTTACCGGCTGCCGAAGGATCTTTCGATCGTGAGGCCGCGGTCGTACTGCCCGGCCTGCAATGTGAAAATTGCCTGGTTCGACAATATCCCGCTGGTAAGCTACACGCTGCTCGGCGGACGGTGCCGGCACTGCGGAGTACGGATTCCGTTCCGATACCCGATTGTCGAGGCTCTGACGGCTCTGGCGTTTGCCCTGTCCGTTCTTGCGCTCGGTCCGACCCTGCCGGCCCTCAAGGTCTGCCTGTTTTCGGCCCTGATGATCGGTCTGGCGTTCAGTGACCTCGAGGAGCGGATCCTTCCCGACGAATTCACGCTTGGCGGGACGGCCGCCGGACTTCTGCTGGCGCTGGTGGTGCCCATGGACGTCGTTTTCGCCGGTCTCTTCTTGAACCCGCTTACTACGGGCCGTTGGCTCTGGCTGGCCGAATCGATACTGGGAGCTGGGGTAGCGGCCGGGCTGCTCTGGGGGGTCGGTTTCCTTTACGAAAAGGTTCGCCATAAATCCGGGCTCGGCCTCGGCGACGTCAAGATGATGGGCGCAATCGGTGCGTTTCTAGGCGTGCACGGTGCGTTTCAGACGATCATCCTCGCCTCGCTCGTCGGCTCGGTGGTAGGGCTGGTCTATATCAAGGTAAGCAAGAAGGATTTCTCATCGTATGAGCTTCCCTTCGGTACCTTCCTCGGACTAACGGCCCTCGCGCTCGCGTTCCTTCGCGCTACCATGCCGCCGCTGGCGGGGGAGTAGAAGGCCGTTTACGCCAGACGACACTTCCGAAGAACTTGGGCTTTTCGGCATCCAGGACGCCGAAGTCATAGCATCGCGGCCGGACGGTACCACGTTCGCAGTGCTTGACAACTGGAATATGGAGATAGTCGTCTTCAGATTGAAGTAGGCTGCTTCGCCATTGGCCTGCCCTCCACGCTCACCGAACGGCCAGTCGGGCGCCCACCTGTTCGGCCACCGCGCGGGCGATCGTCATTCGGCCGGCGACCGGGTCCGCCGCCGCGACAGCGAAGTTCTCCGCCCAGATCAGCTTCCCGGAGTGGACATCGGTGAGTTGCGCTGTCACCATCAGCCGGTCGGCACTTCGCTGAACCGTCCCCTCCACAATCACCTGGACGCCGAGCAGACGCGCCATCATCGCCGCGGAGATCCGGAAACGCCAGTACCTTCGAACCGTGCTCGGCGAGATCACATGGACGCCCTTCAGCTTCGACAGTTCCGCTGCCAGCACCTCGGTCAATCCCTGGGAAAACGCGTCGGCCTCGGCATCCGGAGTCAGGGTCTCGAAGGGCGACACAGCGAGGCTCGCGAATCCTTCGGGGAGGTACCGGGAGGGCGCATAGAACTGCCAGTAGATGATGCCGGCAAGACCAACGAGCACGACTGCCAGGATCACCCGCCACCAGAGACGTCTCGTCTGTCGGGGAGCGGAAGACTGCTCCCAGTCTCCCGTCCGAATGACCTCGGCAATGAAACGGTAGCCCCGCCTCGGCACGGTTTCAATGTAAGTATTAGCTTCGCTTTCATCTTCCAATACCTTGCGTAATAAGGAGATGTTTCGCGCGAGTCCTACCTCCTCCACAAACGTGTCCGGCCAGACGAGTTTCATCAGCTCGGCTTTCCCGACCACCATCCCCCTCCGCTCAAGGAGCGCCTGGAGCATCTCAAGCGACTTCGGTGCGAGCGGCACGATCTCGCCCTCGCGGAACAGCAGTCGCTGGTTCGCATCATAACGAAACGGACCGAACTCGTAGGTCCCGCCGGCACGCTCGCTCATCGTACTTTGCTTCCTCTTTGCATGCGAGGGTCACCTTTCCGGTACCTTGAGGTCCGCCAGGAAATCAGATGTGATCCGCTTGCCGAGCAGGAAGAACTTCCGCTCCGGGTGCCACAGGACGGCGTTGCCGCACCGGTTCGTGAAGCTGGTATAGAGGCCGATGTCGATTCGCTTCAGTGGCCCGAGTTGTGCGCCTTTATTGTCCATCAGCAACTTCGACTCGCTGAACCACACCGGCTGGTCCGCCCCCTTACGGAACTCCCCCAGCACAAGATAGCAGGGCCTCCGGTTCCAACTCGTGTCTTCCGGTTTGGTTCCCTGAAAGCGCCCGTCGTTATCGTGGTGGAGCAGGAAGTACCGGCCCGCGGAGATCTCGTACATCGGCGTACAACTGAGCGGCTGCCGGATAGGCAGGCCGTGATCTCGCCGCAGCAGCGGTCGCGGGTTGGTCCATCTCTGTCCGTCGTCCCCCGAGACGCTGTACCAGATATAGCCGGTCATGCTCCTCATTACACAAAACAGGCGCTTGTCTGGAAGTCGAAGCAGACTCGGCTCTTGCGCGATGCTCAGTAGCGGGTTCGTATAGTGCGGCACGCGCAGCGCCTGGGTGTCTGGAGTGTATGTTACCCGGATCTCCGGCGGCCGCGGGTTGGCGTCGATGTTCTCGAACCTCATGAACTCGACCACGCTCTCGTGCGAGCTAAAGTTCGTGTGTGGCGGAGTGCGCACCGCCTTGCTCACCCAGCGCGTAAAGCCGTTGAACCAGCGGTCCTTCAGGTCACGAATCGGCTTCTGCCACACGATCCAGTTCGAGGCAATCGAAGCATCCGGGCTGTCGAAACAGCTACGCGGCATCGGTATCGTCTCCGGCCGCGACCATGTTGTCCCCAGGTCATCCGAAAAGATGCAGTCCATCGTCCCAGTGATCTGGGGATGGACATCCGCCGTTTCCTGCTGCTGGTTGTATACGACATAGATCCGCCCGCTCTTCGACGTCAGCGGGAATCCCCAACTTGCCATTGGTCCCTCACCTTTTCGCGCCGGGCCGACGAGGCGCTTGGGCGTGGACCACGTTTCGCCTTCATCCGTGGAGCGCGTGAACATGATTCGATGGTCGCCCGCACCCTCGAACGTGCTTTGCGTCCAGATCGCCATAAGCGAGCCGTCCGGCGCGTCGAAAACCAGGAAGTGCTCGTTTCCGGTGTCGAAAGTGGATCCATCCACGCTGCCGGGAACGTACACGACATAGTCCGGTTTCGAGCGCTGCATTTCCGCTTTCAGGAAAGCTCCCAGATCGGGCGGATTCTGCGGACTCAGTGCGGAGGCCAAGAAGAAGAGGAGGAAAACCGCTGGTAGTCCACGTCGTATCATGTCTTCCACTTTCCGTCGGGCAACTGCGGTGACAGTGTAGTATAGAGTGTTGACTTCATGAAAGCTCTGTTCGAAGTCCTCCGGCCGGGCCAGAAGGACTGGTCGCTGGCCGAGGCGATCGATCCGAACCGTCTTCCCGCCCACATCGCCGTCATCATGGACGGTAACGGCCGCTGGGCGAAGCGCCGCAGCCTGCCGCGGGTGGCCGGCCACAAGGCGGGCGTGGAACCTGTGCGTGTCACTGTGGAAACGTGCGCACGGCTCGGTATTCGCGCGCTGACCCTGTACGCCTTCTCGGTCGAGAATTGGAAACGGCCCCGGGCCGAGGTTGACACGCTCTGGCGCCTGCTTCGCATCTACCTGCGGCGGGAACTGCCCAACCTGCGACGGAACGACATTCGTCTTGCGGCCATCGGCCGCGTCCAGGCGCTTCCTGCACAGGCACGCGAGGAATTGGCGGCGGCGGTACAGGCAACATCTTTAAACCGCGGTCTTCAGGTGAATCTGGCCATCAATTACGGGGGAAGAAACGAAGTTGTGGATGCGGTAAACGCCGTCCTCGACGAAGCCCGCCGCAAAGGCCGGCTGGATAGTCTGACCGTGGACGACAACGCCATCGCTTCGCACCTCTATACCGCCGGGCTGCCCGATCCGGATTTGCTCATCCGCACGTCGGGCGAGATGCGCATCAGCAACTTTTTGCTCTGGCAGATCGCGTACGCCGAGTTGTACGTGACCGACACCCTTTGGCCGGACTTCACTCGTACCGAGCTCCTCCGCGCAATTCTCGACTATCAGAAGCGGGACCGCCGGTTTGGTGGGCTGAGTCCCGCCGGCAGTTCTCCCGGCCGGGAGAGCCATCTCGTTGGGGTAGGCGCGACTGCGCGATGAGACGGATCGTCACCGCGCTGGTGCTGATCCCCACCATCGCCTACGTCGCTCTTCTTGCGCCGCAGTGGCTGTTCCTGGCCGTTGTCGCCATCGTCGCGCTACTCTGCTTCCACGAATACGGCAGCATCGTCGCGCGACACGGCTTCGATCCCCCTGGACCGGCCGGCTACGCCGCCGGGATCCTGGTCCTGCTCGTGCGCGATCACGAGTTGCTTCTCGTCACGCTGCTGGTACTGCTGGCCCTCACGCTCACGTTGCGGACGCGCGATCTGTCGAAGGCCTTGCCGGGTGCTGCTGCGTTTCTGCTCGGCATTGTCTATGTCTTCGGCTGCTGGCGATTCACCATCGGGCTGCGCCAGATCAGCCCGCACTGGCTCTTCTTCACCTTGGCCCTGAACTGGATTGGCGACTCGGCGGCGTATTACTTCGGCAGCGCGTTTGGCCGTCACAAGCTTGCTCCGAGATTGAGTCCCGCAAAGTCGTGGGAAGGATCCGCGGCATCGGTTGTGGCGTCGGCGCTGTTCGGCTACTTCTATCTCGGCTGGTTTCTGCCGTCGGTGCCGCCACTCCAGGTGATTCTGGTGGCCGTCGCCGCGAATGTCGCCGGACAGGTCGGAGATCTCGCGGAGTCCGCCTTGAAACGCGGCGCCGGCGTGAAGGACAGCAGCAACCTCCTGCCCGGACACGGCGGCTGGCTGGATCGTGTTGACAGCACGTTGTTTGCGATCCCGGTTGTTTACGGCCTTCTTCAGTTGCTCTGACCCTGGCCGTAACTACTTGTTTTCAGGCTATTTAACCGCCTCTGAAGTTGTTACTTTTGCCTCCACGGCTTCCACAATACAATCGTGGTAAGGAGGGACTGTACATGGGTATGAACGAAACTCACGTCCGGCGTTATTTCGACGCCTGGAATTCTGGGAATGAAGCGGCGCTCGATGAGCTCATCGCCGCCAATTGTGTTCATCATGATCCAGCGAACCCTGACATTTCAACCGGGCCGCAGGGACAAAAGCAGCTAATGCGGAAGTACAGAACGGCCTTTCCGGATACCCGCTTTCGAGTCGAACAGATCGTCGAGCAGGGGGACATGGTGGCTACCCGCTGGACGGTGACTGGGACTCACAAAGGCGAACTCGAAGGGGTTGCCGCGACAGGCAAGTCGGTGACCGTGACCGGAATCAGCTTGGACCGCATTTCCGGCGGGAAGATTGTGGAAGGGTGGTCAAACTGGGACGCACTAGGCTTGCTAACGCAGTTGGGCGTGGTCCGCAAGCCTGCTGCCGCCGGCGCGCGCGCATAGGATAGGAAACGCGGCCGTGAGGGAGCGGAGCTTGGCCCTCACGGCGCGCGAAACGCCGGATTTCCGCACACTCCGTGTTCATCGGCGACCGCCAGGGTCGCGAGATTGCTTGTGTGCCCTCCACTGCGGATAACAACTGGGGCCGCGCAGTCTTTAACGCCTTCCGGTACGTGAAAGTAGACTTCATCGATGCCGGCGCAGCACCCCGAGCGACCTCGGTAAACCACCTCTGCTGGGCGGTCTCCGACGAGCACCTTAAACTCAACGGCCATGTCTCCCGGTCGCGGCCCTGACGCCTCGTCTCCGCTCACCGGTCCGAGCCCCGTCCCCCAGAGGCAGACTAATTCGCCAGGGCGCGCTGGGTCGGACGCCGAGTTCATCGGCCGCCTCGCGTCCGCGCGAACCTGCTGCGCATTCGCAGGTCCATGGCCGGCTGAGTTCTGCGTGAAAATTCCGAAAGCGCGGGGAACAATTCGTATCGAGGCCGGAGCGCTTGTCTCGCCGTCGTAACGAACGACGATCGTCCCTTCTCCCGCCGGCGTGTGCGAGCGGAGCACCGCGCCGACTTGCCGTGCCGACGTATACACCGGAATCGCCTTGAGAGTGACCTCGCCTACTGTGACTTCCACCGACGTTCCTGCCAGCGACTCCCCGAGTGGCCAGGCCCCGGCAACGAATAAGTTCGTCGGCCCCAGCCTCTCTCCGAATACCGCGAATAGTGACCCTTGCGCGATCCCGTATCCCGGCGTGCCAGCCTTCCGGTAACTCGCGTTGTTCACTACCCCGCCCACATCGATCACGGGCTGCGCTTGCCCGAGGGAAAGGGCTGCCAAAGCCACCGCGGTAATGAGCGTGGCTTTCATTCCACCTCTTCGACCACGATTGTCCGTCCGCGCGCAGGCGCCGGCAAGCGGGATGTTCGACTCAATGAATCGTTCGTGTCTTCCGGTTCATATAGTCGAGCAGGAGGTACTCGCCGAGCGTGTAAGGAGTGGTGAAGTACGCTTTGCCACGGCACAACGCCGTCACCTTCTGCACGAAATCTACTAGCCCGTAGTCACTCGCCAACATGAAGGTGTTGATCAGAATCCCTTGTTTCTTGCAGCGGCTCACTTCCTCGAGTGTCCGGCTGATCACCAGCGGGTCGAGTCCGAATGCGTTCCGGTACATCCGTCCGTCGTCCAGCGTCAGCGCCGATGGCTTCCCGTCGGTGATCATGACGATCTGCTTCATGTCCTTCTTCTCTTGACGCAGCAGCCGTTGCGCCAGAATCAGCCCGTCGCGCGTGTTCGTGTAGTACGGCCCCACCTGTACCCGCGCCAACTCGCTGAGGCGCAGCTCTTCGGCCGAGTCGTGGAACAGCACGCATCGCAAGCTGTCGCCGGGGTATTGCGTGCGGATCAGGTGCGCCAACGCGAGCGCCACCTTCTTCGCCGGCGTGAACCGGTCCTCGCCATAAAGAATCATGCTGTGGCTGCAATCGAGCATCAGAACCGTCGCGCACGAGCTCTGGTACTCGGCCTGGTGGACGTGCAGGTCTTCATACTCGAGTGCCAGCGGCACTCCCGGCCCTTCACGCCGGATCGCCGAGAACAACGTCGCGCACACGTCCAGGTTCAGAGTGTCGCCGAATTCGTAGCGCTTGGCCGCCCCCGACGCCTCGACGCCTGTCGCCAATTCCCTGGTGTCGTGCCTGCCGAAACTGGACTTTCCAAGCGAGCCGAGCAGGTCTTTGAGGGTCTTGTACCCCAGGAAGTCCAGCGTCTTGTCGGTCACTTCCACTCGGATTCGCTGCTCGTTCTGCCCGTCGCCGAGCGTGCCGGCCCGCGGCGCTTCCGGCTGTGGCTCGATGTTGATATAGCCCTCGTCGGCAAGTTTCTGCGCCAGCCGTTCGAGCAGTTGGTCGAGTTGCTCGGGCGTCATGCTTTCGAGCGCTCGCATCATCTGCTCAAAGCGGTCGTCGTTGCTGAGCATTCCCTGTTCGAGCGCGCGCCGGATCGCCTCCTTGAGGTTCTCGAGGCTGCTCTCGTTCCATTCCTGAAAGGAGTAGGGATCGTGCTGGAAGCCGCTCCGAAGAAAGAAGTCCGAAAGCGCGTTGAGCAGATCCTCAGCGCTGATGCCGAAATCCTCGCCGGTGTAGCGCGAATACCGGATTGATCTCAACGGGCGCCTCCCCTCAGTTATATTGCCTGCGATTGCCGGGACGCCGGCCCGGCTCCGGAGGAATCGGTTCGCGTTTCTTCTCTTCCGCGAAGAAGCCGCGCTCTTCTGTGCGGCTGATCCTCCGGTGGGCGTACAGACCCTCGAGAATGAACTCGGCGGCGGAAGCGCGCTCGGCGTCTTCGGCGCCGGGGCGAATTCCCAACAGCCCGATTCTGTCCATCAGTCCTTGAATGGACCCAAGTTGAGTCACTTGCGAGCCGGAAGAGGCGAGCTCGTCCAGCTTCAGAGTCCCACCCAGCTCAAACCACTGGACGATCGCCGACACGTTCGCGCCATCGAAGTAGGTCGTGTAGACCTTTGCGACGCTCATTCGCACCAGCTCGCGCGCCACCGTTTCGCCTCCCTTTAGTTCCCCCTCGTACTCGAGTTCAAGCTTGCCGGTGATCGCGGGCAGCGCCGCATAAATGTCGAGGACGCGCGGCACTGCAAGGTCCTCGCCGGATCGCAACGCGCGCCGCTCTGCGTTCGAAACTACGTTCTCCAGGGCCGAGATCGGCAGCCTTTGCGATACGCCGGATCGTTTGTCGATCCGCTTGTCCTCACGCGCCATAAACGCGAGCTGCTCGACAACCTCGGCGATGTAGGCCGGCACCTCTACCTTCACCGTTGCTGGGCGCTGAACCCAGGCTTCCTGCCGGGTGATCGCCAGGCCGTCCTCCACGGAAAGCGGGTAATGCGTCCGGATTTCACTCCCGATACGGTCCTTAAGCGGGGTGATGATCTTGCCGCGCGCGGTGTAGTCCTCCGGATTCGCGGTGAACACGAGCAGCAGGTCGAGCGGTAGCCGGACGGGGTAGCCTTTGATCTGCACGTCACCCTCCTGCATGATGTTGAACAACCCCACCTGGATCTTGCCCGCGAGGTCGGGCAGTTCGTTCACCGCGAAGATGCCCCGGTTTGCCCGCGGCAACAGCCCGTAGTGGACGGTCAGCTCATCGGAAATGTCATGGCCCTGCCGCGCCGCCTTGATGGGATCGATGTCCCCGAGCATATCGGCGATCGTTACGTCGGGCGTCGCTAGCTTCTCTACGTATCGCTGCTCCGGTTTCATCCAGGCGATCGGCGTCTCCTCGCCCATCTCTTCGACCAGGTTCCGGCAGCGACGGCAAATCGGACGGTACGGGCTGTCATGGATTTCGCAGCCCGCGATACAGGGCGTTGCCGGGTCCAACAGGCCGGTTAGCATGCGGAGAATCCGCGTCTTGGCCTGCCCGCGTAGTCCCAACAGCACGAAGTTCTGGCGCGAAAGCAGTGCGTTGACGATCTGCGGAATGACCGTGTCGTCGTAGCCGACCACGCCGGGGAACAGCGTCTCCCCGGTCCCCAATCGCTCGATCAGGTTCTCGCGCAGTTCGTCTTTCACGCTGCGCCGCCCGATCCGCTCGTCGGAAAACTCGCTGCGCCGGAGTGCGCCCAGTGTATGCGGGAGGTCCCAGTGCGCCGTCATGTTGTTGCACCCCCAGAGTGCTCTTACCCGTGATTGTATCAGACTGCCTCCCCTTCACCCCCACCCGGGAGTGCGGCTGTTTGCTATCGTGAATGGTCTGAGGCTTGAATGAACGAAGAACTTCCTGCGATTGACTTCCAACGGTTCTGGCGGCGGCTTCAGCAGATCGGCCTCAACGCCTACGAGGCGCGCTCCTATCTGGTGCTGGTGGGTCATCCCCGGTTCAAGGCGCTCGAACTGGCCGCTCGCGCCCATGTGCCCCGGCAGAAGATCTACGAAGTGCTCGACAGCCTCGTCGAGAAAGGATTTGCGCAGGTCGTTCAGGAAAAAACCAAGCTGTTCTCGGCGGTGGAGCCAAGTCTCGCCATCCCAGGCTACCTGGCCCGCAAGCGCGATCAACTCGAACACGAACTCACCGAGCAGGGACGCATGGCGGCGGGCCTCACCGAGGACCTCAACACCGCCTACTGTGAGGTGAAGGGCGGGCGCGGCACCCTCGATTTCCTGCAAATCGTGAGTGAGCCGACGCAAACCGCCACCCAATACCGCCGCATGCTCGCCGAAGTGCAGCGCGAATATCTTGAATTTTCAAGGCCGCCTTACGCGGTGGACCCGCTCGACGAACAACTCGTACGCGAGGCCCGCGGGCGCGGCGTCGCCTGCCGTCTGCTTCTGGAGGCGGGCACGCTAAGTGAAGATCACAGGCAGCGGCTCGGCGAATACCAGGCGGCCGGCGTCGAGGTTCGTCAGGCTGCGTCTCTTCCGTTGAAACTCGCGTTGTTCGATAGCTCACAGGGTTTAATCGCGCTGCTCGATCCGGTAATCACCAAGCCGACCTGGACCTCGGTCGTGTTCAATCACCCAGGCCTCGGCGAGGCGATGAGAGGTCTCTTCGAAGGCCACTGGAACCGCGCTCAGAACTTCTAAGCTCGGTTGGGGCAGACGATCGCAGTCAGTCGTCTGCCTCCGGGCGCTCTACCGCCCGCTTCACGCCGGCCGGTCCTTCTCCTTGACCGGCGGCTTCCGGCGGGTGCGGATCTCCCGGACCGCATAGATGCGGCGACCCTGGCTCTCGAAGTACGTCCGGATCAGCACCTCTCCGAGCAAGCCCGTGGTGAACATCATCAAGCCCGCCAGCAACAGCAACCCGCCCAGCACCATCAGCGGTCCGTGCTCGGTCATGATGTGTCCGCCCATCAATTTGTGAACGAACAGGTACGCCAGAATCGATCCGCCAACTGTGGTCCCCGCCAGCCCGAGCTTACCGAAGAAATGCATCGGCCGCGTGAAATACTTCAGCAGGAACTTGATGGTGATAATGTCGAACAGCACTCGAAACGTACGGCTCAGCCCGTAATGTGATCCTCCGGTTGCCCGCGGCGTGTTTCGGATCGGCACTTCGGCCACACGCGCGCCATAAAAACTCGCCAGCGCCGGGATGAAGCGATGCAACTCGCCGTACAGGTTGATGTCCTTCAGCACTTCTGCTCGGTAGGCCTTGTAGGTCGTCCCGAAATCGTGAAGGTCCACCCCCGAGGCCTTCGCCATCAGCCAGTTCGCGATCCGCGACGGAATCTTTCGGGTTACGGCGTTGTCCACCCGCTGTTTCCGCCAGCCGCTCGCGATGTCGTAGCCCTCGTCGATCTTACCGAGCAGCGCCGGGAGGTCGTCCGGGTCGTGCTGGAGGTCGCCGTCCATCGAGATGATCACGTCCCCCTCTGCCTCGTGGAAGCCGGCCGCCAGCGCGGCGGTCTGGCCGAAATTCCGGCGCAGCCGGATCACCTTCAGCCGCCCGTCGGTCTCCACAAGGTTGGCCAGCAAGTCGAAACTGCGGTCGCTAGACGCGTCATCGATGAAAATGATCTCGTATGGCCTATGGATCTTCTCGAGCACCGCCGTGAGCCGGTCGTACAGCGGAAGAATCGACGGCTCCTCGTTGTGAATCGGAATGACGATGGACAACATACCTGACTCTCTTGAGTCTATCAGCCCGTTGCGCGTGACGGGGTGATATACTGCGCGGGCGAGCCGTTCATGAATCGCCCAATGCCAGCCCGGCAGCAGGTACGGTTGTCTCTAACAATCGTGTGGATGATACTCAGCCTCGCGGGCGCCGCACTGCTGGCCGCCCCGTGGCTGTTCGCAGAGAAACAAATCGCCGGTTGGACGCCCGTCTGTGAATGGAAAGCGAAATACAACCGTGAATGCCCGGCATGTGGCTTGACTCGCAGCTTTCTCCGGTTCTCGCGCGGCGACGCATCTGGTGCATGGTCCGCAAACAGGGCCGGGCCTGTGCTGTATGTCTTTTTCGCGATCAATAGCGTCGTCTTCGCGATTACCATGCTGCGGCCGGTTCCTCCAGGAGGTAGAGCAAACAAATGTTGCAGGTCGTGAGCATGGTCTGGGGTATCCTGGCGATCCTCGGAATGATCGTCGCGTTTCTCCCTTGTCTCGGGTCGCTGAATTGGCTCAACATCCCGTTCTCGGTGGTGGGCCTTGTGGTGAGCATCGTCGCGCTCGCCACCGCGAACGATGGCAACCGCACCGGCGCTACCGTCGGCGTTGTCTGCTGCGGCGTCGCGACCGTCTTTGGCATCTTCCGCCTTGCGATTGGCGGCGGAATTCTGTAGAACTTCGCAGCCCCGGCCCGGTCGGAGCCTCCCCCAAACGGGGGATGCTCTACTCGGTCCATTGCGTGATGTGGAACTCGCGGCGCAGCCGTAGACTGAGGGCATGTGGACGAGACAACGGGCCGATGCGGTCGACACGCGCATCGTCTATTGGGCGTACGCTGCCCTCGCCTGGTTTGCAGGCTTTCTGCTGATCGCCTGGGGTCCCATGTGGCTCGGCGGAGGCCCTGCCGCGGAACTTTCGATCAGGGCGTCGCTGATCCGGGTGCTGGGGTCGATGCTGGTTGCTGCCGGTTGTTTTTCCGCCGCGCTCGCGACGGTGCCGGATCCCGGATCCAGACGCCGTGGTCTGCTTTGGATCGCCGCAGGACACGCCGTGATCCTCGTCGTCGTGCTTCTTCAGCAGGATGCCGTCTGGAGTCCTCTGCCCGCGGAGTTGCCTGCCGCGGTGCTCAACTGCATCCTCCTGGTGTTCCTCTACCTGTGGCGGACCGCGGAGAGTGACTCAGTAACCCCATTCTCACCGCTGACCAGCCTCTTCGGCCGCGCCAACCGATCTCACACGGACCGGCTGCGCTCCCAATATGAGGAACAGATCCGGCAGGCCGCAAGCCGTGAGGAACGCAGCCGGCTGGCGCGGGAGTTGCACGACTCCATCAAGCAGCAGATCTTCGTAGTGCAGACTGCGGCCGCAACCGCGCAGGTGCGATTTGACCAAGACTCCGCCGGCGCCAGAGCTGCGCTGGATGAAGTCCGCAACTCGGCGCGCGAGGCGATGGCCGAGATGGAGGCGATGCTCGATCAGCTTCGCGCGACTCCGCTGGAGAACACCGGCCTGGTCGAAGCCCTGAAACGCCAGTGCGGAGCGCTCGGTTTCCGCACCGGCGCGCAAATCGATTTCCGGATCGGCAAGCTTCCTCTCAACGGGAGCTTGCCCCCCGGCGCTCACCAGGCGGTCTTCCGCGTCGCGCAGGAAGCGCTGGCAAATATCGGCCGACACGCACGCGCTCAAAACGTA